>NZ_JEMA01000937.1:8604-27317 GCF_001589285.1 Sorangium cellulosum | reverse complement strand
CGGGGGCGCGTCGCCCGTCGTCGCCCGCACGACGTCCGTCCCCCTGCGCGGGCCGATCAGCTCGACAGTGAGCGGGCGCAGGGGAGCCGGCGCCGTGCAGTACGAGGACGACGACGAGCTCGATCCGTCCCCGTCGCTGGCGAGGCCGCTCGGATCGAGCGATCTCGAGGACATCCTCGCCCGGCTGGCGGCCATCCTCGGCGCGCGGCCAGCGCCCGCCGGGCTCCTCGACACCGCGGCGCGCGGCAGCATCCTGGCGAAGCGCCGGATCGCGTCCGCGCTCGCGCACCTGGTCACGTTCGCGCTCGAGCGGACGCCGATGGTGATCGTCTGCGACGACCTCCAGTGGGCCGACGACGCGACGCTCGATCTGCTCGAGGAGCTCGTGGCGCACGCCGAGGGGCTGCCGCTCTGCGTTGTGTGCGCCGCGCGCCCCGAGCTCTACGAGCGCCGCCCGGACTGGGGCATCGCGAAGGAGGCCTACGTCCGCGTCGAAGCGCTCCCGCTCGCGCGGCGGCACGCGGAGGAGATGATCCGCGATCGGCTCCGCGGCGTCGCCGAGCTGAGCCCCGAGCTCGTGCGCGCGCTCGCCGAGCGCGCCGAGGGCAACCCGCGCACGGTCGAGGAGATGCTCCAGCACCTCGTTGACGCCGGCGCCATCGAGGCCGAGGGGGGCGCGTGGCGCGTGCGCGAGGACGCGCTGGGCACGCTGAGCCTGCCGCCGACGGTGCACGGCGTCGTCCAGGCGCGCCTCGACCGGCTCGACGCCGACGCGCGCGGGCTCCTCGCGCAGGCAGCGGTCGTCGGTCGGACCTTCTGGGAGGGCGCTGTCGAGCGGCTCCGGAACGACGCCCCGCAGGCGCGCTCGCCGATGTCGAGCGAGCGCATCCTCGCGGAGCTCCAGGATCTCGATCCGCCGTTCTCGGTGCGCCACGGCGGCGGCGCGTCCACCGGCGAGCTTCTCGCGCGCCTGTGCGAGCGCCAGCTCATCCGGCTGCGCTCCCCCGCGACATTCCCGGGCGAGCGCGAGTACGTCTTCGCGGAGCAGGCGACGTGCGAGGTCGCCTACGAGATGCTGAGCCTCAAGATCCGTCGGCGGATCCACCTGCTCGTCGCCGACTGGCTAGAGCTCCGCGCGCCGGGCGACGAGGGCGCCGCCCTGCTCGCCCACCACTACGATCGGGGCGGCGATCTGCGGGCGGCGGCGGCGGCGTACGCCCGCGCCGCGACGTACGCCGCCGCGATCGGCGAGGGCGCCGAGGCGGCGCGCCACGCGGCGCGCGCCCGCGAGCTGCGCGAGGAGTTCGAGGCCGACGAGGCGTAGCGCCGGGCCGCGTCGACGCGCGGCGCCCCGCGCGCGCCCCGGGCTCCGCGCGTCAGCGCTTGCCGTGCCGCAGCCTCGGCAGGCGGGCGCCTGACACGAGCAGCGCGTGGCGCAGGGCGTCCTCGAGCTCGGCGAAGGTCTCGAACGTCCGCGCGTCGCTGCCGAGCTCCACGATCGCCTGCGCGACCCTCGGGGAGATGCCGGAGATGAGGCAGCGGCTGCCGAGCAGGCTCGCGGCGCGGGCGACCTGGAGCAGGTGGTCGACCGTCGGCGCGTCCACGTCCTCCACGCCGGTCAGATCGAGCACGGCGAAGTGAGCCTGCGTGCGGACGACCTCCCCGAGCAGCTTCTCCATGATCTGCGTGGCCCGGCCGCTGTCGAGCGCGCCGATGATCGGCAGCACGAGGACGCCCTCCCACGCCTGGATGATCGGCGTCGAGAGCGCGCGGATCGCCTCCTGCTGCTGGCGCAGGACGCTCGCGGTCCGCTCGCGCTCGGCGTTCTCCTCGGCGAGCAGCCGGTTCTTGCCCTCGAGCTCCTCCGCGTACGACTCGAGGCGCTCGATCGACTGGCGGAGCTGATCCTCGAGCCGCCTGCGATCGGTCGTGTCCCGCATCGTCACGGCCACGCCGGCCTGGATCGGCACGACGTGGTGGTGCACCCAGGCGCCCGGGCGCGACGGCTGGCCGGGCGGCGCGGGCAGGAGGACCTCCTCCTCGAGCGGCGCCCCCCTCCGGACGACGCGCAGGCACCTGTCGAGGAGGACGCCGGCCTCGGGCGAGTGACCGAGCTCCGACAGGCGCTGGCCGAGGAGCCCCTCGCGCGGCATCGAGAGCATCGCCGCGGCGCGCGCGTTGAGCCCCGTGATCACGAAATCGGCGACCTCCTCGCGCTCGTCGCGCCGGGAGATCATCGTGAGGAAGGCGTCCATGCTGGCCTCGACGGCGGCGTGGAACCGCACCTCGCTCTCGCGTCGCTGCTCCTCGGCGCGCCGGCGATCGGTGATGTTCTCCGCGACGATGAGCAGGTTCGTGGCGTCGCCGGCGCCCGGGATCGTGCTGACGTGGTTCGCGTACCACGCCGGCTCGCCGTTCGCCCCGAGGCCGACCGCCTCGTACTGCGCCCGTCCGCCGGTCTGGAGCACGGTCTCCAGCGCCTGCCTCACCGTGTCGTGGTGCTCCGGCGACGTGAAATCGTAGAGGCTCCTGCCGACGATCTCCTCGCTCCGGAGCACCGGATACAGCCGGTTCACGGAGACGATCCTCGCGTCCTTGTCGGCCACGATCAGGATGTGGGGGATGCCTTCGTACAGCGCGCGCAGCTTCTCCTCGGAGTCGCGGAGCGCCAGCTCGGCGCCCTTGCGTCGCGTCACGTCGCGGGCGACGAAGTAGACGAGCCCCTCGTCGAGCGCGAGCATCGCGTTCCACTCGAGCCACCGGTACGAGCCGTCCTTGCAGCGGAAGCGGTTCTCGTAGGTCAGCGTCTGCGCGCCCGTCGAGAACGTGTCGGTCTCGGAGAGGGTGCGCGCCTTGTCCTCGGGGTGGAGGAAGTCGACGTACGGCCGGCCCATCAGCTCCTGGCGGCTGAAGCCGAGCGTGCGCTCCCACGAGGGGCTGAGCTCCTTGAACCGCCCGTCGAGCGTGGCGGTGCCGAGCATGTCGACGGCGAGCGCGTAGAGCCGCCGCTGCTCCTTGTCCTCCTCGCGCACGACGGCGCGCAGGACCGGCCCGGCGCCGTCGGCGAGGGCGAGCCGCGCGAGCTGCGTATCGCCGTGGACGAAGCCCCCGCCCGGGCGCCGGTAGAGCCAGCGGAACCGCTGCGGCTCGCCGCGGCTCGCCGCCTCGATCTTCTGCTTCAGCCCTTCTGCGGAGGCCTGGCCATCGGGCTGGAGGAGCGGCGACAGGTCCGCGAGCTCGCGCCCGAGGAGGCCCTGCTCGGGCCCCGAGAACAGCCGCGTCGCGCCCGGGTTCGCGTCGATCACGCGGCCGTTCTCGAGGAGGAAGAGCGCGTCCTCGGCCGCGTCGAACGCGGCGCGGTAGAGATCTCGGTGGCTCATTGTCGGCGCCGTCCACTGTCAGGAGCGCCACGCTGCTGGGTTGTCCTCTCGACCTCGATCGCCAATCCGCACCTCGAGCGGCCGCCGTCCCCACCGCTCGGTCGCTGCCGCAACGGCCCATTGTGCAGGAACCCCCGCTGGAGTCGAGATCGATGCGCCGCGCAGCTCGCCCGTGCGCCTCGTCGCGCGCTGTTGGCTGCCCGCCATCTGTCTCCGACTATCTTCCGTCTGCCTTCCGTCTGCTTTCCGTCTGCCCCGACGACCTGTCGCGCGTCGCGCGCGCCGTGGTAGCGTGGGTGTGTGTCGGGGAGGTTTCCTTCTGCACGGCCTGCTGGCGGGCGGCCGGCGCGCGGCGTGAGGGGCGCGCGATGATCTCCGAGGCGTGCGGGCTCTGTGCGTGGCCGGCGAGCCTCGTGGTCGAGGACGTCCAGCGGCACAAGAGCGCGCTCATCGACGTGGCGTTGCGGATGCGCGCCGACGGCAAGGAGCCGCTCGCGCGCGTGGCCTTCCGGGGCGCGCTGTACTGGCAGCGGTGGCTCCTGACGAAGGAGCCTGGGCTTCACGAGGAGGCGCGCGTCGTCTCCGGGCTCGAGTTCGCGCGCGAGGCTGGCGACTGGAAGGAGGCCGATCTGCTCGTCGCGCACGCCGACCGGTCGAGCGCGCTCGCGGAGCTGCCGTTCGTCGAGCACTGGAAGAAGCTGGTGGCGCAGCACTTGCCGGAGCAGGTCAGCGACGAGCAAGAGCTCGAGGAGGCGTTCCAGGAGTTCCGCCGCCACCCCAGCGAGCAGGCTGCGGAGGGCGTGCGTCGTTGCGCGACCGCGATCGCGCCGCTCGGCTCGCCGGTCCCTGTGCACACCATCCTCGCGCGTGTCGCGACGGGTCTCGGTCAGACCGACGAGGCCGAGTTCCACCTCGCCGCGCTGGTCGTCTGCCGCCCGCTCTGGATCCCCTACGTCGTCCAGCTCGCCGAGCACCAGGCGAAGCTCGACCTCCCCCGCGCCCTCCGCACGATCGAGGCCGCGCGCCGCCTCTTCGGCCCCGACTTCTGGCTGCCGCTGTAGCTCTCGCTCCCTCGACCGAGGCGCGCCAGCCGGCTCAGGCCAGCGCCAGCGTCCTCATCCACCCGCTGATCCGCGTCCCCGCCGGCTTGGGCCACCCCATCCGCGCGAACCGCTCGAGCAGCTGCGGCGTGTGGTCCCCCGTCCGGCTGTCCTTGAAGGACGCCCGCGCCGCGTCGAGCTCCCGCGCCGCCTCGTGGAACCGCCCCTCGTGGTACGCGAGCCACGCGAGCGTCAGGTGCCGGTGCTGCCGCGGCTCGGCCTCGGCGAGCGCCACCGCCTCGCACGCCATGAGGTGCTCCCGCGCCTGCTCCGCGTCCCCGCGGTGGAGCGCGATCTGCGCGAAGAGCAGCCGCGCCTCGACGAGCCCCCACGGGTCCGCCAGCGTCTCGTAGATCCTGCCGGCCGCGAGCGCGTGATCCTCGGCGAGCTCCGGCGCGCCCGCGTCGAGCGCCACCATCGAGAGCAGCCGCTCGCACCCGGCCTCGCCGCGCGGGTTCGCGAGGTCGCGGAAGCTCTGCCGCGCCGCGAGCGCGCCCTCGCGCGCCGCATCGAAGCGCCCGAGGCGGTGATCCACGTGCGAGAGCGTCAGGTCGCACTGCGCGAGCCCGAGCCGGTAGCCGATCGCGTCGAAGTCGGCGCGCGCCGTCGTGAGCAGCGTCCGCGCCGCCTCGGACAGCGCCCCGGCCTGCTCGACCATGCTCTGCAGGAGCAGGCACTGCGCCCGGCCGAGCCGATCGCCGACCTCCAGGAACCGCGCCTCGCCCGACGCGAGCACCGCCCGCGCCCGCGTGTGCTCGCCGAGCTGGTAGTCGATCTCCCCGAGCAGCACCTCGCACTGCGCCTGCCCGTGGCGGTGGCCGATCTCGTCGAAGATCGCGTGCGCGCGCGCCACGAGCCGCCGTCCCTGCGCCTCCGCGCCGACGTCCGACGCGATGTGCCCGAGCAGGCGCAGGCAGTGCGCCTGGTTCTCCCGGTCGCCCGCGTGCTCGAAGATGCGCCGCGCCTCCTCCGCGTCGCGCCGCGCCTCGTCGAGGCGGCCCGCCAGCCGCAGCGCCTCCGACCGGAAGCGGAGCTGCGTCCCGAGCCGCGTCCCGGTCAGGATGGGCCGCGTCTCCACGCCGTTCCGGAGCCCCGGGCGCGAGTCGCTGCCCGACAGCTTGCCGTCGAGCACAGCGAGATCGCGCAGCGTCGCCGAGATGTCGCGCGAGCTCTGCCAGTGCGCCGCCACGTGCGCGTGCATGAGGTCCGCCGCCTCGTCGGTGTCGCCGGCGCGCAGCAGGTTGACCACCCGGTGCCGGAGGATGCGGCGGCTCGACGCCGCCGGGTGCGCCCCGAGCGCGTCGGCGGCCGCGCGGAAGACGCGCGCCGCGTCCGGCTCGAGGAAGAGCTGCGAGAGGAGGTGCTCCTGGAGCAGCGCGTGCGGCCAGCGCAGCCGGTCGCCCACCGCGAGGAGGATCTGCGCGCGCTGCATCGCCGCGATCGCGCGATCCGCGGGCAGGTCGAGCGCGTCGAGCAGCGCGCGCAGGATCTCGCGCCGGATGTCGCCGCCGAGCGCCGCCGCGGCGCGCGCGCCGCCCCGGAGATCGGCGGGCAGCGCCGCGAGCCGCTCCTCCCAGAGGTCGGCGGTGGTCGACGCCTGCACCGCCATCGACCCGCGCGGCACGAAGTACTTGCCCGCCCGGAGCTGGAGGTGGCCGCCGCCCGCCCACGCGTGCAGGAGCTGCAGCGCGAAGAGCGGGTTCCCCTTGCACCGCGCCGTCGCCGCCTCGGCCGCCGCGTCGTCGAGCGGCAGCGTCTCGCGGAGCAGCGCGTGCGTCTGCGTCGGGTTCAGCGGGGCGACGTCGAGCCGCTCCCCGCCGTACGCCGCGAGCGCGCCCTCGATCCGCCGCGCCGCCGCCGGATCGCACTCGACCGCCTCGCTCCGGACGGTCGCCACGACGAGCAGGCCGAGGTTCGGCGCGTCGCGGTGGAGCGTCAGGAGCCCCTCGAACGTCGTCGACGAGGCGTAGTGCAGGTCGTCGAGCCACAGCAGCACCGGCCGATCGCGGCCGATCCGCTCCAGCGTCTTGCGGATGATCAGCCAGCGGAGCTCCGGGCGATCCAGGCGGAAGCGCTTCCCCGTCGGGCCGACCGCCTCGCTGCCGGGAGGCGACGGCTTGATCCACTCGGCTGTCGCGGCGACCCACGTCTTGCCGACCTCGTCCTCGGGCGGGACCTCCCAGAGGTTCATCAGCACCTTCTCGACGATCTCCCGCTCCGCCCGCTCCAGCCGGTAGTGCTGGGTCACCGCGCCGAGCACGCCGTCGAGCGGCGCCGCGATCCGCCGGTAGCGCGCGCGGAGCGGCACCATGAGCGCGCGCTCGTGGACCTCCTCGCAGAGCCACTCGGCCAGCCGGCTCTTGCCGACGCCGGCCTCGCCCGCGAGCAGGACGAACCGGTGCATCGCCTTCGGCGCGTCGACCATCTCGGCCACGACCTCCATGAGGCGCGCCCGCTCGCCGGTGCGCGCCACGAACGGGCTCGGCCGGAGAGCGAGCAGGCCCGTGGTGGTCACGGACGGCGGCGGATCGTCGTCTGGAGGCTCGATCAGCTCGGGCGTGAGCAGCTCCTTGCGGCTCGGGGGCAGCCGGCCGCTCGTCAGGAGCGCGATCGGCAGCGGCGTGGCGATCGCGTTCACGTCGCTGCGCGGCTCGAAGCGCTTCCAGACCCGCCGCGCGTCGCCCGCGAAGTCGAACCGGTGCCACGGCCGCTTCGCGAGCAGCCGCTTCGCGAACTTGGCGACGTCGCCGGGCACCTCCGGCGGCAGCGGCAGATCCGGGATCGGCGCGCTCCGGTGCTGCTGGAGGAGCTCCTCGTTCGTGCCGTCGTAGACCTCGCCGCCGGCGAGCAGCGCGTAGAGGATGCAGCCGAGCGCGTAGAGATCCGTCGGAGGCCCGACGTGGGGCGCCGCGAAGCGGATCTGCTCGGGCGCCATCCAGCCCGGGGTGCCGGCGCCCCAGCGCACCGTCGGCTCGCTCTCCCGGGAGCCGTCGAGCCGGTGATCGATCCGGTCCTGGATCAGCCAGGCGAGCCCGAGGTCGAGCACGTGCACGATCGGCGGCTCGCCGCCGTGCTGCAGGTCGACGAGGACGTTCGACGGCTTCAGGTCGCCGTGGATCACGCCGCGCGCGTGCGCGTGCGCCAGCGCGCCGAGGACCTGGTCGATGGCGCTCCAGATGATCGGCCAGGGCAGGGGGTTCTCGAGCCGCGCGAGGTAGAGCCACTCGTGGAGCGATCGCCCCGGGACGGCGTCCATCACGAGGTACGGCGTTCCGTTCGCGAGCGCCCCGAAGTCGCGGGCCTTCACGAGCGCCGGGTGCGAGAGCCCGGCGAGCGCGCGGGCCTCCTCCTGGAACCACCAGGCGTCCTCGGGGCGCGCGCCTGTGCCCGGCCGATCGAGCAGCTTCACCGCGACGCGCTCGTCGATCACGAGATCGCGGCAGAGATAGACGACGCCCATGCCGCCGCGACCCAGCTCGCGACGGACCTGATAGCGACCGGCCAGGATGGTGCCCGGTAAAAAGCCTTCTTCGGACATGGCGGAGAGCGGTCCGATGATAGCCGTGCCGGCCGGGCCCGGTAGGCACATCTCGCCGGGGTGGCCCCGGGGCGCTCGGCCCCAGTTCGTCGTGTCGCGCCAGCGCAGCGATGCTAGCTTCCGGCCATGGATGCCGCTGTTCGCGTGCTCGCGTTCGCAGGCGCGAGAGATGTCCTCGGCGCCGGAGAGGTCGCGCTGCCGCTCGCCGGCCCCTGCACGGCGGCGGAGCTCCTCGACAAAGTCTGCGCCCGATATCCTGGGCTCACTCCCTACAAGGGCTCGATCCGGGTGGCCGTGAACGGCGTGTATGCGACGCCGAGCGATCCTGTAGGTTTCGGCGACGAGGTGGCGCTCATCCCACCTGTGGCGGGCGGCTAGGGAGACCCGCGAGGGACGACATGCCTTCTCCGACTGGCCTCGATCCGGCGCCCACCTCAGCAGACGCATCGGCCCTGAGGCGGCGCTCGCTGCCGCTCCTCGGCGGCGGCGGGGCCGGGCGCCGCGCCGCCATGATCCCGTACCGGGACGGCGCCGTCGAGGCGCCCGGCGCGCGCGCGACGCCCCCGCCGCGGAGCGTGCGCATCTCCGTCACCGACCGGTGCGACTTCGCGTGCACCTACTGCCGCCCGTCGCGCCACGACGGCTACACCGACGGCCGGCTCATGACGCCCGCCTGGCGCACCCTGTTCGAGGCCCTGCGCGACGCCGGCGTCCGGCGGGTCCGCCTGACCGGCGGCGAGCCGCTGCTCCACCCCGACATCGTCTCCATCGTCGCGTGCCTCGCCTCGCTCGGCTTCGACGATCTGGCCCTCACCACGAACGCGTCGCAGCTCGCGCGGCTCGCCGGGCCGCTGCGCGACACCGGGCTGCACCGCCTGAACGTCTCGATTGACACCCTCGATCCGCAGCGTTTCCGCGAGGTGACGCGCGGCGGTGACCTCGCCCGCGTGCTGGGGGGCCTCGACGCGGCGGTCGCGGCGGGCTTCTCCTCCATCAAGCTGAACACGGTCGTCCTCCGCGGGGTGAACGACGACGAGCTCGAGCGCCTCACGCTGTGGGCCTGGGAGCGGCGGATGATCCCGCGCTTCCTCGAGGTGATGCCGATCGCCGAGGGGGCCAGGCTCGTCGGCGAGCACCTCGTCACGGCGGCCGAGATGCGGGCGCGGCTCGCCGAGCACCTCCTCCCGGAGGAGGCGGTCACCGATCCGGGGCTCGGCCCGGCCCGGTACGTCCGAGCCCGCCGTGACCCGTCGCTCCGCGTGGGGTTCATCTCGGGCACGAGCGACACGTTCTGCGAGAGCTGCGACCGCCTGCGCGTCTCGTCAACGGGCGTGCTCCGGCCGTGCCTCGCCACGGACGACGGGGTCGACGCCTCGCTCGAGGCGAAGGCCGGCGATCGGGCGGCGATCCGCCAGCGCCTCGACGAGGCGTGGCGCCTCAAGCCGGACGGCACGGTGTGGAAGGGCTGCACCGAGGAGACGGCGTCCTCGGTGTCGATCCGCGCTATTGGCGGCTGAGGCGGCGGCTGAGGCGGCGTCTGACGCGCCGGCTGATCGGCGCGGCTCCGGGTCACGGTTCGGCTTCCGGTCCCGCGGCTCGCCGTGTCAGATTCCGGATCGATGTCGCGAACCCCCGAACAAACCGGCGAGGGCCAGGCGCTCTCGACCCACCTCTCCCCGAGCGGCGAGGCCCGCATGGTGCCTGTCGAAGGCAAGCCCGTCACGCACCGCCGCGCGGTCGCGTCGGGCGCCGTGCGCATGCGCCCCGAGACCATCGCGAGGGTCGCGCGCGACGACGCGCCCAAGGGCGACGTGCTGGCCGCGGCGAGGATCGCGGGGATCATGGCGGCGAAGCGCACGCCGGAGCTGATCCCGCTCTGCCACGGCATCGCGCTCACGCACGTCGCGGTCCAGCTCGACGTGGACGAGCCCTCCGCGTCGATCCGCGTGACCGCCGCCGCGGAGGCGCTCGATCGCACAGGCGTCGAGATGGAGGCGATGGTCGCGGTGAGCGCCGCGTGCCTGACGATCTACGACATGCTGAAGGGCATCGACCGCGAGATGGTGATCTCGGAGATCAAGCTCCTCGAGAAGAGCGGGGGCCGCTCCGGCCACTTCCAGAGGAGCGCGCCGTGAGCCGGATCCGCACCGAGCCGCTCCGCCTCGACGAGCTCATCGCCGCCGTGTCCCACCCCGGCGCGGGCGGTATCGCCACGTTCCTCGGCGTCGTTCGCGACGTGAACGACGGCCGGTCCGTCACGCTGCTCGAGTACGAGGCCTACGGCACGATGGCTGAGGCCGAGCTCGAGCGGATCCTGGCCGAGCTCGCCGCGGAGATCCCCGGCGTGCGCGTCGCCGCGACGCACCGGATCGGCGCGCTCCGGATCGGCGACGTCGCCGTGGCCTGCGCCGCGAGCGCGCCGCACCGGGGCGAGGCCTTCCGCGGGTGCCGCCTGCTCATCGATCGCATCAAGGCGCGCCTGCCGATCTGGAAGCGCGAGCACGGCCCTGAGGGGCCTTACTGGGTCGGCTGGGAGGACGCCCGCTGCGGCGGCGAGCACGAGGAGCACCACGGGCACGCGCACGGCCACGGCGGCGCGGCGCCGCCGGGCGACGGCTAGCGCACCCGCAGGCCTGGCGGCGGGGGCCGCGTGGAGAGCGGATCGTTCTCCTTCAGGCGGTTGTTGTGCCGGATGTCCGTCCCCTTCACAAGGAACACCACCGACTCGGCGATGTTCATCGCGTGATCGGCGATGCGCTCCAGGTACTTCGCGATCGACTGGATGCGCGTGGCCCTGTACACGGTGCTCGGGTCGCGGCTCATCGTGTGGAGCACCTCCTGGAAGATGCGGGCGTAGTGCTCGTCGATCACGTCGTCGCGCGTGAGGAGCTCCTTCGCGCGATCGCAGTCGCGGGCGACCAGCGCGTCGAGCGCCTCGTGCACCACCTCGATCGCCTCGTCCGACAGGCCCTGCAGCTCCGCCGCCGGCGCGAGCGGCGGCTCCTCGTTGAGCTCTTGCACCCGCTCGCAGACGTTCACCACGAGGTCGCCGATGCGCTCCAGGTCGGTGACGATCTTGAGCGCCGTGGTGACGAAGCGCAGGTCGGAGGCGACGGGCTGGCGCGTCGCGAGGATCCTCATGCACAGCTCGTCGACCTCGCACTCCAGGCTGTTGATCCGGCGGTCGAGCCGGATCGTCGCCTTGGCGAGGCCCGTGTCGCGCGTCGCGAGCGCGGTCGAGCCTTTCTGGATCATCTCCTCGACCAGGCTGCCCATCAGCAGCAGCTTCTCTCGCAACGTCCGTAGCTCGTGCTCGTAGACCTTGCTCGTGTGCGACGTCGGCATGAATCTCCCCGCTCCCCTCAGCCGAACTTACCGGTGACGTAATCTTCGGTCTTGCTTTCCTTGGGGTTGGTGAAGATGGTCTGCGTCCTGTCGAACTCCACCAGATCCCCCATGTAGAAGAAAGCCGTGTAGTCAGAGCACCGCGCGGCCTGCTGCATGTTGTGTGTGACGAGCACGCAAGTATACCGCTGCTTCAGCCCGTCGATGAGCTCCTCGACGCGCGCGGTCGCGATCGGGTCGAGCGCCGAGCACGGCTCGTCGAGCAGGATGACCTCGGGCTCGACGGCGAGCACGCGCGCGATGCAGAGCCGCTGCTGCTGGCCGCCGGAGAGCGAGAGGCCGGACTGGTCGAGCTTGTCCTTCACCTCGTCCCAGAGCGCGACCTGGCGCAGGCACTTCTCGACGAGGCCTGTAGGGTCCTTCACGGAGTTGCCGTTCAGCTTGTGGCCGGCGAGGACGTTCTCGCGGATCGACATGGTGGGAAACGGGTTGGGCTTCTGGAACACCATGCCGACGCGGCGCCGCAGCCGCACCGGGTCGACGGCCTTGTCGTAGATGTTCACGCCGTCGATCATGACGGAGCCCTTCGCCGTGGCCCCGGGCACCTGCTCGTGCATCCGGTTGAGGCAGCGCAGGAACGTCGATTTGCCACAACCGGACGGCCCGATCACCGCCGTGACGTGGCGATCCGGGATGTCCAACGTGATGTTGTGGATCGCGTGGAATTTGTGGAAATAGGCGTTCAGCCGGGTGACGCTGATGTTCGCTGGCGGCGCCTGGGGCTCGGGCTCGACGGAATGGCCGTCGATGCCGTTGGCGTCGAGCCCTCTGCGGCGCTGACCGATCTGTGCATTGTGCGGCGAGTCGAACGAGCTCATCGAATGCCTTTAACGCGCCTTGACGCTCCGGGACGTGACGATGCGGGCGAGCAGATTCAGGAAGAACACGATGGCGATCAGCACGAGCGCGCCAGTCCAGGCCTCCTGCTGCCACTTCGCGTAGGGCGACGTCGCGTTGCGCCAGATCTGCACGGGCAGCGAGGCGATGGGGCGATCGACGGCGACGCTCCAGTACTGGGAGCCGAGCGCGGTGAGGAGCACCGGCGCGGTCTCGCCGGCGATGCGGGCCACGGCGAGCATCACGCCGGTGCCGATGCCGGGAGAGGCCGTGCGGAGCACGACGAGGAGGCTCGTGCGCCACTCCGGGACGCCGAGGGCGAGCGACGCCTCCCGGAGGTGCGCGGGCACGAGCTTGAGCAGCTCCTCCGTCGTGCGGGTCACCGTCGGGAGCATCACGATCGCGAGCGCGATGCCGCCGGCGAGCGCGGAAAACTGCTTCATCGTGACCACGACGAGCGCGTAGATGAACACGCCGATGGTGATCGACGGGACGCCGCCGAGCACGTCCGCGATGAACCGGATGGCGCTCGCGAGCTTGCCCCGGCCGATCTCGGCCAGGTAGATGCCGGCGAGGATGCCTGTCGGGAGCCCGATGCAGGAGCCGATGGCGATCAGGATGAGCGTGCCGACGACGGCGTTGCCCATGCCGCTCCGCTCGTCGCCGACCGGCTTCGGGAGCTGGGTGAAGAAGTCGAGGGACAGCCCGCCGATGCCCTTGCTGACGACGTAAATGAAGATGAGGAACAGCGGGACCAGGACGACGACGGCGCTCGCGGCGCAGAGCCCTTCGAAGAAGTAGCCGCGGGCGCGGCGCAGGCGCTCGCCGGGGGCCGGCACGAGCAGCGTGCGCCGGGGGGCGCTGGACGGCCTGGCGACGGGGGGAGGGGTCGTGCTGCTCATGCGCGTCGCTCCAGCTGGCTCTTCGTCGAGCTCACCAGCCATCGGGCGAAGAGGTTGAGGAGGAGGGCGACCCCGAAGAGGAGCAGCGCGATCTCGGAGAGCGCCGACACGTACATGTCGCTCGTCGCCTCGACGAACTCGTTCGCGATGACGCTCGACATCGAGTACCCGGGGTGGAGGATCGAGGCGCTCACCTTCGGGACGTTGCCGATGAGCATGGTGACCGCCATTGTCTCGCCGAGCGCCCGGTTCAGCCCGAGGATGATGGCCCCGATGATGCCCGAGCGCGCGGACGGCAGGACCGCGTAGCGGATGGTGTCCCAGGCCGACGCGCCCAGGCCGACCGCCGCCTCGCGGTGGAGCTGGGGCACCGCCTGCATCACCTCCCGCGACACCGACGTGATCGTGGGGACGATCATGATCGCGAGGATGACGCCCGCGGCGAACATGCCGAAGCCGAGCGGCGGGCCCTCGAAGAGGGGCAGGTAGCCGAAATACTTGATGAGGACCGGCTCGACGGTGTCCCGGAGCCAGGGGCGGAGCACGGCGATGCCCCAGAACCCGTAGACGACGCTCGGGATCGCCGCGAGCAGCTCGACCATGAAGCCGAGCGGCCTGCGGATCCGGTGGGGCGCCAGATCCGACAGGAAGATCGCGAGGCCGAGCGAGACGGGGACCGCGAGCGCGATGGCGATCAGCGACGTGACGATCGTGCCGTAGATGAACGGGAGCGCGCCGAACTGCTCGCGCGCGGGGTCCCACACGGTCCCGGTGAGGAACCCGAGGCCGAACTTGTCGATCGAGAGCCGCGATGACCGGACGAGCTCCAGCACCATCAGCAGGGGCACCGCGAGCACCGTCAGGCCGAACACCGTCAGGATGGCGCGGAACGCTCGGTCTGCGCCGCGCGCCCCGCCCGCCGCGTCGCCTCCTGTCGGCGACGAGGCAGCTTGTTGCATCGGGACTTCTACCGTGCTCATGACCTACCTGCGCGCACCGCGGCGGCGACGCCCGGCGGAACCGCCGCTCGCGCCGCGCGCGGGCCTTCCTTCGGGGTTACTACGGGGCGAGCAGCGGCTTGCCGTCGGGGCCCACCAGCGCGGCGAGCTTCGCGTTGACCTTCTCCACGACGGCTGCGGGCAGCGGCGCATAGTGGAGATCGTGGGTGAACTTCTGGCCGTCCTGCATCGCCCATCTCATGAACCGGGCCAGCACCTTCCCCTTCGCGAGATCCTTCTGCTCCTGGTACGCGAGGAGGTAGGTGAAGCCGGCGATGGGATACGCGTCCTCCCCCTCGGCGTCCACGAGCGAGATCCGCAGATCGTCGGGCATCCTGGCGGCGGCGCCGGCGCCCGCGGCGGTCGTGCTCTCGAGCGACGGGGCGACGAACTTCCCGCTCTTGTTCCTGAGCGACGCGAACGTGAGCTTGTTCTGCATCGCGTACGCGAGCTCGATGTACCCGATGGCGGCGGGCGTGCTGGAGATGAGGGCGGAGACGCCGTCGTTGCCCTTCGCGCCGAGGCCGCCCGGCCAGTTGACGCTGGTCCCGGTCCCGGGGCCGCTCTTCCACTCCGGGCTGACCGCGCTCAGGTAGTCGACGAAGATCTTGGTCGTGCCGCTCCCGTCCGAGCGGTGGACCGTCGCGATGTCCTTCTCGGGGAGCTTCACGTCCGGGTTCTCCTTCTGGATGGCCGGGTCGTTCCACTTCTTGATCTTGCCGAGGAAGATTTGCGCGGCGGCGTCCGGCGTGAGCTTCAGGCCCGACGGGATGCCCTCGAGGTTGTAGGTCAGCACGACAGCGCCCAGGCACGTCGGCAGGTGGAGGATGCCGGCCGCCTTCGCGAGCTGCTCCTCGGTCATCGGCGCGTCGGTGGCGCCGAAATCGACGGTCCGCTCGGTGATCTGCCGGATCCCGCCCCCGGAGCCGATCGACTGGTAGTTGATCTTGACCTTCGCGTTGGTCTTCTGGAACTCGGAGATCCACTTCGTATAGAGCGGGTATGGGAACGTCGCGCCCGCGCCCGTCAGCGCGATCTCTCCATCGGCGGTCGGCTGGGGTCCGGCGCTCTTGTTCGAGCCGGGGAGCGAGCCGGTGTCCTGCGGGGCATCGGAGCGACCGCATGCCGCGGTCACGGTCAACATCGCGAGGGTGAGCAGAGTTCGAGTCATGCAGCCTCAGGCGTAGTCGAGCTCTGTGACAGCCGCGTGACAGCGAGGTGGAACGGAGAGCACCGCTCTTTCCCGGCTTTGCAAGGTTGCAAGGTCACGCAGCGCGCGCGAGGCGGACGGTGAACTGGGTGCCGCGGCCGATGGCGCTCTCGACCTCGATCGAGCCGTTCATCAGCTCGACCAGGTGCTTGACGATGGCGAGGCCGAGCCCCGTGCCGCCGAGGTCGCGCGAGCGGCCGGCGTCCACGCGGTAGAACCGCTCGAAGATGCGGCCCAGGTGGTGGGGCGGGATGCCGGGGCCGTCGTCGGCCACCGCGATCGTCACCTGCTGGTCGGCCGACCGCGCCTTCACCAGGACGTGGGCGCCCTCGCCGGCGTACTTGATGGCGTTGTCGAGCAGGTTCATGAGCACCTGCTCGAGCGCGCGTCGGTCGCACCGCGCTGGCGGGAGGGCGGCGGCGTCGACCGTCACGGTGATCCGTCGCCGGCGCGCCGACTCGCCGAGCAGGTGCGTCACGTGCTCGATGGCGGGGGCCACGTCGAGCCCCGACAGCGAGAGGCGGAAGCTCTTCGCCTCGATCTTCGAGAGGTCGAGCAGGTCGTCGACGAGGTGGCGCAGGCGCTTCGCGTGCCGGTCGATCACGTCGACGAACTCGGCCGCCTCGTGCGGGTCCTGGAGCGCGCCGAGCTGCAGCGTCTCGGCGGCGGTGCTGATCGCGGTGACAGGGGTCCGCAGCTCGTGGGACACGTTGGCGACGAAGTCGGTCCGGATCGTCTCCAGCCGGCGGAGATCGGTGACGTCGTGGAACACAGCGATGAACCCCGGCTCGGTCGAGCCCCCGTCGTGGTCCGCGCCGCGCGCGTCGTGCGCATCGCGTGCGTCACGTGCGTCACGTGGGCAACGCGCCGGGCTCTTCCTGCGCGACACGCGCACGAGCAGCCGCCTGGGCAGCGTCCGCCCGAGCTCGACCTCGACGTCGACCGGCTCGTCCCGCTTGCCGGCGAGCTGGATCGCCTCGGTCAGCCGCGCGTTGCGGATCGCCTCGATCACCGATCGGCCGAGCGCGTCGTCGCCGAGGGGGGCCATCGCGCGCAGCGCCCGGTTGGCGAGGAGGATGCGCCCGTCGCGATCGAGCACGAGCACGCCCTCGCTCATGCCGTCGAGGATGCTCGCGAGCAGGTCGCGCTCCGTCCGGGCCTCGGCGATGGATCGGGAGAGCTCGCCCGTGAGGTGGTTCAGCGCGCGCGCGAGCTGGCGGAGCTCGCCCGAGCCGCGCAGGGGCGCGCGCGTCGACAGGTCGCCCTCGGACATGGCGAGCGCGGAGCGGGTCAGCCTCCGGATCGGGCGCGTGATGAGGAACGTGGTGGCGGCGCCGACCGAGATGGCGACGACGATCACGGCGCCCATGCCGATCAGCAGGGTGCGCCGCGAGCGCCAGACGGCCGCGTCGACGGCGGCGCGCGGGCTGTGCTCCGGGACCAGCGCCGCCTCCATGTCGCGCGCGGCGAGGCGCTCGATCGGGACGCCCGCGACGAGGAGGACGAGCACCGTCGCCCCCACGAGCTTCGCGCCGACGCCGAGCCGCCGCAGCGCGCGCATGGCGCCCTACGCGGCCTCGGGATCGGCGCGGAACCGGTAGCCGACGCCGCGCACGGTCTCGATGTAGTCGCCCGCGGCCCCGAGCTTCTCGCGGACGCGCTTCACGTGGGTGTCGACGTTGCGCGCGGTGACGTCGACGTGCGACCCCCACACCTCGTCGAGCAGGAGGTCGCGCGAGAGCACGCGGCCGCGGCGATCGTAGAGCATCATGAGCAGGCGGAACTCGAGCGCCGTCAGCGCGATCTCGTTCTCCTGCACCCAGGCCCGGTGCGCGGCCCGATCGACCCGCAGGATCCCGAAGTCGAACTTCTCCGGCGCCGACGTGGGGCTCTCCGACCGCTTCAGGATCGCCCGGGCGCGCAGGATGAGCTCCCGCACGCTGAACGGCTTGACCACGTAGTCGTCGGCCCCGAGCTCGAAGCCGACGATCCGGTCGATCTCCTCGCCCTTGGCCGTGACCATGATGACGGGGACCGCCGAGGTCTGCGGGTTCTGCTTGAGGCGGCGGCAGATCTCGGTGCCCGACATGTCCGGGAGCATCAGGTCGAGCAGGACGAGATCGAACCGCTCTTCCTTGACCGCTCGGAGCGCTGTCTCGCCGCTCCCGGCGGAGACCACATCAAACCCAGCCTGACGAAAGTTATAAGTAAGGACGCGCTGAAGGTCGCGCTCGTCCTCGACGATGAGCACGTGGCTCGGCATGGACGACGGGTGTAGCAGCGCATTGTGTCAGCTTGATGGCGATCGCGCGTGCCGCGCGTCGCCCCCGCGAGGCAGAAATCCAGCGAGCAGCAGGCGAAGAGAGAGAGCGAGGAGAGGCGTACGGGAGAGCGGGCGGGTCGATGGCGGACGGATGGAGCTGCCGGGGGCGCGCGGCTGCGGACGAACCGCAACGACGGGATGGCGGCGGCGCGCGTGGCGCTTGCAAATCTCAGAATTTTCGCCTAACTGGCCCGCCCATGGCCCTCGAGCGAACCCTCTCAATCATCAAGCCTGATGCGATGGAAAAGAACACGGCCGGCGCGATCATCGCCCGCCTGGAGCAGGAGGGCTTCACGGTCAAAGCGATGAAGCGGATCCACCTCACCCGCGCGGAGGCGGAGGGCTTCTACGCCGAGCACCGCGGGCGCGGCTTCTTCGGCGAGCTCGTGGAGTTCATGTCGCGCAGCCCCATCCTTGTGATGGCGCTCGAGCGCGAGGACGCGGTCGCGAAGTACCGCGAGGTCATCGGCGCGACCGACCCGGCGAAGGCGGCGGAGGGGACGATCCGCAAGCTGTTCGGGGCGAGCGTGGGCGAGAACGCGGTCCACGGCTCCGACAAGACGTCGACCGCGGCGCGGGAGATCGCCTACTTCTTCGCGGGTTACGAGGTCGCTCCGAGCGCGACGGCCTGATGCTCGGCGAGCGGCTCGCGGCTGCGCTCGGCGCGGCGCGCGACGGCGCTGCAGGCGTCGAGAGCTTCGCGCACCTGCTCGGCTCGCGCCGCGTCGGGCCGCGCGGGGTCGCCCTCGCGCTGCCCGAGGTGTGCGAGGGGTGCACGGCGCTCCTCGCGGCCCTCGACAGCCTCTCCGCGGCGGTCCGCGACGGCTTCGTCGAGACGGGCGACGCCGCGGCGGCCGATGCCGCGTGCGCGGCGCTCGGCCACGCCAGCGTCGAGGTCGCGCGCCTCACCGACGAGCTGTCGCGCGCCTCGGCGGGCGCCGCGCCGGGGCGCACCCCCGCGCGCGGCCGCGGGGAGCGCGGCGGTGAGGCGCGCGGCATCGACGCGCGGCAGCGGCTCCC
>NZ_JEMA01000937.1:0-8553 GCF_001589285.1 Sorangium cellulosum | reverse complement strand
GCTCGAGTCGTCGGTCCGCCGGGCGGCCCGCGAGCTGAGCGGCTCGTTGCGCCTGTCCGAGCTCGTGATGGCGACCCTCGAGCTGCGGCCGACGCCGCTCGACCTCATCGACGTGCTCCGCAACTGGAGCGCCTCGCCGGCCGAGGGGCGGCCCGTCCTCGCCATCTCGGTCGCCTCGTCCGACGGCCGCGCCAACGAGGTGGAGGGCGACGTGCGCGCGGTGAGCGGGCTCATGGAGCTCGCCGTCGGCATGGTCAGCGCCGCCGGCGTCGCGAGCCCTCACCTCACCGTGTCGCGCCTCCCGGACGGGCGCTCGACGGTGCGCATCGCGGAGCGGAGCCCGCGCGAGGCGGCGACGTCGGTCGCGCTCGACGTGGTGGTGCGCGACGGAGGCGAGCGCGCCGTCGCCGTGGCCCGCGTCGTCGCGCGGCGCGCGCGCATCGAGCTCGCCGAGGGGACCGGCGGCCGCGTCGTTACGATGACGTTCTGACGCGGTGCCGGTGGTGGCGCGGCCGTGCTAAAGGCGGCGCCATGGTCACCGACGAATCCTTGAAGTCCCTCGTTGAGGCGGCGTTCCGCGACCGCGAGCTCCTGCGCTCGCCCGCGCACGAGGCCGCGGTCCTCCGCACGATCGAGTGCCTCGATCAAGGCCTGCTCCGCGTCGCCGAGCGCGACGCCAGCCCGCAGGCGGGCGGCGAGGGCGCGGCGCTCGCGGACGAGGACGCGCCGCACCGGTGGGTGACGCACGCGTGGATCAAGGAGGCCATCCTGCTCTACTTCGCGCTCCGCGGCATGAGCGTGATGGAGGCCGGCCCCCTCGAGTTCTACGACAAGATCCCGCTCAAGCGGGGGCTCGACAAGGCGGGCGTGCGCGTCGTGCCGCCGGGGGCGGTGCGCTACGGCGCGTTCCTCGAGCAGGGCGCGATCGTGATGCCCGGCTACGTGAACATCGGCGCGTGGGTCGGCTCGGGATCCATGGTCGACACCTGGGCGACGGTCGGGAGCTGCGCGCAGGTCGGGCGAGGGGTCCACCTCGCCGGGGGCGTCGGCATCGGCGGCGTGCTCGAGCCGCCCGGCGCGCGGCCGGTGATCATCGAGGACGGCGTCTTCGTGGGCTCCCGGGTCATCGTCGTGGAGGGCGTCGTTGTCGAGGAGGAGGCGGTGCTCGGCGCCGGCGTGGTGCTCACCGCGTCGACGGCGATCCTCGACGTCACGGGGCCCGAGGTCGTCGAGCACCGCGGCCGGGTGCCGGCGCGCAGCGTGGTGATCCCGGGGACGCGGCCGAAGCGCTTCCCTGCAGGGGAGTTCTCGATCCCGTGCGCCCTCATCATCGGCAAGCGGAGCGAGGCGACCGACCGCAAGGTGTCTCTGAACGCGGCGCTGCGCGACTTCGCGGTGCCGGTGTGAACACGCTGCCCGACCAGGACGCGGCGGCCGAGGCGGCCCTCGCGGACACGCTGCTCTGGCTGTGCTCCGTCCCGTCGCCCATCGGCGAGGAGCAGGCGCTGTGCTCGGAGGTGGCGGAGCGGCTCGGGCGGGCCCGGCTCGCCGCGCCGGTGCGCCGCCACGGCGACTCGCTGGTGGTGCAGGTGACGCAGGGCACCGGCGGCCCGAAGATCGCGCTGGCCGGGCACCTCGACGTGGTGCGCACCTCCCACGACGGGCCGCCGCGCATCGAGGGGGATCGCCTCTACGGCCCCGGCGCGAGCGACATGAAGTCGGGCCTCGCGCTGATGCTCGACCTCGCCGAGGGCGAGCGGCAGGATATCGCCGGGGTCGATCTGACGCTCGTGTTCTACGCCCGGGAGGAGGGCCCGTACCTCGAGAACGAGCTCGCGCTGGTGATCGAGCGCGAGCCGGGTCTCCGCGCGCTCGACCTCGCGGTGTGCCTCGAGCCGAGCGACAACAAGCTGAGCCTCGGCGCGAGCGGCTCGCTCCACGCGGGGCTGACGTTCCGGGGGCGTACGGCGCACAGCGCGCGGCCATGGCAGGGGGAGAACGCCATCTACAAGGCGGGCCCGTTCCTTGTCGAGCTCGCCGCCCTCGCGCCGCGCGAGGTCGAGATCGATGGCTTCGTCTACCGGGCTGTGACGACGGCGACGATGGCGCAGGGCGGGCGCGGGCGGAACGTCGTGCCCGACGAGTTCACGATGAACCTGAACCACCGCTTCCCCCCGGGGACGTCGATCCAGGAGGCGCAGCGGACGATCGAGGCGCTCGTGGCCGGCCGCGCCGAGATCGTCTGGCGCGATCTCAGCCCCTCGGCGCCGCCGCACGCGTCGCACCCGCTCGTCGTGGCGCTGCGCGAGGCCGGCGTCGCCGCGGTCGAGCCGAAGCAGGCGTGGACCGACGTGGCCCGCTTCGCGGAGCTCGGCGTGCCCGCGGTGAACTTCGGCCCGGGCGAGAACGCCCAGGCGCACCAGCGCAACGAGTGGGCGTCGCTGCGAAAGCTGCACGAGGGTCGCGCGATCCTCCGCCGCTGGCTCTCGGCCTTCAAGCCGGCCTGACGGCGCGCACCCCGCGGCGGCGCGCGCGGCTGTCCAGCGCCCGCCGCTCTGCTACGCGCGCTCTGCCTCGGCGGAGCGCACCGAGAGCCCGGCGGCCGGGATGGTGAAGAAGAACGTGCTGCCGTGGCCGGGCGAGCTCTCGACCCAGATCGTGCCGCCGTGGGCCTCCACGATGCCCTTCGTGACGAACGCCGCGAGGCCCATCCCCTGTCCCATGGGCCTCCGGGCCGGCGCGTGGCGAGCGAAGAGCAGCGGGTGCAGCTCCGACGGGATCCCGGGGCCGGTGTCGGCGATCGAGAACCGCGCGTCCGTGCCCGATGTCTCTGCGCGCACCGTGATGCGCCCGCCCTTCGGCGTGAAGCGCAGGGCGTTGCCGAGCAGGTTCGCGATCACCTGGACGATGCGATCCCGGTCGCACGCGATGGGCGGCACGTCGTGCGGCATCTCCTTCGCGATCTCGAGCGGCTTCAGCGCGACCGTCGGCGCGACGAGCTCGATCGCCCGGTCGAGGATGGGCTCGACCTCGTGCGCGCCCTTGCCGATCTTCAGCGAGCCGCTCTCGATGCTCATCGCGTCCACGAGGTCCTGCGCGAGCTGGTTGATCTCGTCCGACGCGCGGGTGATCGCCTCGAGCTGCCTCCGCCCCGGGCCGTCCTGAGGGATCGAGCGCATCAGCATGCGAGCGCTCACGACGATGACGCTCAGCGAGTTCCTGAGGTCGTGAGAGATGGTGGACACGGTCTCGCGGAGCATGCGCTCGGCCGCTTCCGCGCGGCGCTCCAGCCGCTGGCACTGCTCCTCGAGCCGCTCGCGCTCTGCCGCGTCGCCCCGTGAAGCGTGTCGCTCCGAGTCCACCTTCGATCGCCTGGGCACCCTGGCGCGCAGGGTAGCCGGTCCTGCCGAGCGAGGCCCGCTCGCCGCGACGGACGTCGAGCCTCTCTTCGGCGCGCGCAGGGGCACCGCCGAAGCGCGCCCGCGGAGCGTGCGCCCGTGCGCTGATTCCGCGCCGTCCGTCGCGTTCTTGCCGGCTTTTTTTCTGGTCACCCCCGCCATCCTTGTTCCCTCTTGGCTCTCAGGTGATCAGTTAGCCAGAAAGACTGTGCTCGGAATAGTCAGGTGGTGCCTCAGTCAAGTCCTGGCAACGCGGGAGCGCATGTGCGTGTTTCGCGGTCTCGCTGGTCTCGCGGATCTCGCGGATCTCGCCAGTACTTGCCTGTTTTGTTTGCGTTGTCCGCGCCGTCTCCCTCGTCGGCGTCGTCTGCCGGTCGGCCTCGTCCCACGTCAGCTTCGTCGGCGTCGAAGGTTCGTGTGCGCCGCGCAGACTTCGTCGGTGCTTCGGCGAGGGATCATCGACCCGTCAGGTCGCCCTCTCCGGCTGCGACGGCGCTCCGCGCGCCTCGCTTTCGGTTCGCGACAGGAGGCGGCGAATCTCGAGCACGAGCGTGTCCGGCAGACACGGCTTCGTGAGGAAGGCGTCGCAGCCCGCGTCCTTGGCCTCGCGCGAGTGCCCGGCGAGCGTATGACCGGTGAGGGCCACGATCGGGATCCGCTTCGTGCGCGGGTCGTTCTTGAGGTGGCGCGTGGCCTCCCATCCGTCGATCTCCGGGAGCGACAGATCCATCAGGATGAGGTCCGGGATCAGCTCGAAGGCGCGATCGAGCGCTTCCCGCCCGGTCGCCGCCTCGGCGACGCGGAAGCCGGAGAAGGACAGGTACTCCGCGAACATCTCCCGGTTGTCCTGGAAGTCGTCCACGACCAGGACCAGCGGCGAGCACGCGTTGTCGTCACACTTCACTTCCATCCCAGTGAACCTTTCCATTCGTCAGCGCGCCGGCCGATCGATCGCGAGCGGCGCCGGCGTCGTTCGGCCAGCCTGACGCACTCCACCTAGGGGAGCGATCCGCTCGGGTCACGCGAAGTTTGTATACCTTATTGCCGGCCCGATGCCGGGCATTTCCCCTCCCGCGCAGGGATAGACCTGCACTTGCCCTGAGGGGGTCTAAGGGTAGTCCCTACTCGCCCTGGGTAGGCCCGTAGGGTCGGCGAAATCCGATGATCTCGTGGAGCAAACGAGCGGCGCTATCCCAGTCGACCGGCTTCACGAGCACGCCGTCGAAGGCCGAGGCGTCGAGGGCGGCGCGGGCCTCGAGATCGCGCCGGCCGGTGCACGCGAAGATGGCGACGTGCTGGGTCGCCGGGTCGGCGCGGAGCGCCTCGGCGACGACGAAGCCGTCGATGCCGGGCATCCGCAGGTCGCACAGGATCACATCCGGCACGTCCTGCGTCGCGAGGAACACGCCGCGCAGCCCACCGGCCGCTCGCTCCACCAGGAAGCCGTGCGCGGCGAGCGCCGCCTCCGCCATGAAGAGGAAGTCGGGATCATCATCCACGATGAGGACCCGGCGCCGCCGCTCGATCACCTGGGTGTCGTCGTCGGCTGGCTCTTCGTCCCGCTCGGTGAACTCTCTGCGCTCTGCCTCGGACATGCTCCCCCGCTCGCGGCTCGGCTGACAGCGCTCCCCAGGTGCTCGGGCTTGGATGCGCGGCCGGGAGAGCAACGACTTCCGCCGGCGTTTCTGGAAAGGTCCCCCCACGATGGTAGAGGCGGAACCTGGACCCAGGGTACACCTTGTGCCCAGGTCGCTTATCCGCAACCATCAACTGTCCAGCGCAGGTGGGGGCTCTGCGCGGTTCGTCCTCGCTGGCCGGCGACCGCCGTTTCGGGGTGGGCCCGACGACAGTTGGCTTGCTCGTCTGATGCTCAAGCTCCGCGCTGCTGCATATTCGGAGCAGGCGTTTATGTGGATGAATGACGAGTTCTTCGCGCGCGTTGGCCACGACCTGCGGGGTGAGCTGGCGACCATGCTCGCGGGGGTCCATTATCTTTTGCGTTACCAGAAGGACCTCGGCGCAGGGCCGCGCGACATGCTGGAGCGCGTGCGAGGCGCAGGCGAGCGGCTGAAGCGGCTGCTCGACGAGTTCGACAACTCCATCTGGCTCCGCGCGGACGCGAGCCGTCCGATGGCGATCGCCCGGTATGACGCTGTCGAGCTCGTCCGCCGGGCGGCCGCGCACCTCGAGGGGGCGGCAGCCGCTCGCGGCGTGGGCATCTCCTTCGACGCTGAGCCCGAGGGCGACGCCACGCTGGAGGGGGATCCAGAGCTGCTCAGGGTGGCGCTCGAGTACGTGCTCGGCTTCGCCATCCTGCGGTCGCGCGACCGGCCGATCCGGGTCCGCGTCGCGATCGCCGACGTCGGGCCGGTGGTGACGGTCGTCGACGAGGCGGGCCCTGTCGCGCCGGAGCCGCTCGCTCGCTTGCTCGATCCGTTCGGCGAGCGGGCGGCGATCCCCGCCGACCCTGTCGCGCCGCGCCGCCGCGAGCGGCTCGGGCTCGGGCTCGCGATCGCGCGAGGCATCCTCGACGCGCACGGGGGCGGGCTGACCGTGGAGCCCTCGCCCGAGCGCCGGGATGGCGGCGCATCGGCGTCGGGCGCGGTCTATGCTGCGACCGGGCTGCGCTTCACGTGTACCCTCGGCGGCGTTGAAGGGAACGCTCACCCGGAGCCTGCGTGAGACGCGAGGCCATCGCCACACGGTCGGCGGCGACGATGGCAAGACGAGGTCTTTCAGGGCCCCCAACGCGCGGATCGTGTCCGATGAAGACTTCGTCTAGGATGGACTCGGTTGCACGTCGCGAGCGTGCTCCATCTTCCACCGCACACGGATGAATGCGCCTCGATGCCGACGCTGAGCTCTCTCCTCGTGCAGCATGGGGTTACCTCGATGCGAGTGGTCGAGGAGGCGATCGCTCGCCAGGTGCTCCACGGCGGTGACCTCGCCACGAACGTGCTGGAGCTGGGCGCGGTGCGCGAGCGCGAGCTCACGGCGCTGCTCGCGGAGAGCCTCGGGCTGCCGCCCGCCGTGGGCCGGCTGCGCCCCGCGTCGCCCGAGGTGCTCCGGGTCGTGCCGGTCGATCTCGCGGTCGAGCACAGCGTGTTCCCGCTCGATGTGCGCACGGATCTCGAGGCCGCGGCGATGGGGGCACCGCAGCCCGAGGCGACGCTGGTCATCGCCACGGCCGAGCCTCTCGCGCCGGCGGTGGCGGAGAAGCTGAGCGTCGCGCTGGGGGTCAGCCTGCGTCAGCTCGCCGCGCCGCTCGTGCGCATCCGCCAGGCGTTCGCCGAGCACCACGGGATCGCCCTCGATCGGCGCATGTCGCGGCTCGTGAAGCAGCTCGACGCGCGCGCCGAGCCGGGCCTGACGGAGGCGGTCGAGAGCAGCGCTGCGGCGGCCGCAGCGCTCCCGCCCAGAGCGCCTCCGCCGCCAGCCTCATCCCCCGGGAGCGAGAAGGCGTCGGCCGCCAGCGTCGATGCGGCGTCGCCCGCCGGGGGCGATGCGGCGGCGCCTGCTGGTGCGCAGGAGGCAACGCCGGCCGCAGGCGACGGCGCGACGCTGCCTTCCGGAGCCGACGCAGCGCCGGCCGCAGACGACGCGACGCTGCCTTCCGGCGTCGGTGCAGCCCCGCGCGCGCCCGTCGATGCGGCCGCGCCCGCCGCGGTCGACGACCGCGCGGAGGCGGCCGAGACGCAGGAACAGAAGCGGCACAGCATCGACGATGCCCCGACCGTGGAGGCGCTGACCTCGATCTATGACGAGGAGACGGTGAGCGCGGAGGCCGTGCTCAGCGAGGCCGTGCCCACGCCGAGGAAGCCGCCGCTCCACGAGCTGGATGACGAGCCGACCGTCGTCGCCGAATACCCGCTCGACCTGCCTTCGTTCCGCTATCTCGAGCCACGCACGCCCCGGGTCGAGGCGCCCGCGTCACGCGCGACCGAGGTCGCGCCGCAGCGCGATCGAGCGATCGCGGCTGCAGCCAGGGACGAGAGCGCCACGGGAGGCCCGGGCGAGGAGCCCGAGCATCCGGACCGCGCGGCTCCGTCGCGTGAAGAGCCCGCGATCGAGCCCGCAGAGCCGACGCCGCGCTCCGAGGAGCTCGCGCCGCGGCTGGCGTCGTTCGCCGCGTCGGAAGCGGTGCACGCCGCGCCGGTCGTGGCGTTGGCGGAGCCGCCGGCGGCAACGCCCGTGGCGCCGGCTGTATCGCCGGCGCCGCATGTGCCAGCGCCGTCCGGGGCGCGTCCGCCGACGCGGGGCAATCACCTGCTGACTGGCTGGCTGAAGCGGGCGTCGGCCGCGCATCGCGCTCAGCAAGACACGGTGCCGCCAGCGGCCGCCTCGCTCCAGCGCCAGCCCGGCGGAGCGGCTCCTGTTGCGCCTGCCGCCTTGCTGCCCGCGGCGCTGGTTCCTGCGGCGGCGGCGCCCGCGGCGCTGGCACCTGCCGCCGTGGCGCACGCTGCTGCAGCGCCCGCCGCCATGGCGCCTGCCGCCGAGCGGCGCGATCGCTCGTCCAGCGCGCCGCCGGTGGAGGTCCCCATGCGCGCAGCGGGCCGGTCCGCGCCCGCTGCGCAGCGGCGGAAGGGCCCGTTCACGCTGGCCATGGCCGAGCAGGAGCTCGCTGCGGTCGACGCGAGCGAGGCGGTGCTCGCGGTCCTCTTCGACTTCGCGCAGCAGTACTTCGAGTACACGGTCCTGTTCACGGTGCACGGTGAGCGCGCCGAGGGCCGCAACGCCGCAGGCCCGGGCGCAGAGCGCGAGCGCGTCGCGACGATCGCGGTGCCCTTCGATCGTCCGAGCGTCCTCGCGAGGGCGCGCTCGCTCCGCGCGCCGCTCGTCACCGTCCTCGCCGGCAGCGCCCCCGACGCCGAGCTCCAGCGCGATCTCGGCCGGAAGGTCCACGCGGCCGCCGTGGCCGTCGTTCCGGTCGTCGTGCGCGGCCGCGTCGTCGCGCTCATCTATGGCGACGACGGCGCCACCTCGGTCGAGCTCGCCAGCATCGGCGATCTCATCGCGCTCGCCGGGATCGCCGCGACGGTGCTGGAGCGGCTGATCCTGCGGAAGAAGCTGAACCGGAGCGGCGCGACCCAGCAGAGCGACAGCCCGGCGGCCCGTGACTCCGCCGTGCCGCTGCACCGGGCATCGTCGCCGCCGC
>NZ_JEMA01000936.1 GCF_001589285.1 Sorangium cellulosum | reverse complement strand
GTGTCCGCGTGCGCACGCGCACGCGCACGAGGGACGAAAGACGAGGGACGGAGGGGAGGGGACGAAAGACGAGGGATGGAGGGGAGGGGACGGAAGACGAGGGATGGAGGGGAGGGGCGGAAGACTGGAGACGGGGAGGAGGCGTCGGACCTCACTCCGCGCCGGCCAGGAGGGGCTCCGCTAGCTGCGGAGGAAGGCTCGTGCGCGTCGGGGGCGGGGTCGGTGGGCCATCGGCCGACGCGAGGATCGTCCGGAGCAGGGCGCCGGTGAGGCGGCCGACCTCCGGGAGCTCCCGCGCGCGAGGCCGCGACAGATCGACAGCGACGCTCTCCACGATGCGGCCCTCGTCGAACACGAGAACGCGATCGCCGAGCAAGACAGCCTCCTCCACGTCGTGCGTCACCAGGATGGCCGTGAAGCCGTGCTGGACCCACAGCGACTCGACGAGGCGCTGCGCCCCGATGCGGGTGAGAGCGTCGAGGGCCCCGAACGGCTCGTCGAGGAGCAGGACCCTGGGGTCGTGGACGAGCGCGCGCGCGAGGGCGACCCGCTGCCGCTGGCCGCCGGAGAGCACGCCGGGGTAGTCGTCCTGGCGGTCGAGAAGGCCGACCCGGGCAAGGACGTCGCGCGCGCGCTCGCGGCGCTCCCTCGGCAGCCCGATGCAGACGTTC
This sequence comes from Sorangium cellulosum, assembly GCF_001589285.1. GTDB lineage: Bacteria > Myxococcota_A > Polyangia > Polyangiales > Polyangiaceae > Sorangium > Sorangium cellulosum_G. The sequence goes on along the minus strand of NZ_JEMA01000936.1, from coordinate 14,414 downwards.
TGGAGGACCGTGCGCCACGGCATCAGGCGGGGCTCCTGGAAGACGACGCGCACGGCCGCGCCGCCCTCGCGCGTCAGGACGCGCGCGGCGCCGCCCGTGGGCTGCTCGAGGCCGCACAGGATGCGGAGCAGGGTGCTCTTGCCCGAGCCGCTCCGACCGACGATGGTCAGGAGCTCGCCAGGGCGGACGTCGAGCTCGATGCCCGAGAGGACAGGCTTGTCGCCGAAACGCTTCTCGAGCCGATCGAGGAGGACCCGTGCGCCGCCGCGAGGAGTGACCGGCGCGCTCATGTTCCCCCCGCGTCCATTCGCTGCAATCGAGGCTGCCAGGGCAGGAGCACGCGCTCGGCCCACCGCGCCAGCGAGTCGGCCAGCTTGCCGAGGAGCGCCCAGAGCACGATCGTGAGCACGAGCAGGTCCATCTGCATGAACTCCCGCGCGTTCATCGCTACGTAGCCGAGGCCCTGCGTCGCGCCGATCGTCTCGGCGACGATCAGCACGAGCCACGCGAGCCCGAGCGCGAAGCGGAGGCCGACGAGGATCGACGGGAGCGCGCCGGGGAGGATGACCTCGCGGTAGAGCGCGAGCCCGCGGACGTCGTAGACGCGCGCCATCTCGATGATGTGCGGGTCGACGCTGCGCACGCCGTGGAAGGTGTTCAGGTAGACGGGGAAGAGCACCGTCACCGCGACGATGAAGAGCTTGGCCGCCTCGCCCAGCCCGAACCACAGGATGACGAGCGGCACGAGCGCCAGCGCGGGGATGGCGCGGAGCATCTGGAGGGGCCCGTCCACGACGAGCTGGAGCGGGCGCGAGAGGCCGGTGGCGAGGCCGAGCACGAGCCCGATGCCGGCGCCGATCACGAGACCGCCGAGCGCGCGCAAGGCGCTGACGCCGAGGTGCGCCGGGAGGTCGCCGCTCCTCGTGGCGTGGACCGCGGCCAGCACCACCTCCGAGGGCGACGGGAGCAGGCTCTTCGGGAGGATCTGCAGCCGGGACAGGGCCTCCCAGACGAGCACCAGCGCGAGCGGGGCGATCCAGGGGGCGAGGCTCCGGCCGAGCGCGCCGGGCGCGGGGCCGGCCGTCATCGGACGCCCCCGTACGCGGCCGCCGACAGGAAGGCGTCGTCGACGCGGACGTCGCGCGGGATGATCGCGAGCTTGTGGAGCGTGTCGGCGATGTCCTGCTGCTTCTTCAGGATCTCGGGCGTGATCGGCAGGAGGCCGAACGCGCGCCGGCGCTCGGAGGTGAGGAACGCGTCGTAGGCGACGCCCGACGACCTCGCGAGGATCTGCGAGGTCTCCTCCGTGTGCTCGCGCTCCCAGCCGCTGAGCGTCTGGTACCCGTCGAGCACCGCCCGCAGGAGCTCCGGGTGCCGCTCGGCGAACTCGCGCCGGGCGACGTAGAAGAGGTGGTTGTCGACAAGCCCCTCGCCGCTCCGGAGGACGCGCGCACCGGCGAGCTCGGCCGCGGCCAGGAACGGATCCCAGATCACCCAGGCGTCGACCTTGCCGCTCTCGAACGCGCTCCGCGCGTCCGCCGGCGCGAGGAACGAGATCTGGAGATCGTCGAGCGTCAGCCCGGCGCTCTCGACGGCCCGGATCAGCAGGTAATGCACGTTGGAGCCGCGGTTGACGGCGACGCGCTTGCCCTTCAGGTCCGCGACGCCGGTGATCGGCGAGCCCTTCGGCACGATGATCGCCTCGGCCTTCGGGGCCGGAGGATCGGTGGCGACGTAGACGAAGGGCACGCCGCCCGCCTGCGCGAAGACAGGGGGCGTCTCGCCGACGTGGCCGACGTCCACGGCGCCGGCGCGCATGGCCTCGAGCAGCGGAGGCCCCGCGGGGAACTCGATCCACTCGGCGCGGGCGTTCCTCGCCTCGAGCGCCTTCTTGAGGCCCTCCGCGCGGTCCTTGAGCAGGTACGGCGTGCCGATCTTCTGGTAGCCGAGGCGCACGACAGCCGCCTCGCGCGTGTCCTGCGCCCGCGCCGGGGCGCCTGCGTCGCTCGCGGCCGCGGCGCCCAGCTCACCGCCGCCGCGATCGCAGCCGAGCAGGGCGCACGCCAGCGCGGCGCATGCAAGCAGCCCGGAGCGGATCTTCGCGAAGGAGGTGTGCCTGATCATGGGGTTCTTCTGGATGCCTTCCGGCTCGCCAAGGACGGTACGGGTCGATTCCAGTTGCATGGGATTCGGCGAGAAAATCGCACCTGGATGCAAATGCAGAGCTCAGGCAGCCGCCGTGCCACGCAAGAACCCTGAGATTTCGCGCGGTTGCCGGGACGTCCCCCCGCGGAGCCCGGGTTGCGCTGCTGCTCCAGCAGCACCCGATCAGCAATCGTTGCTGCCGGGGAAGCTTTCATGTGCCAGCGAGGACGGATCTCTGTCATAACGGCGCTGCCATGACGGTGAAACTCCAAGGGAAATGGGCGCTGGTCACCGGCGCGAGCCGGGGTATCGGGACGCAGATCGCGCGCGGTCTCGCGGGGCTCGGCTGCAATGTCGTCCTGCACAGCCGCGACGCGGCGCACACGCGGGAGCTCGAGCGGGAGCTCGCCGGCAAGGGCGTCCGGGTGAGCGCCGTCTCGGGTGAGCTGTCGGATCAGGGGGCGGTCGATCGCCTGGTGGACGACGCCCTCGCCGCGTCGGGCGGGATCGACATCCTGTACAACAACGCCGCGATCATGACGCCGTTCCGCGCCACGTACGCGGAGACGCCGGCGGAGGACTACCGGCTGAGCTTCGAGGTGAACGTGATCAGCCCGATCCGGATCACGTACCGGCTGCTGCCGACGATGCTGAAGCGCGGCTGGGGGCGCATCGTCCAGGTGACGTCCGGGATCCAGGACCAGCCCGAGCTGATGGCGTATGCGGCGTCGAAGGCGGCGCTCGACAAGTTCGTTCGCGACACAGTCCCTTCGCTGCGCGGCACGGGGGTGCTCATGAACCTGCTCGACCCGGGCTGGCTGCGGACCGACCTCGGCGGGCCGAAGGCGCCGAACGACGTCGAGTCCGTCCTGCCGGGCGCGCTGGTGCCGGCGCTGGTCGACGGCGAGGTCCACGGGGTGTTCTTCCGCGCGCAGGACTACGCGCGTCCCGCGGCGCGCTGAAGCGCCAGGTCGGCGCGGCGCCGCCGGGGCGCCGCTCGGGCCGCGATTCCGGGTGGAATGCGGAGGGGCCGTGTCGACCTATTGGGTCGCGCCGGTGGTGCGCGTGTTGCTAGGATGGCGGGAGTGAACGAGATATCGAAACCTGGTGCGGAGACGGGGCGTCGCGCGGCTGTCGGTGAAGAGCGAGCCTCCCCTGTGTGCGCCACGGGGATCGACGCCCGCCCACGGCGCTGGGGGCGCTGGGGGGCGCTGCTGCCGCTCGTGGCGTGCGCCGCCTGCTCGCTCGAGGGCCTGTCCGAAGCGTGGGACGCGGAGGGAGGCGCAGCCGCGTCCAGCGGCGGAGGCGCGCCTGACGTGCTCGATCTCGAGGCCGAGGGGTGCAATCTTTACGGCAATTTCAAGCAGATGGCCCACCCGGAGGCGAGCGGCATGACCTACGTGGTCGTCCCCGAGGAAGCGAATTGTAAGGAGGACCGGGTCGACTGCTCGTTCGAGATCAGCAGGGCCGGCACGTACCAGATCAAGGCACGGGTCGCCGAGGGGCCCGACCAAGGCAAGGACAGCTCCTTCCTGGTTCGCATGGATCACAAGCCGCCGCTGGGGCACTATTACGACTTCACCGGCGCCGAGTTCCACGACGACATCGTCAGCGACGCCGACGCCACGGACACGGCGCTGCTCACCTTCGCGCTCGATCCCGGGACGCACATCGTCTCGTTCGAATGCCGCGAGGACGGTGCCATGCTCGACCAGGTCGGGCTCCTGTGGATCGGCCCTTAGAGCCCCGATCGCGTTGAAATACCGTCAGCAGATGGGAAGAGGACCGCAAGGGCGCAAGGGGCGCAAGGGAACAGGGAGGAGAGCTGTTCCCCTCTTCGCCTTGCGCCGTTGCGGTTCCTCTCCTTTTCGCACGCCGGGCGGGCCCGGGGACACCGCAGGAGGCTGAGCAGGCGAGGGCCGGGGCGCGGTGACTGCGCGTGTCCACCGTGTCAACCCCGGGTTGACGCCGCCTCGGCCCCAGGGCCCCGCGCGCGGTGCGGGTGAAGGGCGCGCGGCGCGGCCGTCACGGCGGGAAATGCCGTGAGCGATGCGCGCATCGGGGCGGCTCCGGCCCGTTCGGAGCTGCTGGCATGTGCGTTGCTGATTCAAGGGCGCGTGCGTCGCCATGGAGTCGCCGGGAACGGCCGCGCGCTGTCCGGCTCCTCCCTCTGCGCCGCGCGATCCGCTTGGCTCATCACGGAAAGGTCGCTTGCTCATGAAGTGCGAAACTCAGGTTGTCCTCGCTGCGCTGTTCGCGATCGGGTTCTCGGCGGTCGGCTGTGGCACGGAGACGTCAGGGCCGTCCGACGACGGCGAGGGCCAGCCGACAGGCGGCGCGAGCGTCAGCTCCGGCAGCGGCGCGGGCACGGGGGGGAGCATCGCGGGCAGCAGCGGCTCCGGGAGCGCGACAGCGGGCACGGGCGGCGGCGGTGAGGGCGGCGGCGCCAGCGGCGCGGGCGGCAGCACGGGTGGTACCGGCGACGGCGGCTCGGACAGCGCGGGAACGGGCGGCAGCCCCGGCGGCGCGGACTTCCGGCTCTACGGCTATGCCACGACAGGCGACGGCACCACCGGCGGCAAGGGCGGTGAGGTCGTCTCCGTGAGCTCGCTCGACGACCTGAGGACCGAGGCCGCGAGGCCGGGCGCCCTGATCATCCAGATCACCGGCAAGATCAGCGGCAGCGGCGACGACGTGGACGTCGCCTCGGACAAGACCATCGTGGGGGTCGGGACGAGCGGAGAGCTCGAGGGGATCGGGCTCAACCTGAGGAGATCGTCCAACATCATCGTCCGCAACCTGAAGATCCACCACGTGCTCGCCGACAGCGGCAACGGCGACGGCATCCACATGGACGAGAGCCACAACGTCTGGATCGACCACTGCGAGCTCTGGGCCGACTCTCCCGCCGTGAACTCCGACAAGGACAAGTACGACGGCCTCATCGACGCAACCCACGAGTCCTCGGACATCACGATCTCGTGGACCTACCTGCACGACCACTACAAAGGCATGCTGGTCGGCTCGTCGGACAAAGACGACAGCGATCGCCGCATCACCTTCCATCACAACCGCATCAACAACGTGAACTCGCGCCTCCCGAGCTACCGCGGCGGCAACGGCCACGTCTTCAACAACTACTTCGAGAACGTCCCCACGTCGGGGGTGAACTCGCGCGTCGGCGCCTGCCTGCGGGTGGAGGGCAACCACTTCTTCAAGGTCAAGAACCCGATCACCACGCTGGACAGCCCGGCCGGCGGCACGCACCGCATCGACAACGTGTTCGAGGAGACCACCGGGACGCAGGAGTCCGGCGAGGACTGCTCCTGGACCGCCCCGTACGACTACCCGCTCGACAGCGCGGCGACCGTCAAGGCGCTCGTCCTGGAGCACGCGGGCGTGGGCAAGACCGATCCTCTCGAGAACCTGCCCTGATCGCGTGCGCTGCCGAGCTCGCCGGCGCGCGGTGGCTGCGGCGCCGGCTGCCGGAGGCGCACCCCGAAGGGCTCGCGCCTCCAGGTCGTGGTCCAGGGGCTCAGAACGTGCAGGTCGGCGTGGGGCCGGCGGTGAACGGCTCCCAGCGGACGTCCTCGATCGCCACGTCCATCGGCGAATCCGAGTAGATGAGGAAGGGCGTGTTGACGTTGGTGATGTCGAGCCCCTTGTCCGTCAGGCACTTCAGCGGGACGGAGACCTCGTGCCACTGCCCGTCCGCGATGGAGGTCAGCGTGCCGGCGATGTCGATGTCGCCGGAGCAGGGATACTCGCAGTGGGCCGCCAGCGTGACGAGCGTGCCCTCGGGCGGCGCATCGACGCGCGCCCGGAAGACGATCGAGGTCTCCGAGTTGTAGTAGGGCGACAGGTCGACCCCGGGCACGCCCGCCGAGACCTGCGCGTAGATCTGGCCGGTCGCGCTCCAGGTCACCTGCTTGGCGCTGCCCTGGATCTCGCCGTCGACAGTGCTCACGCTGACCTCGCCGTCGGGCAGGGTGGCCCCCATGCCCACGTCCATGCCGCCCCAGTTCGAGGGGCCGCCGATGCGCAGCACGTAATCGCCCTTCTCGTCGCCATCCACGAAGATCTCGAGCGGCTCGTTCGTTGTGCCGGCCATCCCCGGGTCCGGGGCCGCGCAGCCGTGGCCCGTGGAGACCTCGGGCAGATCGTCGCCGAGCACGTCGGCGTCGGTGGTCGTGAGGCCATGGCCATACGGGAAGAGCGGCTCTTCGCCGTCTCCCTTGTTGATGGGCGTCTGGCAGTCGGCCGAGGGCCACGAGAAGGACAGCTTGCCCTGGAACTCGTGATCACCGAAGAGCACGTCGGCGACGCCGCCGCCCTCGCTGCCAGGCAGCCAGGCCGCCACGAACGCGTCCGACCGGTTGAGCTCCTTGTTGGTGTGGAGCGGGCGGCCCGACACGAACACCGTGACGATGGGCACATCCGGCGCCTGGGCGCGGATGGTGTCGATGACGGCGAGGTCCTCGGGGTGGAGCTTGGCGTGCTCGAGCGTCTCGAACTTGCCGATGTCGCCCTGGCCCTCGGCGTAGGGCGTCTCGCCGATGACCACGATCGCGGCGTCGAAGGTGTCGGCCGCGGCGGCGCCGTCCGGGCTCAGGGTCGCGGTGCCGTCCATCCCGGCGCCCGTGAGCGTCTCTTCGATGCCCGCGTAGATGGACTGGGCGTTCGGGAAGTCGGCGTTGGTGTTGCCGGTGCCCTGCCAGGTAAGCGTCCAGCCGCCGGACTGGTTCTGGATGCTGTCCGCTGTCTTGCCGGCCACGAGGACGTTCATCGACTTGCTGAGCGGCAGGACGCCGCCCTTGTTCTTGAGCAGGACGAGCGACTTGCGCACGGCCTCGCGCGCCACGGCCCGGTGCTCCGGCGCGGCGAGGAGCGCGGCGTCGCCGGCGACCGACCGGGTCGAGGGGGCGCCCTTGTTCGCCCTGGGGCCGAAGAGGCCGGCCCGCATCTTCACGCGCAGGATCCGGGTCACCGCGTCGTCGATGCGGGATATCGGGATCTCGCCGCTCTCCACCTGGGCGATGGTGTTCTCGATGAACGCCATCCAGTCGCTGGGCACCATGATCATGTCCACCCCGGCGTTGATCGCCGCGGCGCACTGCGAATTGGTGCAACCCGGGAGCTGGCCGTGCCCGTTCCAGTCGCCGATGACGAAGCCTGTGAAGCCGAGCTGCCCCTTGAGGATGTCGGTGAGCAGGTACTGATGGCCGTGCATCTTGTCGCCGTTCCAGCTGCTGAACGACGCCATCACTGTCTGCGCGCCCGCCTCCAGCGCGGAGAAGTAGCCCTGGGCGTGGATGTCGCGCAGATCCTCCTCGGAGCAGACTGTGTTGCCCTGGTCCTTGCCCTGCTCGGTCCCGCCGTCGCCCATGAAGTGCTTGGCGGTCGCGATCACGTGCGTGCCGCTGAACAGGTCCGCGCTGTCCGCCGGCCGGCCCTGCAGGCCCCGGATCATCCGGCCCGCGTAGCTCTTCACGATCTCCGGATCCTCGGAGTAGCCCTCGTAGGAGCGGCCCCACCGGTCGTCCCGCACCACGGCGAGCGTGGGGGCGAAGGCCCAGTCGAGCCCGGTGACGGCGACCTCGGTGGCAGTGATGGCGCCGATCTCCTCGATGAGATCGGGATCGTTCATGGCGCCCAGCCCGATGTTCTGCGGGAACAGCGTCGCGCCGATCACGTTGTTGTGGCCGTGCACCGCGTCAACGCCCCAGAGGACGGGGATGCCGAGGTGCTCGCCGGACGCGCCGCTCGTGTCGGTGGAGGCCGTATAATAGGCGTCCGCGAGGGCGACCCAGTCGGCCGCGGTCGCGTGCTTGGAGCCGCCCGGCCAGGAGCCGCCGCCGTTCAGCACCGAACCGATGTGGTACTCCCGGACCTGGTCCGGCGTGATCGCCAGGATCTCGGGCTGGACCATCTGGCCGACCTTCTGCGCCACGCTCATCTGCGCGAGCAGCTCGGCGATGGCGCCCTCGATCTCGGGGTCGAGCGGGATCTCGCTCGTCACCGTCGGCCACTCGACCGACGCGGTCTCGCCGCCCGCGCCGCCGCCACCGCCGGCACCGGTGCCGGTGGTCGTGCCCGCGCCGGAGCCGCCCTCGCCGCCGCCGCCGCCGCCGCCGGTCCCGGTCGTGGCGCCGCCGCCCGACCCGCCCGACCCTGTCGGGTCAGCCGGGCGATCTGTGGAGTCGTCCCCGCAGGCGGGAACAGGGATGGTCAGGGCTGCCAGCAGCAGCCATCTAGCGTGTCGGTTCGAGTGCTTCATGCCAGCGCCGGAGCATCGTCCCGGCGCAGTGGGGCGTCAATAGTTGGCCCCCCGGGCTGCTTCGAAGCTTATCTCGATTGCGGGCTGCACCGCCGCGGCTTCGCGCCGCAGGCTGCGGAGTGCGGAGTGCGGAGTGCGGAGTGCGGAGTGCGGAGTGAAGGTGGCCCTGAGGAATCCCCTTCAATTCTTCGGAAGGATGCGTCGAGAGGTGGTGAAGTCACCCCTCGTATCCCCTGTTCCGCGCGGCGGCGGGGATCATGACTCGGGCTCGTTGCCCCAGGGATTGAAGTCGTGCACCTGCCCCGGCGCGGGCTTCTTGCCCTTCGTGAACGCGTCGATCAGGGCGTCCTGCAGGGGCTCTTCCTCGGCGCGCCTGTAGGTCCCGGCGCGCTCCGACCAGGCGATCTGGCGGCGGAACGTCTCGACCAGCGGCACGGTGGTCCGGAAGTCGAGGTCGCGCGCCGCCTTGCCGTTGTCGAAGATCGACCCGTATCGATAGATGAACTTGACGCCGACCATGCGGCGCGGGGCGACGTCGTAGAGCCAGTCGGTCGGGATCGAGACCACGGGGGACTTGCCGCCGGCGGCCTCTTGCAGCGCGGCGAAGATGCCGCCCCAGGTCGTGTGCTCGTCGCTCGTGAGGTGGTAGGCCTGCCCGTAGGCCCTCTCGTTGCCGAGCGCGTTGACGAACCCCCGGGCCACATCGGAGACGTGCGCGATGGCCCACGGCGTCGCGCCGTCGTCGTGGACGACGAGCGGGAGGCCGCGGCGGGCGCGGTCGGCCATCGAGCCGTCGAAGTAGAGCGCGCCGAGGGCTGTGTGCCCCTCGCCGGTCGTGAACGACGGCCGCAGGATCGTTGTGTTCAGCCCGCCCTGGCCGTTCGCCGCGAGCAGCGTCGACTCGATGCGCGACTTGCTGTGGCCGTACTTCGTCACGGGGCGGTGCGGCTCGTCGTCGGTCGCCGGCGAGCGCGTGAGGGGACCGCCGTAGACGCACACCGTCGAGCAGACGACGAGGTGGCCGGCGCGGCCCGAGAACGCCCTGAGCAGCGAGTCGGCGTTCTCCGGCGCGAAGGCGACCATGTCGATCACGGCGTCGAACGTGCGCTGCTGCATCTCGCGCTCGAACTCGGCGTACTTCCAGCGATCACCGACGATGACGTCGACGTCGCCCTCGAACCGCCGCGCGGTCACGCCCCGGTTGAAGAGCGTGACCCGATCGCCGCGCGCGAGGAGCTGCTCCACGATGGCCGTCGAGATGAGCCCGGTCCCGCCGATGACGAGGACCTTCATCAACGCGCCTGCTTCTGGCCCGAGGGGGCCTCGTCGAGCCAGAGGATGGCAGTCACCCCGCGGGGGTAGTAGCGGCTGCCGACGGGCACGCCGCGCTGCATCTGGTCGGAGTAGGCCCAGTAGCCGGAGCCCTCGATCTGCCAGCGGACGTGGGCCTCCTCGTGGCGGTCGGGGTCGGGGAGGTCGACCTTCAGCACCGCGCGCGCGACGTGCTGGCAGAGGGCGATCTTGCTCGCCCACGAGTTGTCGCTGCTGCTCGAGAGCTTCCAGCCGCCCTCGGGGAACAGGCACAGCCCGGGCTTCAGCACAGCGCTCAGGTGGCGGCGGAGCACCTGGACGAGCTCGCCGTGCTCGCCGCCGGCGGCGCTCTCGTCGAGCAGCCCCATGACGTGCGGGTAGAGCAGCCCCTCGATCGCGGGGATGATCGCGCTCGTCGAGCCCCCGTCGAGCAGCGCGGGGATGTAGCCTCTTTGCTCGTCGAAGGCCGCCGCGATCGCGCGCGCCGCCTTGCGGGCCGCCGACTTCGCCTCTGCGGCGCGCTGGGCGTCGCCGCGGCGCTCGAGCAGGTGCGCGAGGATCACGTACGACGCCCACCCCTTGCCGGCGAGGTAGAGGTTGCCGCGCGCGCGCCCGAGCGAGTGATCGAGCGAGTCGTAGGTCGTGATCTCGGCGCCGGTCCCGCAGCGATCGCTGTCGAGCGCCATCACGCCGGTGCGCGCGCCGGGCTCCTGCGCGTCGCGGTGGAACAGGCTCGCGAGCAGCTCGACGAAGAGGCCCCCGTGGCGCTCGAGGAACTTCTCGTCGCCGGTGCGCGCGACGTACACGCCGGCGCAGCAGATCCAGTTCGTGAGCTGCTCGTACGTCATGTAGCTGAAGCAGGCGGCGTCGAGGTTCGGCCGCTCGTAGCTGGAGTTGCCCGCGGGCGAGAAGTGGTTGCTGACGCCCATGTCGTGCGTGAACGACACGCCGCCGGGCAGCAGCTCGCCGGGCGCGCCGGGGCGCTTCACCCTGTCGCGGTAGCTGTAGCGGTCGACGTAGAGGTCGAGGACGTTGCGCACGGCCCAGGGCGCGTAGCGCAGCTCGAAGAAGAGGTGATCGATCGTGAGATCGAAGGTGTTCATCATCTCGTACTCGCCCTCGTTCACGACCCACAGCGGCGCGGGCGGCGAGGCGTCGTCGAGCGCGGTGTCCAGCCACTCGGTCGAGCCGAAGTAGCCGTGCGTCGCCTGGGCGAGCAGCCACCTCTGGGCCGGGCTGAGCGCCGCGCGCGAGAGCTCCTCGTCCCGCTGCGCCGCCTCGGCGACGAGCGCCTCGCGGCGGTCGAGCGCGAACGAGAGGACGTCCTCGATCCCCTTGAAGTAGCGGGTGTAGGCGTAGCGCGCCTCGACGCCTGTCGTGATCGCGCCGGCGTCGTGGAACCCGAGGGCGATCCAGACCTCGCGCTTCTCGCCCGGGGGGACCTCGATGAGCAGGCCGCCCGTCTTGCCGAGGCGGAACAGGCGATCGGCGCTGCCGTCGAACGCGTGCTCGGGCGAGAAGGCCTGGAAGGCGCGGACGCCGGCCTCGGGGCGAACGGCGAAGCCCCAGCGCCGGCCGTGGGCCACCCCGACGAGGCGGCCGTCGCTCGCCGTCTCGAGGTCGCGCAGGCTCGGCGCTTCGAGCGCGAACACGCCCGTCAGGGGCTCGGAGCGGCCGGTGTTGTCGAGCTCGATGCGCGCGATGAGCGCCGGGCAGGACCGCGCGGCGACCTCGGCGGGCGGCGCCGTGCGCGGATCGGGGATGGGGCCGAACGGCGAGTAGATGGCGAGCGTGAGCCTGCCGGCGCGGATCGTGTCGCTGGCCCAGCCGAGCTCGCGGCGGATGTCCTTGTCACCGAAGACGCGGCGCGTGCGCGTGTCGCGCGACAGCGTGACGCCGAACGGGACGTCCGGGCCGCTGGCCGCCTCGAAGTAGGGGAGGAGGAACAGATCCCCGTCGCCCTCGCGGTAGCCGATGTAGAGGTTCGAGTCTCCCGGGCGGCCCACCTGGGAGGCGAAGCCGCCCCGGCGGTCGAAGCTGCCGAGCGTGAAGGAGGCAAAGGCGCCGACCGGCGCGTGCTGGACATTGTAGGAGGAGGTCACGGCGGCAACATACAGTGATCGCCCGGCGAAGCGATCCCACGAGTCGCCGTGGGGGCGTGTTTTCAATCCTCGCTTCCTGTCTCTCTCCTCACCCCCATCGGGCATGGAGCGCGCCGTCCGGACCCGCCTGTCCGAGGGCGCCGCCGCCGGCCCTCGCCCGGTGGAGGTACCTGGGAGCGCACGTAGGTGCGCCGCGCGTGACCTTCACGTGAGCCGCCCGTGCGTCGCGCGCGCCTCGCGTGTGAGCCGCGCGTCAGCCGGGTATGGCGAATACCGACGTGTGGTCCGCGTGGCGCCTGAATTTTCGACCACACGGCGCGGCGTGGCCCCCGGTGATCCCGTCGTGGACTGATGTATAACCGCCTTATCAGGCCCTGCCGGACCGGCCGAGCGCCGCCCGGCCGGGCCCCGTCGCTCGAACAGCACGGAACCCGGGGGAAGATCCGCTCATGTTGACCTTCGCGACCCTTTGTGCCCAGAGCCGCGCGCTCTCACGGATGGCCTTCGATCGGAGGTACCCTCACGCCTGGTTGCTCCGGGAGCTCGGCCCCGAGGACCAGCCTCCTCCGTCGTTCAAGACCCTCTTCGCCGGCACCTCGCCCGGCGCGGCCAGCCAACCGGCGCTGTGCCGTCACCGGATCTCGTCGACGATGTCCGTGGCGTCCCACGGCTGCGAGCTCCTCGCCGTGACCAAGCGCCCGGAGAGCCCCTGGCAGGATCGCATCCTCATCGGGCGCGCCTTGAACAGCGATATCGTGCTCCGCGACCAGTCCGTCTCCAAGGTCCACGCGCACATCTCGGTGCTCGTCGCAGACACCCCGCTGCTCCACGCAAGGAAGAGCACCAACGGGACCTACCTCAACGACCGGCTGCTCGCGCCGGCCGGCGACGGCGTGCCCCTCCGGAGCGGCGACATCCTCCAGTTCGGCAACGTCATCTGCGAGTTCATCCTGAACGCCGATCTCTACCGGCTCATGAGCCGCTGAGTCGACGCCCGCCGCGCGCCCGGCGGCGGATCAGCGCCGCGCCGGGTGCGGCGCGCCGAACAGCACCTCCACCGGGCCCACCTGCGTCTCCACCACGAAGCTCGCGTCCACCGGGGCGCCGCCGCGGAAGGCGCTCAGGACCTCCTTGCGCCGCTTCATCAGCTCGACGAGGCCGAGCGCGAGCGCCTCGGAGGCGGTGAGCTCCTTGGGCGTCGGCTTGCGGCCGATGAGATCCTCGTCGATCATCGCGAGCATCGGATACGCGTCCGGCCCGGCGAGCTCCCAGCGCTGCTCGGCGACCTCGGCGCGCAGCGCGGGGTGCAGGTCGTCGATGCGGTCGAAGCTCAGCGAGAAGAAGCCCGCCGGCAGCGAGGCGGGCGGCGCGTCCGGGAGCTTCGCGGTCTCGGCGAGGTAGAGCTCGAACCCCTGCGCGCTCTCGAAGAGCAGCACGCCGTGGCTCTGGCCGGCCTGCCCGACGACGCACAGCGCGAGGTCGCGCGCGCCGAGCGACGGGATCGACAGCGCCAGGATGTCGGCGTCGCTGGGCACGGCCTTCCAGGGCGCCGCGCGGTAGAGCGCGGCCGCCGCGCGGAAGAACGACGCCATCGCCGGCGCCTCGATGCCGCCCCCGAGGAAGCTCGGCGTCAGCCGGCCGTCCCGCGCGCCGAGGTGCTCCTCCAGGTCCTCGGCGACGACGTCGATCTCCGGCGTCGGCGCGACGCGGACCTCGACCGCCGGGCCGAGCCGCGCGCGCAGCGCGTCCGCGAGCGCGGGCGACGCCACGCGCACGCGCGCGGGCAGGCGCGGCTCCCCGTCCAGCGGCTCGCTGGCGGCGGCCTCGAAGCTGTCGACCGCGCCCGCCACCACGTCGCCGGGGCGCAGCGCGGCGCAGCTCAGCACGAGGCCGCGCTCGGTCATCCAGACGACCGCCTCGGGGCGGTACGCCTCGTCGCCCTCGTGCACGAACGCGCGCAGGGAGAAGAAGCCGCCGATCCACGCCTCGTCGCGGTGAGGCAGCGGGGCCGCGCTCTTCTTCGCGGCCTTCTTGACGATCTTCTTGGGCCGCTTCTTCTTCGGGGCTGGCACGGAGGACATCAGGGCACCTCTTCGCGAGAGCGCTCCAGCCGGCACGCTCGATGACGGGGGGCGAGGGCGGGACCGGGAGCGGACGCGCAACGCTAGCGCAAAGGCCGCGCGGATCGAAGGTCGGGCCGGCCGCGCCGCTTCCGCTCCCGCGGGGCCCGGCGTCGGGGGGTCGTCCTCGTCCCGGCGCAGGTAGGTCACCGCGCGCCGCGTCTGCTCGCAGGCGCGCGCGAACAGCGCGACCGCGCCACCGCGCGCGGCAGGTCGATGTGGATCAACGCGAGCGCGAGCGCGGCCGGCGGGGATCCGAGGGCGCCTTTCGCCCTGGCGCTCCCCGCGGTGCCCTGTTATCGGTCGTCGCTGTCCAGCGCGCCGTTCCGGAGCGGGTGCTGCGCGCCGACCTTCCTGGGGACTCGATGCCTGATGAGATGTGCAGAAGGTCCCGCCGCCTCGCGCGTGGCGCGGGGGGCGGCGCGCGTCGCGCGGCGCGGGGGGGCCTCGGCCGCCTCG
>NZ_JEMA01000935.1 GCF_001589285.1 Sorangium cellulosum | reverse complement strand
CCCCGCGCGCGCCGAGCGACGTACGCCCGCGCCCGCGCGTGCGCGTGACGCGCTCGCCCCACGCGCGCCGGCGTGCGCGTGATGCGCGCGCTCCGCGCGCGCCGGGCGGCTGGCATGCTTCACGCAAACGCCGAGAGCCGCACAGGGCAAAGCGCCTCGACGGCGCTTCATCTTTCCGTGAGAGGAGTCCCCGCATGAAGGCGACCGACCTATTGAAGGAGCAGCACCAGGAAGTCGACGAGCTCTTCGAGCGCATGGCGCAGGCCAGCGGCAACGAGATCAACGCGCTCCGCGACGAGCTGGTGGCGAGCCTCGTGGGCCACTCGGCCATCGAGGAGGAGATCTTCTACCCCGAGTCCCGGGAGGCGCTCGGCGCCTCCCCCCTGATCCCGACCTCGTACGAGGAGCACTCCCTCGTTCACATCATGTTGCAGAAATTGCTCAGCACCGACCCGGGTGACGAAAGCTTTCACGCCAGGCTGGAGGTGCTCAAGGAGCTCGTGCAGCACCACGTCCAAGAGGAGGAGCAGGAGCTCTTCCCTCAGCTCGAGAGCGCCATGGGCGCCGAGCGCCTCGAGGAGCTCGGCAACCGCCTGGAGTCGCGCTTCGTCCAGGTGCGCGAGGGCAACGTCAAGGCGCTCCTGAGCCAGAGCGTCGCGAAGAGCATGCCCGCCACCACCACCAGCCGCCGCAGCCGGGCGGCGAAGCCGGCGGCCCGCAAGGCCACGGCGGCCAAGCGTCCGCCCGCGAAGCGCGCGTCGACGCAGCGCGCCGAGCCGGCGCGGGGCGCCCAGAAGGGCCGCCGCGGCGCCGCGGCCGCGCCCACGACCGGGCGGAAGAAGGCAGCCGAGACGGCGCCGGCGAAGACCGGGCGAGCCACGCCCGCGCGAAAGCCGAGCCGGCCGGCGAAGACGACCCGCACGGGCCGCAAGGGCGGTCGCTCGAGCAGCGCCTCCGCGCGTTGACGCCGGCGCCCGTCAGCGAACGTCAGCGGCGCGAGGTCCGTCCGGAGGGGACGGCGGGCCCCGCGCCACCCTCCAGATCGAACAGCGGAAGCGTGCCGCCGGTCTTCGGGGCGGCGGCCTTCGGAGCAGGAGCCCTGGGGGCGGCGGCCTCCGCCGCGACCTCCTCCAGCAGGGCAGGGTCGTCGTGGCCGACCGAGTTGACCCGCGGCGAGACCGGGCGCGCGGCGAGCGTGCCGGGACGCGCCGGCCGGAGCAGCGCCTCGGCCCGGTCCACGTCCGCGCCGTCGACGCCGAGCCAGAGGTCCACGTCCCCGGGGTCCAGGAGGACCGGCATGCGGTCGTGGACAGGCGCGACGTCGGCGCTCGCCTCGGTGGTCAGGATCGTGAAGCGGACGTCGACGTCCCCCGTGTCGGGGTCCTTCGCCGGCTGGCACAGCCCCGCCATGCGGAGCAGCCCGCCGCCCGCGGGGTGGAACCACGTCGGACGCCGCGCGCCCTTCGGCCCGGTCCACTCGTAGAAGCCGTCCGCCGGCACGACGCAGCGGCGCGCCGCGAACGCCTCCCGGAAGGTCGGCTTCGTCCGCGCGCCGTCGGCGCGCGCGTTCGCGAGGAGCGTCTGTCCCGCGCTACCCCTGGCGAAGCGCCCCACGAAGCCCCAGGTCGCGGGCACGAGCGCGCGGCGGCCGTCCTGCGCGCGCAGCACGGGGTGGACGGTCGAAGGGGCGATGTTGTAGCGGGGCCGGTAGCGGGCGGCCGCCTTCGGGTCGGCGTCGATCGCGCGGGCGGGGCCGGCGCCCGCGCCCAGCGACGCCTCGAGCATCGCCACAAGGGCAGCAAAGTCCGGGACGGCGAGGGTAAAGCGCGCACACATAACACTAGATTAGCGCCTTCGGCGCGCCTACAAGGGCGCTCCGGACGTTGGAGGAGGCCGCATGGTGGACAGCTTTGGCACGAAGAGCACGCTGACGGTTCAAGCCGATACATACACCTACTACAAGCTCACCTCGCTGGCGCAGGGCGGCGCTTCGCTCGACAAGCTCCCGTTCTCGCTCCGCATCCTGCTGGAGAACCTCCTCCGCCACGAGGACGGCCGCGTCGTGCGCAAGGACCACGTGGAGGCCGTCCTCAACTGGGACCCGAAGGCCCGCCCGTCGCAGGAGATCGCCTTCCACCCCGCGCGCGTGCTGCTCCAGGACTTCACGGGCGTCCCGGCCGTTGTCGACCTGGCGGCCATGCGCGAGGCGCTCGCGAAGCTCGGCGGCGACTCGCTCAAGATCAACCCGCTCCAGCCCGTCGACCTCGTGATCGACCACTCGGTCCAGGTCGATCGGTTCGCGTCCTCGACGGCCTTGAAGGTGAACGCGGCGCTCGAGTTCGAGCGGAACGAGGAGCGCTACGCCTTCCTCCGCTGGGGGGCGCAGGCGTTCACGAACTTCCGCGTGGTGCCGCCCGACCAGGGCATCTGCCACCAGATCAACCTGGAGTACCTCGCGGGCGCCGTCATGCGGCAGGGCACGCTGGCCTACCCGGACACGCTCGTCGGAACCGACTCGCACACAACGATGATCAACGGGCTCGGGGTGGTCGGCTGGGGCGTCGGCGGCATCGAGGCCGAGGCGGCGATGCTCGGCCAGCCGCTCTCGATGCTCATCCCCGAGGTCGTGGGCTTCAAGCTCCACGGCACCCTGCCCGAGGGCGCCACAGCGACCGACCTCGTCCTCACGGTCACCCAGATGCTGCGGCAGAAGAAGGTGGTCGGGAAGTTCGTGGAGTTCTACGGCCCCGGCCTGAGCGCGCTCTCGCTCCCGGACCGCGCCACGATCGCCAACATGGCGCCCGAGTACGGCGCCACCATCGGCTTCTTCCCTGTCGACGACGAGACGATCGCCTACCTGCGCTTCACCGGCCGGCCCGCGCCGCTCGTCGCGCTCGTCGAGGCCTACTACAAGGAGCAGGGGCTGTTCCGCACGGACAACACCCCGGACCCCGTCTTCAGCGACACGCTCTCGCTCGACCTCGGCGACGTCGAGCCGTCGATCGCCGGCCCGAAGCGGCCGCAGGACCGCGTCAGGCTGCACGACGCGAAGCGCGCCTTCCGCACCTCGCTCCAGAGCATGCTCGAGAAGGAGTTCACCGCCGCCGACCCGGCCGCGGTGAAGGCGTTCCTCGAGGAGGAGACAGGCACGACCGCCGCGCGCGCGCCCGCGCTCGAGAAGGTCATGCGCCCGGCGGACGTCACCGAGGGCGACACGCGCTACACCCTGCGCCACGGCTCGGTCGTGATCGCCGCGATCACGTCCTGCACGAACACGTCGAACCCGGCGGTCATGCTCGGCGCCGGCCTCCTCGCGAAGAAGGCGGTCGAGCGCGGGCTGACGGTGAAGCCGTGGGTGAAGACCTCGCTCGCCCCCGGGTCCAAGGTCGTCTCCGACTACCTGCGCCAGGCCGGGCTCCTGCCGTACCTCGAGGCGCTCGGCTTCCACCTGGTCGGCTACGGCTGCACGACGTGCATCGGCAACTCCGGGCCGCTGCCGGACGTGATCGGCGACACGGTCCGCCACAACGACCTCGTCGTGGCGAGCGTCCTGTCGGGCAACCGCAACTTCGAGGGCCGCATCAACCAGCACGTGCGGATGAACTTCCTCGCCTCGCCGCCGCTCGTGGTCGCCTACGCGCTGCGCGGGGACGTCGACGCCGACCTCTTCAAGGAGCCGGTCGGCACGGACCGCAACGGGGAGCCGGTGTACCTCAAGGACATCTGGCCCAGCTCGACCGAGGTCAGCGAGGCCATCCGGACGGCGGTGCGGCCTGAGCAGTTCCAGGTGCAGTACGAGAACGTCTTCGCCGGCGACGAGGAGTGGCAGAACCTGTCGGTCCCTGGCGGCCAGACGTTCGTGTGGGACGAGGCCTCGACGTACGTGCGCAGGCCGCCGTTCTTCGACGGGCTGTCGAAGGACCCGGCGCCGCTCACCGACATCCGGGGCGCGCGCGTGCTCGCGCTGCTCGGGGACTCGGTGACGACCGACCACATCTCCCCGGCCGGCAACATCGCCAAGAACAGCCCCGCCGCGAAGTACCTGGGCGAGCACGGCGTCACGCCGGCCAACTTCAACTCGTACGGCGCCCGCCGCGGCAACCACGAGGTGATGATGCGCGGGACGTTCGCGAACATCCGCCTGAAGAACCTCCTGCGCGCGGGCGAGGAGGGCGGCATCACGGTGCACCTGCCCGACGGCGAGAAGACGACGATCTACGACGCGGCCATGCGGTACAAGTCGGAGAACGTGCCGCTGCTCGTGATCGCGGGCGCCGAGTACGGCACCGGGTCGTCGCGCGACTGGGCGGCCAAGGGGACGAAGCTGCTCGGCGTGCGCGCGGTCATCGCGAAGAGCTTCGAGCGCATCCACCGGTCGAACCTGGTCGGCATGGGCGTGCTCCCGCTCGAGTTCGCGCCGGGCGAGGACGCGTCCGCGCTCGGGCTCACCGGCCGCGAGGTGTTCGAGATCGGCGGCATCTCGGACAACCTCACGCCGGGCAAGAAGCTGAACGTTGTCGCGACCGGCGAGGGCGGGAAGACGACGACGTTCACCGTCACCGCGCGCATCGATACGCCGAACGAGGTCGACTACTACCAGCACGGCGGCATCCTCCAGTTCGTGCTGCGCAGCCTGGGCGCTTCGGCCTAGCGCCGCTCGACACGCCGCTCCCCGCGCGCGCTGGAGCTGCAGCCCGGCGGGGAGCGGACCCCGCCGTAATCAGGGCGCGCCGCGTCGCGGCTGCTGACGCCCGTGCGCGCTTCGGCTAAACCCTGGCGCATGCTCGATCCCCGCCACGTCGCAGATCACCTCGATGAGGTGCGCGCGGCGCTTGCTCGTCGCTCGCCCGCCGCCGCCGCCACCCTCGGAGACGACTTCGCCTCCTCGGTCAGCGCGCGGCGCTCGCGGATCCAGGAGCTCGAGGGGTGGCAGGCGCAGCGCAACGCGGCGAACGACGCGATGGCGCGCCTCGACAAGAAATCGCCCGAGTTCGCGCAGAAGCGCGACGAGCTGAAGGCCCTGTCCGCGAGGATCAAGGAGGCCGAGCAGGTCGTCTCCGAGCTCGAGAGGCGCATGACCGAGCTGCTCTCCGGCGTCCCCAACCTGCCGGATCCGTCGGTGCCCGACGGCGCGGGCGAGCAGGACAACGTGGTCCTCAGGACGTGGGGCGAGAGGCCGAGCTTCTCGTTCACGCCGAAGAACCACTGGGACATCGGCACGGCCCTCGGCATCCTCGACTTCGAGCGCGCGGCGAAGATCTCGGGCGCGCGGTTCACGGTCCTGATGGGCGCCGCCGCCCGCCTCGAGCGGGCGCTCATCTCGTTCATGCTCGACCTGCACACGCGCGAGCAGGGCTACCTCGAGGTGCTGCCGCCGTTCCTCGTGAAGGACTCGGCGCTGTTCGGCACGGGCAACCTCCCCAAGTTCGCCGAGGACCTGTTCAAGACGCAGAAGAGCGACCCGGACAGGGCCTACGACCTCTACCTCATCCCGACGGCGGAGGTCCCGCTGACGAACCTGCACGCCGACGAGATCCTCGACGGCGCGTCGCTGCCGATCGCCTACGCGGCGTACACGCCGTGCTTCCGCAGCGAGGCGGGCAGCCACGGGCGCGACGTGCGGGGGCTCATCCGGCAGCACCAGTTCGACAAGGTCGAGCTCGTGCGGTTCTCGGCGCCGGAGGACTCGCCGCGCCAGCACGAGCTGCTCACAGCGCACGCGGAGGAGGTCCTGAAGCGCCTCGGCCTGCACTACCGCGTCTCCGCGCTCTGCACCGGCGATCTCGGCTTCGGCTCGCAGAAGACCTACGATCTGGAGGTGTGGCTGCCGGGCCAGGGGGTCTACCGCGAGATCTCGAGCTGCTCGAACTTCGGCGACTTCCAGGCGCGCCGCGCGCAGATCCGCTACCGGCCGGAGCCGAAGGCGAAGCCGCGGCTGGTCCACACGATGAACGGGTCGGCGCTCGCGGTCGGGCGGACGGTCATCGCGATCCTGGAGCAGTACCAGCAGGCGGACGGGACGGTGGTCGTCCCCGAGCCGCTCCGGGCGTTCATGGGCTGCGAGGTCCTCCGCGGCAGGTAGCATCCATCATGGCAGCGGACGAGGAGGCCAGGCGCGAGCTTCCGGAGGCGAGGGGCGCGCGCGACGGGGGAGGAGAGGGCGAGCGCCGGTCGCAGCTGCCTGAGCCGAGGAGCTCGCGCGAGGGAGGGCACGGCGAGCGCCGGTCGCAGCTCCCAGGACCGAGGAGCTCGCGCGACGGAGGGGACGGCGAACGCCGCTCGCACGCGCCGCCGGTCCACGCGCCGAGCCACGCGGAGACCTCCATGGCGCTCGCGCGCCGGCGGCTGCTCGAGCTCTGCAAGCGGCACAAGGACGAGCTGATCGACGACTGGATCGAGAACGTGCTGGCGCTGCCGCCGGAGCGCGGCCGGTACACCGACCGGCCCGTGGGCGAGGTGACGGAGAACGTCCGCTCCTGGCTCGCCGCGTTCATGAGGATCCTCGAGGACGGCAGCGCCGAGCTGCTCGACCAGTTCATCACGCACCTCGTCGAGCAGCGCTACGCGACCGGCTACTCGATCAGCGGCCCGCTGATCGCCGCCTCCGAGTTCCGCACCGCTGTCGCGGGCGTGCTCGACACGACGCACGACGAGGGCGTCACGGACGGCTCGTCGTCGATCGACGTGCTCCGCGCCGTCGACGCGCTGCTGCTCCAGTTCGAGCACCGCTTCGCCGAGGCGTACGCCCAGCGCTCGCTGTTCGCCTCCGAGGAGCGCTACCGCGAGATCGTCGAGCTCTCGTCGGACGTCCTCGCGACGATCGATCAGGAGGGGATGCTGACGCGGCTGAACGTGCGGTTCGAGGTGCTCTTCGGGCACTCGCGGCAGGCCTGGATCGGCCGGCCGATCACCGCGCTGGCCGTCGCGGCGGACGTGCCGGTCC
Source organism: Sorangium cellulosum (assembly GCF_001589285.1). Classification (GTDB taxonomy): domain Bacteria; phylum Myxococcota_A; class Polyangia; order Polyangiales; family Polyangiaceae; genus Sorangium; species Sorangium cellulosum_G. The sequence continues at coordinate 4,007 of NZ_JEMA01000935.1, read as the reverse complement.
TGCGCGCGCTCGTGATGAGCGCGTCCCGCGCCGAGGCGCCGCGGGAGGCCACCGTCCGCTGCGCGACGCGCGCCGGCCTGACCAAGGTCATGACGGTCCGGATCACGCGGCTCTACGGCGAGGACGCCTCGCTCGCGCTGATGCGCGACGTCACCGAGGAGGTCGCGCGCCGCGCGCAGATCCTCCACAGCGAGAAGCTCGCCTCGATCGGCCAGGTCGCCGCGAGCGTCGCGCACGAGCTCAACAACCCCATGGCGTGGGTGATGGCGAACCTCGAGCAGATCCGGAGCGGGGCGCACAAGCTCGTCTCCGCGGCGCGCCCCGTCGCCTCGGGCTCGTACGAGGACCTGCTCCGCGCCATCGACCTCATCGACAGGTCCTGCCACGAGGCGCTCGCGGGCGTCGAGCGGATGCGGGACATCGTGACGGACCTCAACCTCTTCTCGAGCAGCAGCGAGCGCAAGCCCGAGCGGGTCGACCTCGTCGACGTGATCGAGCTCGCGCTGCGCATGACCGGCCCGCAGCTCAGCCAGCTCTGCCGCATCGAGCGCCGGTACGGCGAGATGCCCCCGCTCGTCGGCTACCCGGGCAAGCTCTCGCAGGTGTTCGTGAACCTGTTCATCAACGCGGCGCAGGCGATGCCGAACCGCCCGCGCGACGAGAACATGGTGCGCGTGACGACGCGCTTCGACGACGGGGTGCACCACATCGAGGTGGAGGACAACGCGCGCGGCATGACCCCCGAGGTCGTCGAGCGGATCTTCGACCCGTTCTTCACGACGAAGGAAGAGAGCGCCCGCCCGGGGATCGGGCTCTGGGTGTCGCGCAACATCGTCGAGGAGCAGTACGGCACGATGACTGTGTCGAGCCAGCCCGGCATCGGCACCGTCTTCACGATCCGCCTGACCGGGCTCAACCCCGCGGATCTGCCCGCGCTGCGGCCGCCGCCCGAGCCGCCGCGCTCCTCGTCGCGCGGGACGATCCTCTTCGTCGACGACGAGCCGATGCTCCTCAACGCGTTCGCGCGCGCGTTCGAGGAGCGGCACGAGGTGCTCGTGGCGAAGAGCGGCCACGAGGCGCTCGACCTGCTGCGGGACCGCGGCGGCCAGATCGACGCGATCGTCTGCGATCTGCTGATGCCGCAGATGAGCGGGATGGCCCTGTACGACGAGATCGGCGAGCGGTTCCCGCAGCTCCAGCCGAAGATGGCCTTCATGTCCGGCGGCGCCTTCACGCCGACCGCGCGCGAGTTCGTCGAGCGGGTGGACAACGCGAAGATCGCCAAGCCGATCTCGCTCGACGACCTGGAGCGGGTCATCGCCGACCTCCTCAGCGGCGGGCAGAAGCGGGGCGCCAGGTGACGGGCGCGAGGGCGCTCCGCGAGCGGGTGAACCACGCGCGCTACCGGCCTGGGCAGCGCGGGGGCTTCTACGAGAGCTTCTTCCAGCGCGCGAACCACCCGACGCGCCCGCTCGCCTTCTGGATCCGGTACACGCTCTTCAGCCCCGATGGCCGGCCCGAGGCCGCCGAGGGCGAGCTCTGGGCCGTCTACTTCGACGGCGAGTCGGGGCGCCACGCGGTCGCCAAGCGCGAGGTCCCTTTCGCCGGGCGTTGCTCGTTCGCCGGCGACGCCTTCTCGGTCGACGTCGACGGCGCCCGCCTGCGCCCCGGCAAGCTCGCCGGCGCTGTCGGCGAGGGGGAGGACGCCATCGCCTGGGACCTCGCGTACGAGGGCGGCGGGGAGCCGCTCCTGCTGCTGCCGGGGGCGCTCTACGACGCCCCGCTGCCGAAGGCGAAGGCGCTGGTGGGCGCGCCGCTCTGCGCCTACAGCGGCGTCCTCCGCGTCTCCGGGCGCGACGTGGACGTGTCGGGCTGGGTGGGGAGCCAGAACCACAACTGGGGGACGAAGCACACGGACCTGTACGCCTGGGGGCAGGTAGCGGGCTTCGACAGCCACCCGGACAGCTTCCTGGAGGTCGCGACGGCCCGGCTGAAGGTCGGGCCGCTCTGGACGCCGAGCATGACGCCGCTGGTCCTGCGCCACCGGGGCGAGGAGATCGCGCTGAGCTCCCTGGTCCGGGCGGTCCGCGCCGAGGCCTCGTTCGATTACTTCACCTGGCGCTTCCGGACGGAGACCGCCGGGCTGAGCGTCGAAGGGCAGATCTCCGCGCAGCCGGGCGACTTCGTCGGCCTCGCCTACAGGAACCCGCCCGGCGGCGTGAAGCACTGCCTGAACACGAAGATCGCGGCCTGCACCGTCACGCTGCGGCGGAAGAGCCTCGGCCGCGAGGTCGGGGTCGAGACCCTGACGACGGCGCGGCGCGCGGCGTTCGAGATCCTCACGGACGACCGCGGCCACGGCGTGACGATCCGCGCCTGATCCGCGCCGGACGCACCTCACCGCGTGCGGTTAGCAGAGGCCGGGCGCGGTGCGCGCATGGGCGGCGTTGCCCAGCGCGACGTGCTGCGCACCCGGCGCGGAGTCGGCTAAAGAGTCCCAGGAAAGCCACCGCACGAAAGGCGGACGCCATGAGCCTCAAGCACCCCCGGACCATCCTCGTTGCCCTGGACAGCTCTCCCAGGGCGCCTCTCATCCTCGCGGAGGGCGTGGACCTCGCGCAGAAGCTCGGCGGCCGCCTCGTGCTCGTCCGCGGCATCGGTCTGCACCACAGCCTCCCGGCCGAGGCCATGAACGAGTCCCCGACCCGCGTCCCCGAGATCCTGGAGCGGGGCGACCGCGAGGAGCTGGAGCAGCTCGCGCGCGACGTGCCGCCCGAGCTCCTCGCGAAGCTCGTGGTCCATGTCGGCGTCGCCTGGGAGGTCATCTGCCGGACGGCCGATGAGGAGAACGCCGATCTCATCGTGATCGGGTCGCACGGGTACTCGGGCATCGACAAGGTGCTCGGGACGACCGCGGCGAAGGTCGTGAACCACACGAGCCGGTCGGTGCTCGTTGTGCGCGACAGGCCGTCGGACTGACGACGATCCCCGCCGTCAGCGCAGCTTGGCGATCAGCTCGTCCGCGAGCTGCGGCTGGTCGATCTTGCCGAACCAGATGCGCCAGGTGGCCTTCATGAAGTCGAGGCCGCCGACGGTGGCGGTCCCGCCGCCGGGGACGGTGACCGTGGTCGTCTTCGCGCGCGCGTCGTACTCGATGGTGACCTCCGATCCCGCCTTCAGGTCACCCGCGAAGGCCGCCACGAACCTCCCGATCTTCGCCGTGTCGGTATAGTCGTTCATCGCATAGGCGTCTCTCAGCGCCTTGACGATGCTCGCGCGGTCGACGTCGCGCAGCATCGTCCAGACGAACTTCTTCCCCGTATCCATGTCGATGACAGCCTGCTTCGACCGCGTTTGCGGGAGCTCCTCCATGTAATGGCTGATCCTGTACACCTCGATGCTGGCCACACCGACCGTCCTCACGCGGACTCCGGTGCCCGTGAGCGTGTAGTCCGGTAAAGCGAAGAGGCTCGCGACAGCCAGGAAGATCGCCGCGAACGCGGCGAGAGACGCTGGAGATTTGCTTCGAGCGAGTTTCATCGGTTCGACCTCCTCCGGTATCGCCGGCTTCTGCGGCGCACCGCGCCCGGGCGCCGCGCTCCGGGGATCACCCGTCCACGGCCAGCGTTCGCAAGACCTGGACCACGGACGGGAGGGACGTGGGGAGTCGCCGTTCTTGCGAGATCGCGAGTTGTGCCCTGGAGTCAGGCAGGGGCGACCCACGGACGTGTGCTCGGAGGGGGCTCTGGACGTGAGGCGGCGGCGCGCCGCCGGGCGAGGGCTGGTTCCGGTGGCGCGGGCGCTCCGCGAGATCTTTTTCCAGACCGGTCCGTAGAAGCCGCGCGCTGCGGGGGCCGAGAGAACGCGGCGGAGGACGCGAGGTCCTCCGGTGACCGCGTCATGGCCTGCGGCGGAAGGAGCCCCTCGATGCGGACGATGCTCGCTGGATTGCTGATGGGATGGGCGGCGCTTGGCTGCGCGGCCGGCGTGGCGACGCCGCCGGGTAC
>NZ_JEMA01000934.1 GCF_001589285.1 Sorangium cellulosum | reverse complement strand
GGTCTCGCTGCAGCCGGCCGCCGCGAGCGCGCCGGCCGCGATCGCGTGAAGGAGCTTCACCGNGCGAGCGCGCCGGCCGCGATCGCGTGAAGGAGCTTCACCGGGCCATCATTGGCTGGCGGGCGACGTCGGTCAAGCAGCGCTGCCGCCGGGCCCCGAGCGCAAGCGGGCTGTGGGCGACCGCTGAACCGCCGGCGCCGAACGCGTCCGTCCGCGGCCCCTCCGGCGCGCGCGGCGCAGGGGCGCAGCGCGGCGGTCGAGCCGTCGAGCCGTCGAGCAATGATTGCGTGCCCGCCCCGCCCCTGAAGGCAGCTTTTGCCGGGTCGGCAATCGTTGCTTTGCCGGGCGCGGGCGGCGCTGCGCTGGAGGCCCGCGCTCGCCGCGGCCGCCGGCAAGCCGACGCGCGGCATCGCGGCGCGGCGCGAGGGCACGCCGGTTGCGTGAGCGCGCAGGTCCTCAGGCAAAAGGAGTCCCCTTGAGATCTCGACTCGTGAACGGCTCGGTCCTCCTCATGACGCTCCTCGCTCTCCCGCGGTGCGGCGCCGACGCGCCGGCGCCGGACGAGACATCGGCGGCGGACCTCGCGATGCGGATACCACGGCTGCCGCTGGCGGAAGAGGCGCCCGCGCAGATCGAGGCCAGCTACCTCTTCGGCGTCCACAGCATCGAGGACAGGACGGACGAGCGGGCGGCCGCGAACCTCATCACGCCACCCGAGGGCTCGGCGCGGAGCAGCTGGACCGTCTTCGTCCACTACACGAAGCCGAGCCGCGGTGAGATCGACTACCAGCGGTACAAGCGCATGATCGACGACGGATTCAGCCCGATCGTGCGGTTCGACTACAGCTACGGTCAGACCCTCCCTCCGGCGAGCAGCGACGCCTGCGACCCCGCCTGGCCCGGGGAGGTCGTCGACACGATGAAGCGGATCGTCGACAACGAGGTCTGCAAGGGCCCTTGCTCCACGACGTTCATCCTCGGCAACGAGATGAACGCGGCCTTCGAGAACAGCGAGGATCCGGGCGAGGGGGGGATCACTGTCGCCCAGTACGCGAGCTGCTTCCGCGACGTCCGCCGCCGGATGAAGGAAGAGGGCGTGTCGGCCAAGCTGCTCGTCGGCGCTGTCGGCCCGCTCAACGCCGACACGACAGCGAGCTGCCCGGGCGCCGAGGCCCACGACATGGACTACAAGAAGTACCTGCACTGCCTGGTCCTCGAGACGAAGGACCACGCCGACGGCCTCGCGCTCCACGCCTACGGGGGGCGCGGCGGGGACCCCGATCCGCGCAGCGACAAGCCGCATGACGGCTTCCAGAACTACAAGCTGCAGCTCGACATCGTCGACGGCGCCGGCGGGGCGGCGCTGCCGATCTACATCACCGAGTTCAATCACGCCGGAGATCTCTACGATCACGAGGGAGAGCATTACGCGGAGCAGCCGTACCGGAGCGGGTTCATCCAGAAGGCCTACCAGGACGTCGCGGCGTACAACGACAAGAACAATTGCCGGATCCAGTCGCTCATCTGGTTCGCTTACCAGAACCCGACGTTCGCCGGTCTCAACCTGACCGACTGGGAGTGCATGGCGCCGCCGAGAGACCGAAGAGTGCCCCTCCCCGGGGAGCCCGAGCCGCAGCCGCAGCCGTGCAACCTGAAGCAGGCGTTCGATGATCTCCGGGACACCGCGCTCTACCAGGAATACGGCACGAACTGCCTCGCGGTGACGAGGCAGTCGCCGGGCGATCCGGCGCTGGAGGGCGCGGAGCTCGGCGGGCAGGCGGGCGAGGACGCGCTGCGCGCGATCAAGCTGATCAACCGCGGCAGCGAGATCAGCTATACGATCGCGTCGAGCGTCCCGTGGCTCACGATCGAGTCGGGCGCGGAGGGGGCGCTCGCGCCGAGCGAGTCGGTCGCGCTCGCTGTGCGCGCCAGGTGCGGCGCCGAGCCGTCGACGGCCACGGGCGCCCTCACGATCTCGTTCAAGGACCGTTACCGTGTCCGCGAGAGGAGCCTCCCGGTGCGCCTCGACTGCCGCGCCGCCGCGCCGCCGGCCCCGCCGGGGACGCCGCCCGGGGGCTCGCACGGCGATCCGCACCTCCGGACGTTCGACGGCGTCTTCTACGACTTCCAGGGCGCGGGCGAGTACGTGCTCGTGGACGGCGGGAGCGACTTCGCCGTCCAGGTGCGCGAGCAGCCGCTCGGCGCGAGCGACGCGATCGCGGTGAACACCGCGGTGGCGGTGCGCGTCGGCGCGTCGCGGCTCGCGTTCCACGCGGGCGCCTCGCCCGCCTTGCGCGTCGACGGCGCGCCTGTCGAGGTCGCGGGCAAGCTCGATCTGCCGGGCGGGCACGCCGTCTATCGCGCTCCTCTCGCGGACGGCCGCTATGTGGTCACCTCGGCGGCGGGCGATCACGTGGAGGTCTCCGTGCGCGCCGCGCACGTCGACGTGCTCGTCTATCCGGCGCCCGGGCGCGCGGGGCTGCTCCGCGGGCTGCTCGGGAACGGGAACGGCGCGCCGGACGACGACTTCACCCCGCGCGCGGGCGTCGCCCTCGCGCCGCCGCTCTCGCGGGACGCGCTCTACGACGTCTTCGGCGACAGCTACAGGATCTCCGCCGCCGAGTCGCTCTTCGACTACGCGCCCGGAGAGAGCGTCGACACGTTCACCGTCCCCGGCTTCCCCGCGCGATCGGCGTCGGTCTCGGACCTCTCCGAGGCAGCGCGCGCGGCGGCCTCCGCGGCGTGCGCCGCGGCCGGGGTCACCGATCCTTTCCTCCTCGAGGCGTGCGTCCTCGACGTCGGCCACTCGGGCGATCCGGCGTTCGCCGACTCCGCGGCGAGCGCCGTGCCGCCGACAGAAGGCCTGCGCGAGCTCTACCGGAGCGACTTCGAAGGGCCTGTCGGCCCCGAGTGGTCGTCGAGCGCGACGAGCGTGACCCCGATCGGCGGGCGGCGGTTCCTGGGCGAGTTCAACAACGAGACGGTGACGCTCCGGCTCGCCGGGCTCGCGCCCCACGCCCGGGTGAAGGTCTCCTTCGATCTCTACGTGATCCGCTCATGGGACGGCGACGACGGCGACGTCTTCTCGCTCGGCGCGTCGGGGAGCCCGCGGACGCTCCAGATGACGTTCGCGAACACGACGTGGGCGTCCCAGTCGTTCCCTGACCTGCTCGGCGCGGGCAGCCACCCGCCGCGCACAGGCGCGGCCGAGTCGAACTCGCTCGGATACGACTTCTACGGCGACGCGGTCTACCGGCTCTCGTACGAGCTCCCTCACAGCGCCTCCGACATCGAGCTCCGCTTCGCCGGCAGCGGGCTCCAGTGGATCGGCGACGAGAGCTGGGGAATCGACAACCTGGACGTCGTCGCGCAATAGGCGGCCTCCGCGCCGGGCTCGGGCCCACCACGGCTCAGCCCGGCGGCCGATCTCCAGCAGCGACGGAGCGGGCCCGACCGTCGCGCCCCCCTCGACGGTTGTCAGGCGGCGCGTCCCGCTGCAAGGTTCGCGCAGGAGAAGGCAAGCGCATGATTCAGATCGAGGCGAGGCACCTGATTCACTGCGACGAGGACACCTTCTGGGAGCTCTTCTTCAGCCCCGAGGTCAACGCGCAGATCTACAGCGACGTCCTCAAGTTCCCCTCGTTCGAGGTGCTGGAGCAGCGAGAGGACGAGCGCGCCATGGTGCGCAAGGCGTCGGTTCAGCCGCGCATCCACGCGCTCCCCGGCGCCATCCAATCGATGCTCGGCCCGAACTTCCGTTACATCGAGGACAGCGTCTTCGACAAGGCCACGCGGCGATGGAGCTTCACGATGGCGCCGAGCCTGCTGGGCGACCGGCTGCACAACGCGGGGGCGCTGCGGGTCGAGCCGTCGGGCCCTGGGCAGGTGACGCGGGTGGCCAGCGCGACGATCGAGGTGAGGATCTTCGGCTTCGGCAAGATGGTCGAGGGCATGATGGAGAAGGAGATGCGCGCGGGGTGGGACGACAGCGCGGCGTTCCTCAATCGCTGGATCGCGGAGCACCCGGCCCAGGCGGCGGCGAGCTGAGGCGGCGCTCGATCTCGGCGCGCGTCGGATACGAGGGCTGACACCCCTCGCGCTCGACCGAGATGCCCGCCGCCGCGATCGCGAGCCGGAGCGCGTCCTCGATCGCCATCCCGGAGGCGAGGCCCCCGGCGAGCACGCCCGCGAGGGCGTCCCCCGCGCCCGTCGTGTCGACCGCGTGCGCGGGCAGGGCGGGGAGCTCCTCGCCCGAGGGCAGCAGCACAGCGCCGCGCGCGCCCCGCGTGAGCACCACGCGCCCCGGCAGGTGGCCGCGCAGCGCCTCGTGCTCGAGCTCGTTGACGACAGCGAGATCGAACCGGCCGACGAGCGAAGGATCGATGGCGTTGACGGGCGATGGATTGCAGATCGACAGCGCGCCGTCGGCCCGCGCGGCCGACAGCACGCCGTCGATCGCGTCGGTCGGGATCTCGCCCTGACAGAGCCAGACCGCGGCCCCGCACGGCGCGGGCGGCGCGACGAGCGCGTTGGCGCCGGGGATCGCGAGGATCTGGTTCTCTCCGGAGGCGTCGACGCAGATCAGGGCCACGCCCGTGGTCGCGCCGCGGTGGACCACCACGGCGGAGAGCTCCACCCCGTCGGCGGCGAGCGCCGCGGCGCAGCGCTCGCCGTGGGCGTC
>NZ_JEMA01000933.1 GCF_001589285.1 Sorangium cellulosum | reverse complement strand
CGAGCCCGGCAAGCCCGCCGCGGCCAAGCCCGCGCCGATCGAGGGCAAGCCCGCGGCGCCGATCACGAAGACGACCTCGATGATCAAGGCGCCCGCGGAAGGCGAAGCGCGGACGATGTCGAGGATGTCCACCTCCACGCCGATGCGCTCGGGCGCCGAGGCGCGCGTCCCGGGGGGGTCCAGCGCCGAGCTCCGGAGCCCGGCGGCCGGGCCGGCGCCGCCGGACGGCGATCGCCCCTCGTCGGAGCGCGGCCGGCCGATGGCCGACGTCCCGGCGGGCGCGACCGACTCTCCGGTCCCGTCGCAGCGCACCTTCGTTCCGACCGGGCAGGCCGCCGCGGCGACCGCCGTATCCAAGGGGAGCGCGGAGGGCATGCCCCCGCGAGATGAGCCATGACGCTGGCCGGCCTCCGCGAGGCGCTCCGCGCCGCGCTGCTCGACAACCTCGGCCTCAAGCTCCTCTCGCTCACGTTCGCGCTGTGCCTCTACGCCTTCATCCACGGGGCGGAGAACGCGCAGCGCACCTTCTCGCTCGACATCGTCACGATCATCCCGCCCGAGTCCAGCAACCGGCAGCTCATGACCCAGGTCCCGAACGCGGTCTCGGTCACGGTGCGGGGCTCGCGCACCCAGCTCGACGACCTCCGCGCCGACGACCTCGGCACGCTGCAGCTCGATCTCCGGAACGGCACGGTCACGCGCATCGAGCTCGACAAGTCGATGTTCCACGTCCCGGCGGGGCTCACGGTCGAGCAGATCTACCCGCCGACGATCGATCTCCGCTGGGACGACATCATCGTGCGCCCGATCCCGGTGCAGGTGCCGCGCACGGGGGACGCCGCGGTGGGGTTCCTCGTGAAGGGGACGGTCGGGATCGAGCCGGCGATGGTCAACGCCCGCGGCCCGCGCTCGGTCGTCGACGTGATGCAGCTCGCGCGCACCGCGCCGTTCGACATCAGCGGGCTCACCGAGGGCACCTACCAGCGGCCGCTCGCCCTCGACAGGCCGCCGAAGCTCGTGACGTACGACGTCGACAGCGTCATGGCCACGATCGAGATCGGGCGCGAGCTCGCCACGCGCACCTTCGATCGCAGGGTCGAGGTGGTCGGGATCCCGCGCGCCACGGCGACGCCGTCCATCGTGCAGGTGAGGATCACGGGGACGCCGGAGGACGTGGGCGCCGTCAACCCCGACGCGATCCTGGCGCGCGTGGAGCCCAAGGCGGCGAACCTCGATCTGAGCCAGCCGGGCAGCGATTTCCTCGACGTGCTCGTCGACGTCCCGCGCGTCACGGCCGAGGTCAACCCGCCGAAGGTGATGGTGAAGTGGTGAGCGCGCCGCGCTGACGCTCCGTCAGCGCGACGGGACCTCGAGCTCGCCCCGCGCGATCCGCGCCGCGAGCGCGTCGACGCGCGCCCTCGCCCCGGCGGGGATCCCGGCCGCGTGCGGGCCCTCGTTCACGTAGCCGACGCCGTCCTCGGCGCCGCGAAGAGCCCCATCGCCGCCTCGCGGTCCTCCGCGCCGCTCGGCTCGAGCACCTCGATCGTCACGCCGAGCTCGCGCGCGGCGCGGGCGAGCCGATGTCGGCCGCGTCGTTGAAGCTCTTGTCCCCGCGCCCGCCCACGTCGAACACGAGGTCCACGCGGACCGCCGCGCGCTCCCGCCGCCCGGCGGCTCCTTCGCCGCGGCCGGGGAGGAGCAGCGACGCCGCGGCGAGCGCGGCGACGGCGGCGGAGAGACAGCGCGGCGGGCATGCGATCGAGCGGCGAGCGGCGGAGCGCCGCCCGATGCATGGACAGGGCGGGCTCGCCCCGCTGGCAGATCTCGGCCGGCGGGCTCGCGTCTCCCGGCAGGTCAGCCGGGCGGGCTCGCGCCGCCAGCGTCCCGGGACAGCCCGAGCTCGCCGAGCAGCGCGCGCAGCTTCTCGGGCCCGCGCTTCGGATCCGCAAGCTTGACGAGCGCGTAGCGCTCCTCTTCCGTCAGCTCCGCCAGACGGCCGAGCGCTGCCTCGTCGAGCGCGCCGTCCGGGCCGAGCCGGTCACGCAGCCGCGCGATCACGGCGTCCTTCTCCCAGGCGGCGCGGCGCACCGGCGCGCCCGCGAGGGGGGTGAGGGCGACCCCGGCGCGGGCCGCGAAGCCGCGGAGCACCTCCGCGTAGACCGCGACGTCCTCGTCGGTATCCACCGGCATGTGGCACAGCGCGAGCCGCTCCGCGCGCGACAGCGTCTGCCACCCCGCGAGCGAGATCTTGAGCTCCGCGAGGTCCAGCTTCCGCCGCACTGCGAGCGGCACGCAGTCGAGCACAGCGTGGACCTCGCCCTCCAGCGCGAACTGCCTGTACATGGTCCCCATCTTATCGCCTCGCCCAGGCGCTCCGCGAGCCGTCGTTGCGCCTGGGAGGCGCGGCGCGCTTGCGGTAGCCTGCTGGCGTGCGCCGCCTCGGGATCTTCACGACGCTGCTCGCGCTCGCGTCGCTGCCCCTCGGCGCCCGCGCCCAGGAGGCTCCGGTCGCGCCGCCGGCGCCGCCCTCGGCGCCCGTGGCGCTCGACCGCGTCGTCGTGCGCTGGCATGCGCCCGAGACAGGCGGCGTGCGCCGCCCTCAGTTCATTTTCGAGCGGGAGCTCGCCTTCGAGGCGCGCATCGAGGCGCTCGCCGACCCCGACGCGGAGCCCGGGCTGTACCGCGACAGGCACATCCGCGCCGCGCTCGACCGGCACGTCGCGGAGACGTTGCTCGCCAGCCTGCCGATCTCCCCCGCGCCGACGTCGGCCGAGGTCGCGCAGCGGGCCGAGGCGGCCCGGATCTCCCTGGAGCAGCGCGCCCGCGGCCGCGCGCGCCTCCTCGCCGCGGCGGCCGCCGAGGGCGTGAGCTCCGACGAGCTCGACGCGATGCTGCGCCGCCAGGCCCGCGCGAGTTTGTACCTGGACCGCATGGTCGCGCCGATGCTCGAGCCCAGCGATTTCGAGCTCAAGATCGCCCTGCGCTCCGGCGCCACGCCGTTCAAGGATCAGCGCTACGAGGACGTCGCCCCGGCGCTGAAGCGCTGGTACGTGGGGCAGCGGCTCGCCCAGGCGCTCGACGCGTATTACCAGAACGCGCGAGCGCGGGTCTCGCTCAGCATCGTGTCCGCGCGCTGAGCGCGCGAGCGCGCGGACACGACGCCGAGCGGCGCTCGACGCGCCCCTCGACCGTCGCCGCGGCGCGCGGCGAGTCGGCCATGGGTCGCCCTTCACGGGTCACCGGTCACCAGCCACTTACAAGGCACGATAGCGCCGACCCGCCACGATAACCCACGACAGGCAGATGCGGCAGAGGCCGATAACGTGGGTGAACTCTGACTCTTGAACTCGAAGAACACCCGGGCGATACTGCTGCGTTGCCTGGTGTTCACTCAGGCAGCTTGGAGCGCGGGCGCTCCCGTGCTGGCCGCGCGGGATGGGGGTCCAGTGCGCCGTATCCGTAGGGGTATTCGTCGGGGTTACATCCCGGCGATCGGCGCTGGAGGGCGCGTTCCAGGAGCCATGGGATAGAGCACGTGACCGCGGGCGGGCGCCGCTCGTGAGCCGCTGTAAGGCGCTGTCGCGGCTGGCCGGCGGGCTGCGGCGCGCGCGCGGTCTCCCGGCGATGTCGCGCGCGCGTCGAGGACGCCGGGCGCCGGGCCGATCACGGCCGCCGGTGACGCCGCGCGAGCCGCCCCGGCGCGTGGCGNGGTGACGCCGCGCGAGCCGCCCCGGCGCGTGGCGATCGACGCATCGACGCATCGACGCATCGACGCATCGACGCGCGGACCTCGCCAGCGTCGCAGGAGACGTCTCCGGGGCGGCGCATGGCGACAGGCATCGTGACAGGACCTCGCAAGGAGTTGTTCACATGGATACCGTGGATCGTCCTTTTCATCGCAGGCATCTGTTGCGGGGACTCGGCGGCATCGCGACGCTGACCGCGATCGCGCCTGCGGTGCTCGGCAGCTCGTCCGCGCGCGCGACGACGTCGACCGTGCTCGCCGCCGGCTTCCCGGAGGTGGTGGGCATGAGCGCGGAGCGCGTCGAGGATGTCTTCGCGCGCGTGCAGCGCCGCGTGAGCGACGGCCTCTTCCCAGGCGCGACCGCGCTCATCGCGCGGCGGGGCGTCATCGTGGGTCACCGGGCCTTCGGCAACAAGGTCGTCGGATCGACCGAGCCGGTCACGCTCGACACGATGTTCGACGTCCTGTCCCTCACGAAGGTGCTGGCCACGGCGCCGGCGGTCCTGGTGCTCAACCAGCAGGGGAAGCTCCTGCTCTCCGACAAGGCGGCAGCGTACCTGCCGTCCTTCGCCGCGAACGGGAAGTCGGACGTCACCGTCCTCGACATGCTCCGGTACTCGGCCGGCCTGCCCGTCGACAACCAGCTCCTCGACGAGCCCGACGTCGAGACGGTCTGGCGCGCCATGGCCGAGACGCCGCTCGAGTACGCGCCGGGCTCCTCTGTCCTCTACAGCGATCTCACCTACCGCCTGCTGGGCCGGCTGGTCGAGGTCGTCGCCGGCGCGGATCTGAGCACCTTCGCGCGCGCGCACATCTGGGGCCCGCTCGGCATGCACGACACGATGTTCAACCCGCCGGCGGAGCTCGCGCCGCGCGTCGCGGCGACCGGGCACTCGAGCCGCCGCGGGCGCCTCGTGCGCGGCGAGGTGCAGGACGAGCAGGACTTCGCGCTCGGCGGGATCACGGGCTGCGACGGCGTGTTCTCGACGGCCATGGACGTCGCCATCTTCTGCCAGATGATCCTGGGCCTCGGCAGCTACGGCGCCGTCCGGGTGCTCACGCCGCACTCCGTCGACAGGATGACGCGGAACCAGACTCCCCAGGTCACCGCCGCGGCGACGGACACCTCGCCGCTCAACAACCTCCTGCTCGCGCCGAAGGGGCTCGGCTGGGAGCTCTGGACCCCGCGCTTCTCGAGCGGCGGAGCGCGCCTGTCGCCCGGGTCGTTCGGCAAGGCGGGCGGCACCGGCACGTTCCTGTGGATCGATCCGGCGCGCGAGCTGTTCGGCGTCCTGCTGACGAACCACGGGCTGCCAGAGCCCTTCGACGAGATCGGTTGGAACCGCATGCTCGACAGCATCGGCGTCGTCGAGTTCTTCGACGGGGTGATCGGCGCCGTCGCGGAAGAGCACTGAGGGCCCGGCGCGGCCCGGCTCTCCCGAACACCGATCCGCCTCACTGCGCCTCGCGCGCTCTGGACCGTGCCTGTCCTCCGCGCGACCCCGCCCGGCAGCGGCGAGAACATGATGCAACCCCGAGCCGACCGCGTAACGCCGTACCTGGACCCGATCGCGTCCACCCACGTGCACTGCAATCGACACTGGCTCGCTCAGAACCCGCGTCGAGCGCCACGTGTTTAACGCGTTGCGTAATCTTGCGGACCAGGGAGCACGTTTCTCACGCGATCGCCTCCTGCCGCTCGGCCCTGCGCGCGCGCGCAGGATCATCCCGCCCCTGCGGCGCTGTGGGCGCGCCCGCAATCGTCATTGAGGCTCCGCGGGCGCGAGGGGGCGCCCGGGGCTCAACCCGGTAGAGAGGGCGCCGCCGCGGCGGCCTCCCGCCTCGCCCCGTGACGAAAAGCCGTGTTCGAGATCCTGAAACAAGGCGGACTCCGGCGCTCGCCGCCGCCTCGCCGCGGCAAGAAATCGCGCTCCGCGGGGGCTCGCCAGCGCAGCCTCCCAGTCGCGCCACGCGCTCGGCTCACTGCCGGCAATGCGCGCGGCGGGCGCGTGAATTCTTCTGGCAGCACTTCATCCGACGCGAATCGTCTGACGCGAGCTGGTTTTGGTGCGGTGCGTCAAGAGCGCCGTGGCGCGCGCTCCGGGGGGCCGCCGGTGCTGACGAAACCAAGCAATTCCGGTCAGTTCGTGATGACGCGCCGCAGAAGTCAACAAACTGCTGTAGGTGCTTCGGAGACCTTTGACATGAACAGAACGTTCCTGTTAACTGTGCCCCCCGCAAGCCCCGCGTGTGTGGCAGCGGGCGGCTCTGTCCCACAGAGCCAACCTTGGATTGTCTTGACAGGCCGCTTCCTCTGCCGCGCTTGGCCACCTGGCCAAACCACGTCCCACCACCCCAAGTACACTCCCAAGAATGGATAGGAGCGTCGTTCGATGACATCACTTAAGACAGACAGGTCGTCGGTTCCCAGCAAGCGAATCGCGGGTCGGCGCACCGTAGTCCGAGCCCTCGGGCTGGTTGCCGCCTCGGCCATCTGCCTCACGGCGGCGCCGCGCTCGGCCCACGCCGTGGGTAGCGAGAACTTCGAGTGGCACTGGTACTCGCGCCTCGGCATGGCGTGGTCTGTCTACGGGCAGAACATCCAGGGCGCGTCGATGAACCTTCTCGGGTTCGGCATCGGCGGTCGTTACGAAGAGGACGACTACTCCGAGCCGTCGTTCGTCGCGCACGTGGTGAAGGGCGCGACGCCGGACGACTTCTTCGTGAAGTCCGAGATGACCTTCGCCATCTGGAAGCAGTACGGCGGGCCGTTCATGCAGCCCGCCTCGAACGGCGGCCAGACGATCACCGTCCAGTTCAACCAGGCCTACATCGAGGCCGGCAACTTCCTCACCCCGGGCCTCAGCGTCTGGGGCGGCGCGCGCTTCTTCCGCGAGCAGTACGCGCCCATCGGCGACTACTTCTACCTCGACGACCTCAGCGGCCAGGGCGGCGGCATCAAGTACGAGAACCTGAACCTCGCCATCCTCGGCTACCGCGGCTTCGGCGCCACCACCCCGGCGTACAACATCGACCCGGACCCGACGATTCCCGGGGACGAGATCGAGCGGTTCCGCACGATCTTCGCCGGCAACTACAAGTTCGAGTTCGGCGGTGAGGCCAAGCACCACGTCAAGGTCCACGCCGAGGCGCACGTCCTCCAGGCCGCGAAGCAGGGCTCGGGCATCCCGACGCCCGCCAACGGCAAGGCCGACTTCGGCGGCGTCATCGGCGCGAAGCTCCACCTCGGCCTCGGCCAGGGCAACTGGAGCGACACGTCCGTGCGCTTCGGCACCGGCATCGCCAACGGCGCCGCCGGCGGCGCCAAGACGTACCAGACCTGGGGCGCCGCGAACGACGAGGGCACCTTCGCGGGCTCCTTCGGCATCGAGGCCGTCGAGCACGTCGGCTTCCGGATCGGCGACGCCGCCGCCCTGGAAGGCCTCGCCACCTTCCACTACACGAAGGCGGCGTACGAGGCGCCCGCGGGCGTCACCCCGACCGCCGCTGGCCCGCACGAGAAGCAGATGGACTTCTCGGTCCAGGCGAACGCCACGATCTTCGCCCACAAGAACTTCCACCCCGTCGTCGAGGCCTCGTTCCAGGGCCGCAAGGACGGCGTGGCGGATCTCGGGACCGCGGTCAAGGTCTCGGTCGTCCCGACCCTCGTGCCCACGGGCGAGCTGAGCGCCGGCGCGCGTCCGCACTTCAAGCTCATCTACACGGCCGCGTTCTACAACGACGCCGCCCGCGAGCAGGCGCTGTCCGCCTACCTCCAGAGGACGGGCGCCGGGTCGAACGTCGGCCACTACATCGGCGCGCGCACCGACTGGTACTTCTAGACCCTGCGGCGACCGACTCCGCCGCTCCCCTCCGTTCCCCTTCGTTCCCCCCTCAGGCCAGCGCCCCGGCGCCGCGATCGCGGCGCCGGCGAGCGCGCCCTCACGCCGTATCGCTGCGCGACTCGCTCGCGATCTCCTGCGAGGCAGGACCGGCCTCCTCGTCGGACGGCCCCGGCGCCTCGTGGTAGTGGTGCGCGAACGAGCGCGCCGCGCGCCGCGCCTTCAGGAACTCCGCGAACGCCGTCAGCGTGTCGAGGTCGCGCGGGCCGAGCGCCTCGGCGATGTCGCGGAGGTTCTTGCGCAGGCTCTCCACGCTCTTGCCGCCGCGGCGGGGCTCCCGCACCTCCTCGCGCTCGCGCTCGCGCTCGCGCTCCCGCTCGCGCACAGGCGCCTCGGCCGCAGGGGCGACCGGGGCGGCCTCCGGGCGGGCCGGCACCTCCGGCACCCAGAGCGGACGGGGGACCGGGTTCAGCGCGTGCGCGCTCAGCCACGCCTCCATGAAGATCCGCAGCCGCTCGCTCCGGAAGGCGAACCAGCGCTCCCGCTCCGGACCGTAGGACATCAAGACATCCTTGAAGCGACGGAACGCGCCCTTGCCGTCGATGGCCTGGCTGAGCTTCGCCTGGAGCTCCATGTCTTCCACCATCGGGATGTAGCGCTCCATCCAGCGGTACTGCTCGCGCGAGCTCACGGGATCGATCCGGAGGTAGTTGGCATCGGCCGCGATGCGCGCGTGCATCTGCGGATCGGCCACGCCGTCGACCACCCGCAGCACGTCGCCCGTGCCGAGGTGCAGGTACGAGTGCACCTCTGGGGCGTTGTTCTCGAAGGCGTCCTCCAGCGCCTCCCAGTCGATCGGGATGTCGCGAACGGCCGTCCCGCCGGCTGAAGCATTCTCGGTAGTCGGCATGTCCTCCTCGTCTCCATCGAAAGCAGCGAGGCGGCGGTGGGCTGGCCGCGCGCCTCGGTTCAAGTGCACCAAGTTTGAACGGAAATGCGCCGTCGTCATAGCACTCTACGCTGGTTGGGGGCTTCTGGGCCTAACTCTCGCAACCTAGGGTTGATTCCTTGATCCGGAAGCCCGTTCGGCCGCCGAGCCGCGGCGCGATGACGGCTCGGGAGAGAGCTTCGGAAGAACTGGTTCAAGCGGAAATCAGCGTGGAAATTCGGGGGAATCGTCGAAGAAAGGTGCAAGGTCGAAGAACGCCGAGTGCTCAGGCATGCTGCGAGCGCGCGCGGGCCACGGCGTCGGCCCAGCGGCGGAGGTGGGCGGATCGATCCGCTTCGCTCATCGCGACCTGGAAGCTCTGCCCGACACGGGACATGCGGGCCGAGTCCTCCTTCGTGCGGAAGAGGCCGGCGCCGACGCCGGCGAGCATTGCGGCGCCGCGCGCCGTCGTCTCCAGGTCGGTGGGGCGCTCGATAGCGACGTTCGCCACGTCCGCCTGGAACTGCATGAGCAGGTCGTTCGCGGAGGCGCCGCCGTCCACGCGCATCCGGCGCAGCGGGTGGCCCAGGTCGTCGGCCATGGCCTGGACGAGATCCGTCACGGAGAGCGCGATTCCCTCGAGCGTCGCGCGGGCGAGGTGCGCCGCGGTCGTGCCGCGCGTGACGCCGGAGATGATCCCGCGGGCGTCCGGGTCCCAGTAGGGCGCGCCCAGCCCGGAGAGCGCCGGGACGAACGTGACGCCCTCGCTCGAGGGCACGGTGCGGGCGAGCGCCTCGATCTCCGCCGCGCTCTTGATGAGGCCCAGGCCGTCACGGAGCCACTGCACCGCGGCGCCCGCGATAAAGGCGCTCCCCTCGAGCGCAAAGACCACCTCCGCGCCGATCTTCCAGCCCACGGAGGTGAGCAGGCCGAAGCGGCTCCGGAGCGGGCGATCGCCGATGTTGGCCAGCACGAACGCCCCGGTGCCATAGGTGCACTTGGCGTCGCCCGTCGCGAAGCAGGCCTGGCCGAAGAGCGCCGCCTGCTGGTCGCCCGCGATGCCCGCGATCGGGATGCCGTCGGGCAGGTGAGGGAAGCCGCGAGTCGCCGCGATGCGCCCCGCCGATCCGACGATCTCCGGCAGGAGCGGGCGCGGGATCTGGAGCATCGCGAGCATCGCGTCGTCCCAGCGCAGCGACTCGAGGCTCATGAGCAGGGTGCGCGACGCGTTGGTGACGTCGGTCGCGTGCACCGGCGAGCCGCCCGCGACGTCGCCCGAGAGGCGCCAGACGAGGAAGCTGTCGACGGTCCCGAAGCACAGCTCGCCGCGCTCGGCGCGCGCGCGCGCGCCCGGCACGTTGTCGAGGATCCAGGCGAGCTTCGTGCCGCTGAAGTACGGATCGAGCACGAGGCCGGTCGTCTCTTCGACCGCCTGCTCGTGGCCCGCGGCGCGGAGCTCGGCGCAGCGCGCCGTCGTGCGGCGATCCTGCCACACGATGGCGCGGTGGATCGGGCGGCCCGTCGCGCGCTCCCAGACGAGCGTCGTCTCGCGCTGGTTCGTGATGCCGATGGCCTTGATCGCGCTGCCCGCCACGCCCGCCGCCCTGAGCGTCTCGCCCACCGCGTCCTGAACGCTCTGCCAGATCTCCTCCGGATCGTGCTCGACGAGCCCGGGCTCCGGGAAATGCTGGCGAAACTCGCGCGTCGCGCGGCCCAGCGTCGCGCCCGCCGTGTCCATGAGGAGGGATGTCGTGCCGGTGGTGCCCTGATCGATGGCGAGGAGGTACGCGGAATCCATGCGGCCGACTAACGCGGCGGGGTGTGGGCGCATAGCAGTTCCACGCGCCACGTCCAGATGGACTATGGACGAAACACTGATCTTGTGATCAGTGTCGGCCCGAGGTCCGCTGTTCAGGCAGGCCGGCCCAGCCGCCTGCTCCGGCGGTGTCCCGCGCTCGTCCGCGCGGCCTCTCCGCCCCGGCTCGCCCGCGTTCATCCCGGGCGTCCCCGGAAGCCGGGCCGGAAAGATTGTCGGTCCGTGCCGGGCTGGGTAATCTCCCAGGACCGATGGCCCGCCTCATCCTGCAGACCGCCGAGGGCCAGCAGGCGATCGAGCTGCGGCCCGTGAACTCGCTGGGGCGCCACCCGAACAACTCCATCCAGCTCCTCGACAAGATCGTCTCGAAGGAGCACTGCATCATCGAGCAGCGGGGCGATCACTTCGTCCTGCGCGATCTCGGGAGCCTGAACGGGACGTTCATCAACAGCGAGCGTGTCCGGGGCGAAGCGCCGCTCAAGCACGGGGACGAGATCGCCCTGGGGTCCACGCGCGGTCGGTTCGACGATCCGGGCGCCGCCCCGCCGATGGTCCAGGGCTGGCCTCCCGGGGGCAACCACCAGGGCGGGGTGCCTGCGCAGCCGCCCGGGTACGGGCACCCGCAGCGCGAGGGCGGCTATCCGCCGCCGCCTCCGCCGCAGTACGCGCGCCCGCAGCAGCAGCAGCAGGCGCCGCTCGCGGGC
>NZ_JEMA01000932.1 GCF_001589285.1 Sorangium cellulosum | reverse complement strand
AGGACCGACGGGCGCCGCCGGCGGCACGGGCGGCGGCGGCAGCGCCGAGCTGCCCGACGTCGCTGTGTACATCGCCGGCGACTCGACGGTGCAGACGTACGTGAACAGCCCCATTCACCAGGCGGGCTGGGGTCAGATGCTGGGAGAGTTCTTCGACGCGCGGGTGCGCATCGAGAACAGGGCGATCGGCGGCCGGACCGCGCGCCGGTTCATCGACGAGGACCGCCTGGCCGACCTCCTCGACGACATCCAGGGCGGGGACTACCTGCTCGTCCAGTTCGGCACCAACGACAGCAACAGGAACGCGACGTACGAGCACGACGGCGCGACAATTCCTTACTACCTGGACCCCGCGACGGACTTCAAATCGTACCTCACCGAGTACATCGAGGGCGCGCAGACGCGCGACGCGATCCCGGTGCTTGTCACCCCGCCCCCGCGGCGCTCCTGCACCGGCGACAGCCACGAGTTCGGCAACGGCCTGGCCGCGCACGCGCAGGCGATGCGGGAGCTCGGCGGCGCGCTGGACGTGCCCGTCATCGATCTCAACGAGATGACGCTCGCCCACCTGCGCTCGATCGGCTGCGTCGCCGCGGGCGAGGACTTCTTCCTCATCCGGGCGGACGGCTCGGTCGACGGCACCCATTTCCAGGAGACCGGCGCCCGCGCCATGGCGGGCTTCGTGGCCGACGGCACAGCGGACGCCGGCCTGCTGCTCGCGCAGTACCGGAAGTGAGGGCGCCCGCGGGGGATGCCCTCCTGCGCCGGCGGGCGGGCCGCGCCGCGGCCTCGCGCGGGGCGACCTGCCCGCCGCGCGCGGCCTGCGTCACCGCACGTGGATGTCCGGCCTCGGGGGCGCCGCCATGCCGCCGNGTCCGGCCTCGGGGGCGCCGCCATGCCGCCGCCGATGTGGAAGCTCGGGTGGGGCGGCTGGTTGTAAGCCGTCTGCTCCGAGGTGATCTGCATGCGGTACTGCGGATCGTGCATGAGCGTGTAGATCCGCCGCGTCGTCACGCTCGTCGTCGTGTAGATCCGCAGCGCCGAGTTGTCGGACTCGCGCCACACGATCTCTTCGCGCCAGTCGCCGAGCAGGTCGGCCGTGAGCGCCGGCGTCGACTTGGTCCCGTTGTTCGAGGCGCACTGGCTGCAGCTCAGCAGCGAGCCGCCGCCGTACTTCGTGATCGACGTCTTGTCCTGCAGCTCGCGCAGCTCGTCCGCGTCCCACCAGATCAGGAAGTTGGCCGACGCGGGCTGGGCCGCGACGCGCGCTCCGGTGGTGGCGGACAGCAGCCCTCCCGTCGAGTTGGTCCACATCTCGGCGCCCGGGTTGCTCGCGAGCACGTCGGCCGCCACGCCGCGCCCGGTGTCGGCCCCGGTGACCGGCCCCTTCCAGAGGACGGCGCAGGTGTTCGCGTCGCGGATATCGTAGGTCGGCTTGCTGCCGTCCTCGTGGGGCATGAACACCTCGAGCCCCGGGCGCGACGGGACGAGGTCGCTCACGTGCAGCGCGTCGCCGTGCCCGAAGCCGGTCGAGCACTTCCGGGTGCCGTTGCTGTCGATCGTGGAGGCCCCGTAGATCACCTCCTGGGCGCCGTCGCCGTCGACGTCCGCCACCGCCATGGAGTGGGCGCCCTGGCCCGTGTACGCGGTGTTCGCGTTGCTGTCGGCCTTCCAGATCTGGGTGAGGCTGCCGTCGCGGAACCCCCAGGCGGTGATCGTGGCGCGCGTGTAGTAGCCGCGGGCCATCAGGATCGCCGGCCTGCCGCTCGCGTCCTGGCCTCTCCCGAGGTCGCTCACGAACCCCGCGCTCGCGAGGAACCGATCGACCCGGTTGCCGTAGTTGTCTCCCCACGAGGACACGGTCCCTCGCGCCACGTCGAAGGCGACGGTGGCGAGCTCCGCGCCGTTGCTCCCGCCGAACACGGTCAGGTACTCGGGGCCGCTGAGCACGTAGCCCCCGGCGTTCCGGTGGTCTGCCGCGTCGTCGTCGGAGGCCGCGGGGCCTTTGCTCAGGGCGGCGCCCGTCCCGTCCCGCGTGCCCGGAGCGGTCTTCACCGCGACCTCCGCGCTCCCGTTGCCGTCGAAGTCGTAGACGACGAACTGCGTGTAGTGCGCGCCGGCCCGGATGTTCCTCCCGAGGTCGATGCGCCAGAGCCTGCGCCCGTCGAGCTTGTAGGCGTCGAGGACCACGGGCCCGGTGCAGCCGGCCTGGGAGTTGTCCTTGGCGTTCGAGGGATCCCACTTGAGGACGATCTCGTACTGTCCGTCGCCGTCCAGGTCTCCGGCGCTGGCGTCGTTGGCCTCGTACGAGTACCTCTCTCCCGCGTTGTCGCATTTCGCGGGCGTCGTCCCGCCTGCGGGCGCCGAGAGGGGGATGCGCAGGTAGTTCTGGCCCCAGGTGGCCGCGGCAGGCGAGGCTGCCTGGGCGACGCCGCCCACGACCGCCTTGATCGTGTACGTCGATGAGGTCGTGCCCGAGGCGTCGAGGTAATTCGTGCTGTTGGTGACGTTCGCGATGCGGCTCCCGTTGCGGTACAGGTCGTACGAGATCGCGCCCGGGTTCGCGGGGTCGTACTCGTAACCGAACATCCTCCACCCGACGTAGACGCCGCCAGCCACCTTGACGGCGACCACCCCGCGATCGAGGTCCTCCATCTGGAAGTGCCCGCTCGGTGCCGCGCCGCCGGAGCCGCCTGCGCCGCCGCTGCCACCCGCGCCGCCTGCGCCGCCGGAGCCCCCCGCGCCGCCGCTGCCGCCCGCACCGCTGCTGCTGGCGCTGGAGCTGCTGCTGGCGCTGGAGCTGCTGCTGGAGCTGCTGCTGGCGCTGGCGCTGCTGCTGGAGCTGCTGCTGCCCGACTCGCCCGCTGTCACGCTGGCGAGCGCAGCGCGCTGCGAGGGGCCGCTCGCGTTGGCGCAGAACCCGAACTTCGTCGAGGCACCACGGGCCAGGGTCGCGTTGTGGGCGGCGGGGGTGGCGATGAGCTGCGATCCGCTCGTTGTCGTGCTGGCGTTCCAGGCGCTTGCCACGGAGGAGCCGTTCATGTTGAGGACCACGCGCCACGTCGCTGTGTCCGCCGGCCCCGTGTTCTCGATCGTCACGTCGGCGCAGTACCCGTTCCCCCAGTCCGACGCATACGCCAGCGTCGCGGTCAGCCCGTCGCCCGTCAGCGGCTGATCCAAGTCTTCTTGTTGCTCGAGCTCTCCTTGAGGCTCGTGAGCGTCCTCCAGGACGCACGCTCCGAGGAGCACGAGGGCGGTGGCCGTGGCGGCCGACAAGCAAGCTCGCATGGAAAGATCCTTTCAAGGCACGCGGCGCACGAGGCGATCCGCGAAAAGAAGACCAGAGGTCCCCGGAACCAGCGGCTCCTCGGCCGCCTGTTCCCGGCGACGGAGGAGCCGTCAATGACCTTCAGGATGCCCGAGCAGCCCGGAACCAATCACGAGAATCCAGAAAGCTGCGCGTTTCTCGGTAGATCGGAGTTTTTTCGGCGCACGAGAACGCGTGATCATCGCGATGACAGCGGGTGCTCATGAGACCCAAGCCACCACCGATGTCCCGACATCGTTTCGACATCGAGCGACCGTGCTCGCCCACTGGCATCCATGGCGCTGCCTGGTCTGCTCCGGATCCATGGATTCCTCCCGGAGGGCCGGCTCCGGCGGCGGGCAGCCCACGGCCGAGGTGACCCGGAGCGCGAGCCACCCACAAGAAATCCACAGCATGTGGACAAATGTCCAGTGGGCCGCTGCCGCGAGCGCCACCGGCGCGCCTGGCCGAGGCGTCCTGCCCGGCATCCGACGCCCAGCGGGAGCCTTACGAGCCCCCGCACCCGCGATCTGCGGCGGGGGTCAGGGCGCCGGCGGGCGGATCTGCTTGCGGATCTTCTTGAGGAAGGTCTGCGTGCACTTGCCGTGGCTGCCCTCGTGCTCGATGATCTCGCGCGTCAGCTTCGCCTTCGTCTCGTTGGAGACGGTCGAGCTGGCCCGCACCTCGTTCGCGAGCTGGCCGCCCTCGAAGGTCGCTGGCCACGTCTGCTTCTCGACGACGGCGGCCACGTTCGTCGGGCGGTGGTGCGAGGCCTTCGTCTTGGTGACGTCGCGGAGGCCTCCCTCGTCGGACCGCCGTCCGGAGCCGTGACAGCTCGGGCACGTGGTCGTGTTTCCAAACGAGTTGGCGATCCGACCGTCGCCGCCGCAGATGCCGCACGTCTCTACCATCCGCTGGGTGTACTGTATTTCGTGCGCGCGTGCAGGCTTTCTCTCGCTCTCGCGCCCTCGCGCCAGGCGAGCCGGGCCGCGGCGGCGACAGGCAGGCACTCGGCGTCGCACGCCTCGTCGCACTGGCTCGGCGGCACCTGGCCATCCTCCCTGCAGAGGTCGACGCACGCGTCCGCGGCGGGACGTCGCCCGGCGCGGTTGTGCGAGGGAACGCTCAAAGAGGGCAGGCGCCGCGCGAGCGGCGCGCCCGGCGGCGCCTAGAGACCGCCCTTTTCACAGGGGATCTCGTACTTCTCGTTCATCATCAGGGCCCACGTGCCGGGGCCGACGAAGTCGTTGCCGACGAACTCCTGGCGCAGCAGCGACGGATCCTGGATGCACTTGCCGTCCTTCTGCTTGTAGACAACGGTGGCATTCCCCACGCGGCCCGTCACGATACCGGTGTTCTCGTTGCGCTCGATGCGCCACTCGTCGTCGGTGAAGATCACCTTGGCGGCGACGCGCGTCCCCTTCTCCGTCATCTTGTCCTCGAGCTGCTTCGCGAGCGCCTCGTCGTGGATCTTCCCGGGCGACGGGATGGGGGGCGCTTCCTTCTTCGCCTTCTCGGCGGCCTCTCGCTCCTCACGCTCCTTGGCGTCGGCGGCGCCTGCGGCGGCGTTCAGCGCGAAGCACCCGGTCGCGAAGAGGGAGATGCACGTCATGGCGATGGCGAGGCTTCCATGGCGGAGTGCGCGTTCGGATTTCATCTGGCAGTCTCCTGGGGGATCTGTCGGTGGCGCCGAGATGACCTGGCGCGCCTCCCTCGGGGCTCGAAGGAGCGCGCCCGATCAGGGGATCAGCGGGATCGATACGCTCTGGTGGCGAGACGGTTCTCCCACGATCCTGGCCACGTTTTCAGCTAGGTGAGAATGCGTCAAGACAAATCGCGGGAGGGCGGCGCGCTCGGTTCCGGTCCAGGGGCCCGCCGGCCGTATCCAACCGACATCAGGACAGCGCGCGGGCGTCCATCTCGATGTCGCCCACGAATTCCGCATACCGGAGCGCCACGTCCTTGGCGTCGTTCAGCGACGGCACATCGACGATGACGTACCCGGCGATCAGCTCCTTGGACTCGGTGAACGGCCCGTCGATCACCGTATGCTTGCCGCCGGCCGACACGATACGAGCGCCCATCGCGCTCGGCTGCAGGCTCTCGGTCGCGAGCAGCACGCCGGCCCGGCTCATCTCCTCGACGAGCCGACCCAGCTCCGCCGTCTGCTTCGGCGTGGGCGGCGCGCCGCCCTCCGCCGCGTCCTGGGAGTGGACCATCATGTACCGCGTCGTCGTGAGGCCCTCGGGCTTCGGCGCCATGCCGAGATCCCACACCTCGGTCACGGGCCGGATGTCGATGTCGACGTCGCCCAGCACCTCCGCGAAGCGCGACGCCCAGCCGATCGCCTCGTCGAGCGACGCGACGCGGAGCATCGCGAAGCCGGCGGGCAGCGCCTTCGCCGCGCCGAAGGGCCCCCGGGTGACGGTGCGCCGCCCGCCGGAGAACTGGAGGCGAACGCCGTGCGAGCTCGGGCGGAGCCCTTCGCCGCCGCGTAGCACCCCTGTCTTCGCCAGATCCCCCACCATCTGCCCCACACGCGCGATGAACTCGGGGCTCGGCAGCGCGCCGGCTTCAGTTTGCGCGTCGGTCCTGTGCATGATCATGAAACGCATCGCCACATTCTCCTCGGTTCCAGGTCGACAGGAAAATAACGGGTCGTCACCGGGAGGAACCCCGGCGCTCAGCGGGGCGACGAACGGAGGCGAGCCGGATCGACACGGCGGCGCATTTTTTTTTCGCGTCGTCGCGGGGACGCGCCCGGGCGCGAGCGCCTCGCCCCCACAGGCCCGCGCGGCCCCGCGGCGGGGCCGGCCGGGTTCGCGCCGCCTGTCCCTCGGCCGCTGACTCCAGGTCCTCGTGCGCGCGCGGCGCTGCGCGCGAAGGCCCTACCGCTGGCGGCGCTCCATCTCCTTGAGGGCGAGCTTCGCGATCGCCCGCAGGGTGTCGAACACCCCGCGCCCGCGCGACGCCGCGGCCTCGAACTCGGGCGCTCCGGTCGGGTTGAGCAGCCCCCGGAGCTCCGCGACATCGGCGATCCCGTCGAGATCCCGCTTGTTGTACTGGATCACGAACGGCAGCCGCCCGGGCGAGCGGCCCTCCTCGGCGAGGTTGTCCCACAGGTCGGCCATCGACTCGACGTTCGCGTCGAGCCGGGCGCGCTGCGAGTCCGCCACGAACACGACGCCGTCCATCCCCTTCAAGATCAGCTTCCGGCTCGCTCGATAGAAGATCTGACCCGGCACGGTATAGAGCTGGAGGCGCGTCCGGAAGCCGGACAGCCCCCCGAGATCGAGCGGCAGGAAATCGAAGAACAGCGTGCGATCGCTGTCGGTCTTCAGCGAGATGAGCCGCCCCTTGGCGCTCGGCACCGTCCGATCGTACACGTGTTGAAGGTTCGTCGTCTTCCCGCCGAGCCCGGGCCCGTAATAGACGATCTTGCAGTAGATCTCCCGGCTCGCATAGTTGATGAACGCCATCGGCGTGCTCCTCCAGAGTCGACGTTCGAGGGGAGGCAAGGCCGTCCCCGCATTGGAAACGAAGGCGATCAGCCGCCGTCGCATCGAGGGCGAAGGCAGCGGCGGACGACCGCACGCGAAGCGAAGGCGACCGCCGGCCCTCGCGGCGAAGGAAGCCGGCTCGCCGGCGCGCCCACGCGCCAGCGCTCCGCATCACCTCACGCGCCGCAGGCCGCGCGCTGCGGTGTCGCCGCCGGGGCGGCGCCGACCGCCGCGCCGGCGGCGCTCAGCAGGACGCGTCGGCGATCGCGTGAAGAGCGGCCACGAACCCCTCCAGCGAGGCGTCGCGCGCGTCGCTGTGCTTCACGAGCCGCTCGTTCACCGCGATGAGCTCCGCGACGTCCTGGCTCGCGCCGGGGATCCGCCGGAGCTCGTGGACGGCGCGGCTCACCCGCGAGGGCGGGTCGAGGCACGCGAGCGCCGACAGCGCCGCCGCCGCGCCCGCCTGGTGGCCCGCCGCGAGCGCCTCGCGCGCCATCCCGAGCAAGACCTGCGCGAAGGCGACCTGGATCGCCTCCAGGAAGCCGCGGGAGATCTCCTTGCCGCCCTGGCCGGCGTCGCTCCACGCGAGCGTCACGAGCTCGCCTATCTCCGAGAAGGCGCGCCGCGACATCAGCGCAGAGAGCGTCTCCAGGCCGTGCCTGTCCCAGGCGGCCCTCGTCGTGAGCTGGCGCGCGAGCCAGGGGAGCACGGCATAGGCGTCGCCCCCCGCCCGGACCGACCCGAGCGCGATATCCAGCAGCGCGGCCCGCGCCACGCCGTGCGCCTCCAGCCAGCCGAGCATATTCGCCCGCTCCGAGCCTCGCGGCGTCCGCCGCGCCTTCTCGAGGATCGCGTCCCGGAGCACGGCGGGGAAATGGGGGATATCGACGCTCCAGTCCTCGTCCGACCCGCGCGCGCGCTCCATCGCCAGCGCCGCCAGCGCGCCGTCGTCGATCGACAGCACCCCCGCCCGCCGCGCCGCGAGGATCTTCGCGATCGGCATGTCGCGCAGCGCCGGGCGCTCCGCGTCCAGCCCGTCGAGCTCGTCCCCGTCGAGCAGCGGCGCCGGCCCCCGGTAGGCCCCCGGCGAGAGCACGAACCCGGATTCCCATTGCACAGGCTCGCGCCAGCAGCGCGCGACCACGCGCTCGTAAATGGCCGCCGGGACCTTCCCGCGCACGAGATCCGCGAGCTCGATCCACTCCTCCTCGTCGAGGGTGAGGCGCGGCACGCTCAGCACCTCGTGCTGGAAGTGCGCTGGATCCCGGATCGCGAGCCGCGCGAGCTGCTGGATCACCGGCCCGCTGAAGCCGCTCTCGCAGCGCGCCCTCCAGCGCAGGAGATCGGATGTCCCGAGCTCCTCGATGTGCTCGGACAGGAAGGCATGATCGTCCGGCTCGAGCGCCGGCTGGCGAAGCACATGAAAGAACGCGACGGGACGGGCGCGGCCCCGGTGCGCGCGCACCAGGGCGTCGATTTCCGCCTTTCGCATGGGGCGACCTCATCATCCCGAGCCGTGAGAGCTCAGGGACCTCCTTGGGTCTATCGTCGCCTGGCGCGTGCGCGGCCCGTCATGACTCGGCGGTCGGTGGAATGACGGATCCTGTTCCTGACCGGTGCGACGAGGATAGCGCGAGCGGTCCTCCTGTCAAGCGGAGCAGGCGGGAGGGCGCTTGACGCGGGTCAACCCGCGATGAACCGCAACGGCAGGGCGACCGGGCCGCGCACGGTGAGCGTGCGGTGATAGGCGATCTCCCCGGGGCAGCGCTCGACGCGGGCGAACCGCGCGAGCAGCGCCTCGAGCGCCGCGCGGGCCTCCATGCGGGCCAGCGCCGCGCCGATGCAGAAGTGGATGCCGTGTCCGAACTGGAGTCCTCCGTGGGAGCCGCGGTGCAGGTCGAACCGGTCCGGATCGGGGAACTGCCGCTCGTCGCGGTTCGCCGAGGCCACGAGCGCGAGCACCAGCGCCCCGGCGGGCAGCGCCGCGCCGCCGAGGGAGACGTCGCGGGTTGTCAGCCGGGGGACGGACTGGCTCGGACCGTCGTACCGGAGCAGCTCCTCGAGGAAGAGCGGCACGAGGTCGGGCGCGTCGCGCAGGCGTCGCATCATGTCCGGGTGCTCGGCGAGGAACAGGAGCGCATT
Source organism: Sorangium cellulosum (assembly GCF_001589285.1). Taxonomy (GTDB): domain Bacteria; phylum Myxococcota_A; class Polyangia; order Polyangiales; family Polyangiaceae; genus Sorangium; species Sorangium cellulosum_G. The sequence continues at coordinate 5,987 of NZ_JEMA01000932.1, read as the reverse complement.
GCCGAGGAGGTGGGTCGTCGTCTCGAGCCCGCCCAGCAGGAGGAGCACGAGGAAGTCGACGATCTCGGTGTCGGTGAGCGCCTGTCCGTCGAGCTCGGCGCGGATCAGGTCGCTCACCGTGTCGTCCGCGGGCGCGCGGCGCCGCGCCGCGACAACGTCGTTCAGGTACCCGGTCAGCTCCGCGATCGTCGTCCTGATGCGGCCGGCGTGGGCGGGCGGCGCCGGCGCGGGCGTGATCGAGAGGATGTCGTCGGCCCATCGCTTGAAGCGCGCGCGCAGCCCGTGGTCGAGCCCGAGCACCTCGCCGATAACGAAGGCGGGCAGCGGCATGGCGAGGGCGTCGATGAAGTCGACCTCTCCCGCGAGGCCGCGCGCGAGCTCCTCGGCGACGGCGCGGACGCGCGGCTCGAGCCGGGCCACTGTGCGCGATCCGAGCGCCCTGTGGATGAGCCCGCGCAGCCGCGTGTGCGCCGGCGGGTCGAGGGCGAGCATCGAGTTGGCGAGCGGGTTGTAGCCCACCCAGGGCGGCTGCCACGCCGCCTTGAAGCCGTGCGAGGAGAAGATCTCGGGGGTCTTCAGCACGAAGAGCACGTCCTCGTACCGGCTCACGGCCCACATCCCGCCGGGCTCGACCTGGCAGACAGGGGCCGCGCGCCGGAGCTCGGCGTAATGGGGATAGGGGTTCGCTCGAAACGCGGGCGAGAGCACGTCCATCCGATGATGCATCGCAGTTGCCTCCCGGGCCCCTCGGCCGGGCAGCCCGAGGGGGGCTGCCGCGGGGCGAGCGGACCACGGGGGCGTGCGAGAGCACCCCGGAGGCCAGGCGGCGATCGCCCGGATTTCGCGGCCATCGAGCGAGGCGGCGCGCCGCGCTGACCGGTCAGAATGACCGGGCTGTCGGTCATCTTGAACGAGCGAAGCCCAGGGAGGCGGCCGACCTCCCGGGCTTCGTTCTCGCTGCTGTCAGCGCTGCGCGCGGGGTCGCGCGGTCCGCCTCACTTGACGAACACGAGCAGCTTCTTGATGCCGTTGACGTCGAAGACCTTCACACCCACGACGTCGCTCACGTCGACGTCGTTGTTGCTGAGGACGTCGCCGATCTCGATCCCGTTGGCGACGTCGACGTCCTTCAGCACGTTCTGAAGGTTGAGGATCTGAAGGTTCAGGATGAGGTTGTTCAGCGTGTCTTCCACGATATCGATATCGGCGTCGTTGAGGACATCCTGGAGGTACACGATCTTGATGTGCTCGGCGTTGATGACCTCATCGTTCAGGTCCAGGGTGTCGGTGAGCTGGGCGGCGACCGACACGAGCCCGGCGGCCACGTTGGTGTAGTCCGGGGCGTCGGCCTTCACCGGAGCGTCCCACGACGCAAGCGCGGGGGCCGAGAGGCTGAGAGCGACGAGCGCAGCGCCAACACCGGAGAGAACGCGAGACTTGAGCGACTTCATTGTTGTTTTGTCCTCGAACTTGGGGGTTTCAGTCAGCTTTGTTTGCTTCGAGCGTTGAACGCCGGTCAACAGCCTGTCACCAATCCATCCAACCGATCGTGTGCTCGGGCGGCTCGGGTCGTCCGATGCGCGCGTCCGTATCGATCGATCTCGACCTGGGGTCGCCATCCGACGCTCTCGCGCCGGCTTCGAACAGCATGGTTGTGCCGAGCGAGCTTCACTGAAGAAGCCCTCCCGCCCGGCGCGCGATGCGTAGGATCGTGCGCGCCGGCTTCAGTGCTTATTTATGTCTGGCGTTGCTCCGACGCTCGTGCGCTCTGCCGAAGACCGTCTCGTCTTCGCATCGGTGCTTATTCACGTAGGATGCCAAGCATGGAGTCACCGCCAAGTCGAGAGCCGGGGCGAAGAAGTTCAACGCTGCTGTCAGCTCTGTTCTCATTCCGTGTGGATCGAGCGACAGGCGTGCCCCACCGTGCTGCCACACTGAGACAATAGTCTACGCGAGGTCGATGATGTCTCGACGTGGCGCGAACAGGATTGTCGATGTTGACTGGCATGATAACATGAAAGGTTTTGCCGGCAAGCGGCGCGTGCGCCGCGTCATGCCATCTCGGTGAACGGCGGTCGTTTAAGCCACTTGACTGAATGGCGGTCGTTTCACGTCATGGGCCGTATCGTCCCCGGCGGGCTCATCGGTCGATACCGCTGCGCGACGCAGGCTTTCCCGCGCAAAGGACGCCTGCGGCGCGTCGACGCCATCGCCCCGTGGCGGTCACCTTCATGCCGCCTGGTCCGCGAGCCGCTGGCGAGCTCATCGGATGTGACGGCGACGCGATCTGGCCGCGATATGGGCTGTAGCAGCGCGATCGGCGCCCTCAGCGGCCGTCTCTCGCGCGGCGGGAGCCGGTCGACGTCGCGGGGCAGCATGGGTCTCCGCGGGGGGCTGCTGCATGCTCCAGCATGCAGGTGCGTGCTCCAGAATGCAGGAGCATCCCGAGGCACGCTGGTGCATACCCCAGCATGCAGGAGCATCCCGAGGCGCGCTGGTGCATGCCCCAGCATGCAGCGCCGGCAGCGGAGCACCGGCGGTCGATGGTGCGGCTCGGTCCTGAGGCGCCGCTGGCCCGGGGAGCCGCCTGCTCGGCGCGGGCGGGTCACCCACCCTCGCGAACGGGTCAAAGGGTCTGACGGTAGCGCCGCGCGCGGCGGCGGCGCGAGAGGCAGCTCCGTCGAGCTCCTGCCATGGCAGTGAGCCCTTGATGCTGCTCTCCAATCGATCCACGCAGCCACGAGAGCTGTTTGACAGGAGACAGATCGGAGTCGGCGAATGAGCGCGGCAGACGGGGGGGCGAGCAGAGCGTGGGGCCGCCCTCGAGCCAGCTCGCGTGGAGGCCTCGCCTCGCGCTGGCCGTCTGACATCGTGGGGCGCACCTCGAGAGGTGCCGTCCGCGTCGATCCAGCCGCACGAGCGGCCGCCGGACGGCGCGGCAGCGCCGGCGGAGCGGCGCTCGAATGAAAGTGTCCACCCTCGCCTGAGAGCGCGGTCGGAACCGTGCTGCGCATGCGTCCACGCCCGTCCGCGGTCGTCCAGGATGTCGAGATGAGCGCACATCCACTTGCGTCATCCCGCAATCGATTGCGCGTTGATTCCCGTCGTGCCAACTCAACTGGACGCGGCCCGCCCGGCCTCTCGGCTGAAAAGGCAGCGCAATGGCGGGTGTTGTTCGTGACGCAGGCCGTGGGAGGGGAAACCTGTAGCGCTGGCGTACATGTTGCCATTCATCGCGAACGCCCACGCTGAACAGTCCTCCGGCGCTGCCGGGGCGACGCCGTGGAATCCTTTGTTCTTGATGAAAGCAAGGTTGGTAATACCCATGATCGATCAACGACGAGCGTTCGACCGCAGGCAGTTCTTGCAAGGGATGACCCAGCTCGCCATGGTGGCAGCCACGGCGCCGGCGCTGGGCAGCTCGGATGCCTGGAGAGGCGTGTACTGCACCACGCTCACCGCGGGTCGGCCCGAGGACGTGAGCATGAGCTCGGAGCGGCTGGAGGACGTCTTCGCGCGGATCCAGCGCCGGGTCAGCGATGGGCTCTTCCCCGGCGCCACGGCGCTGGTCGCGCGCCATGGAGTCGTCGTGGGGCACCGCGCGTTCGGTACCAAGGTCGCCGGCGCCGATGAGCCGGTGACGCCCGACACGATCTTCGACCTGCAGTCGATGACCAAGGTGCTCTCGACGGCCGCGGCGGCGCTCGCGCTCGTCCAGGAGGGCGTGATCGCGCTCGACGCTCCGGTCGCCAGGTACCTGCCGGAGTTCGCCGCGAACGGCAAGGGGGCCATCACCGTCCACGACATGCTCCGCTATTCGGCCGGTCTGCCCGTGGACAACCGGTTCCTGGACGTGGCGGACGACGAGACGGTCTGGCGCCTCATGGCCGAGACGCCGCTCGAGTATGCGCCGGGGACGTCGGTGCTCTACAGCGACCTCACGTACCGCCTCCTCGGACGCATGATCGCGGCCGCCGCGGGCCAAGATCTCGATACCGTCGCGGGCACACGCATCTGGAGGCCTCTCGGCATGAACGACACGATGTACAACCCGCCCCCGGAGCTCCACGAGCGCGTCGCGGCCACGGGGTACTCCGACCTCCGGGGTTACGTTGTCCGGGGCGAGGTGCAGGACGAGCAGGACTGGGCGCTGGGCTGCGTCACCGGCTGCGACGGCGTCTTCTCCACGGCGAGGGACGTCGCCGTCTTCTGCCAGATGATCCTGAACGGCGGCGCCTACGGCGGCGCCGAGATCCTGCGGCCTGACCTGGTCCGCCGCATGAAGCGGAACAACACGCCCCAGGTGACCGAGGCGGCGACAGACACATCGCCCATCGAGAACCTCCTCCTCACGCCGAAGGGCCTCGGCTGGGAGCTCTGGACGAGGCGGTTCTCCAGCGGCGGCATGCGCCTGTCGCCGCGCTCGTACGGCAAGGCGGGCGGCGCCGGCACGTTCATGTGGGTCGATCCCGATCGCGAGATCATCGGCGTCCTCTTGACCAACCACGGTCTGCCGCAGCCGTTCGACGCGCTCCACTGGGGCCGGATGCTCGACGCCATCGGCTGCGCCGAGTTCTTCGACGGCATCATCAACGCCGTGCACGGCTGACCTCCCGCCCGCGCCGCCCGGCGCTGCGCCTCACGCCTCCGCGACAGACCTCTCCCCGCCCGCCGCGCTCGCCGGAGGCCCGGCGGGCGCGCCCCGCCCCTCAGCCCGGATCGAGCGCATAGACGGCCGTTGTCGTCTTGCGCCCCGTGAGGTTGCGCTCGCCGAGCGCGCGCAGGGGGAAGGCGTCGCCCGCGAGGAGCCTCGTCGCCTCGGAGACGAGCACCTGGTCCGGCGCCGCGAGGGCCTCGAGCCGCGAGGCGACGTTCACCACGTCGCCGATCACGGTGTACTCCATCCGCTTGTCGGAGCCGATGTTGCCGACGATCGCCTCCCCGGAGTTCACGCCGACGCCGAGGCGGATCTCGATGTCGTATCGCTCGCGCCACTCCTCGTTCGCCGTCTCGAGGAAGCGCATCATGTCCTCGGCGGCCGCGAGCGCGCGGCGCGCGTGATCCGCCTGCGGGATCGGGGCGCCCCACACAGCCATGACGCAGTCGCCGATGAACTTGTCGACCGTGCCCCCGTGCCGGAACACGATCTCGGTGAGCATCGAGAAGAGCTCGTTCAGGAGGGCGACCATGCGCTCGGCGTCGCGCGACTCGGCGAGCGGCGTGAAGCCGACGACGTCGGCGAACAGCACCGACACGGTCGCCCGCTTGCCGCCGAGGGCGAGCGGGTGCTCGCCGCGGACGATCGCGTCGACGACGGCCCTGTCCATGAACCGGCCGAGGTCGCCGCGGAGCTTCGCCTCGCGCGCGATGTCGGCCTCGCCCTGCTCGAGGTCCGCGGCCATGCGCCGGAGCGAGGTGGTGAGCTCGCCGATCTCGTCGCGCCGGGCCGGCTGCGCGTCGTCGAGCGCGATCTCGCGCCAGCGCCGGGCGCCGATGAGCCGCGCCTGCGCGACGAGGTGCAGGATCGGGCGCGTCACGTGCCGGGCGGTGAAGGCCGCGAGGGCGATCGCGAGCAGCAGCGCGCCCGCGGCGACGGCGACGCCGCGGCGCCGCATCTCGTCGAGCGCAGCGAAGGCCACCGGCTCCGGGCGCCAGATAGCGACAGCCCAGCCGAGGTCGGGCAGCGTCTCGATGGCGCCGATCATCCGCTCGCCGCCCTCGTCGTGCGGGCCGAGCACGCTGATCTTGTCGGTCCAGACGGCGCCCGGGGGGAGCTTGCCCCAGAGCGGCAAGGCGGAGACGTCGCTGCCCGGCGCCGCGCCCGGGACCTTGAAGGCCGCGATCGCCCGGCGATCGTGCCCCGCGATGAGCAGGCGCACGTCGCGGCCGCCGAAGCGGCGCTCGGCGATCGCGGCCAGGTCGCGCTCGAGCGCGTCGAGCCCGACCGGCGCGACCACGTAGCCGGCCGGCCCGCGCGGGGGAGGCGG
>NZ_JEMA01000931.1 GCF_001589285.1 Sorangium cellulosum | reverse complement strand
CGTTCCGCTTCCTCGTCGCGGCCGCCTTCTTCGCGGCGGCGCTCCGCAGCCGGCCCGTCTGCCCGGCGCCCGCCTTCTTCGCCGTGCCCTCCGCCTTCTTCGCCGTCCCCGCGGCGCGCCGCGCCCCGCTCGGCCGCGCCCCGGCGCCTGCGCCGGCCTTGCGTGCTCCCTTCTTGGCCTGGGTTCCTCGCCGCGTCGGGCCCGCGGTCTTCCGCGTGCCCCCGGCAGCAGATCGCGTCCGCCGGCCCGACGCCGTCCGACCGGCCTCGCCCTCGGACGTCGCGGTCGAAGCCTGCTCCCGCTCGCCGCGCCCGACCCGCTTGCTCTGCTTGGACGTATCCTTCGCTGTCTCGCCTCTCGGCATTGAGCCCTCCCCCGAGCTCTCTCGACATGAGCTCGCTCGTGGACTCATGGTGCCACAGCGTTTCCTCTTTCCCGGTCGGAAAGTCGGCGGGAAGTACCGGAATCGAAATCAGGAGCCGCTGTAGCCCACCCGGGCGGAAGCGCCTATTGCGCGTCGGGCTCCCCGCACATCGCCTCTGAAGACCGCCGCGGCGCGCTCAGAAATCCCAGTCGAAGCCGACGCGAGCGCCTGTCTTGAGGTTCCACTGGGCGGGGCGCCGGTGGGTCCCCAGCACGTGCTCGACCGCGATCCCGAGGCCGGCCCACGGCATGATGCCGCGCACCCGCAGGGCCGAGACGCCGACCAGCGCGCCGAGCCGCATCCCCGGGCTCACGCGGAGGTCGTCCTGGGTGAAGTACGCGAGCGAGGCGAGCTCACCCTCGTAGTGCCACGTGCGGGCGTGATACCGCAGCACCATCGGCAGCGCGGCGGTGAAGCTGATGGGGAAGCGGGTCTTCGTCGCTGTCTGCTCGAACTGCGCCGTGCCGCCGAACTCGCCGCCGGCCAGGAACGTCCAGCGCTCGTCGAGCCCACGGCCGAGCAGCAGCCGCGCCGACCCGCCCGCGCCGAGCAGGACCCTGCCTTGCGCGGCCTCGAGCGCCCCGAGGCCGCCTCCCTCCAGGTTGAGCGTCGTCCGGTAGGCGTCGGTCTCGCGCCCCCGGAACGCCGGCGAGGGGCGGAGCCAGAACGGGCACTGGCTCGACGTCTCGCACGTCTCGCACGTCTCGCGCGCCTCGCGCGTGTCGCGGCCGTGACCCGCGCGGCGCATCGCCTCGTCGAGGAGCGCGCGCACCCGGGTCGCGAACAGNGAGGAGCGCGCGCACCCGGGTCGCGAACAGGAGATCCGCGACCTCATCGAGGTCGCCCCCGCGGCGCCGGAACGCCTCCTCCACGGGCCCGCCGCGCTCGTGGATCTGCCGGTCGAGCGCGGCGAGCGCGGCGACGCGCGTCTCCGGGGTCGCCGAGCACACGCTCATCAGCGCGGGCGACATGATCTCGTCGAGCTCGTACCTGTCGATCGTCCAGCCGAGCGACTGCTGCACCTCGACCATCTTCTCGAGATCGACGAGCAGGCCGACCACCGCGAGATCGCGCGGCGGC
>NZ_JEMA01000930.1 GCF_001589285.1 Sorangium cellulosum | reverse complement strand
CGGGCGACCCGGCCGGCTCCGGGGCGTGCACCCCGACGGCGCCGTCCGCGGACGACGCGTTCGCGATCGAGCGCGCCCCCGGCTCCGAGAGCGTCGCGCTGGCGCGCGCCGTCGCCGACCGCTGGATCGCCGAGCACCCGGCCGAGTCGCTCCCGTGGGACTGGGGCGAGGGCACGGTCATGCTCGCGCTCGTCGACCTCTACCGGGTCACGCAGCACGCCCCGTACCGCGACTACTACCGGCGCTACATCGACCATCACCTCGAGTACGGCTACGAGATCACGACCAGCGACCGCTGCCCGCCCGCCGTCGCCGCGCTCGCGCTCCACGAGGAGACGTGCGCGGCGCCCTACGGCGCGATCGTCGACGACGCGCTCCGCTACCTCGACGAGGAGGCGCGCCGGACCGAGCAGGGCGGCATCAGCCACCTCGGCGTGTCGCCGCTGTTCGAGCCCACGCTCTGGGTCGACTCGCTGTTCATGTTCGGCAACGTGCTCGTCCGCGCCGGCGAGCGCTCCGGCGACGCGCCGCCGCTCGACGAATTCTCCAATCAATTCAAGATATTCGCCTCGCTCCTGCAGGACGAGCCGGGGCTCTTCCGGCACGCGTACAACTGGGCGGCGCCCCAGGACCCGGACGTGTACTGGGCGCGCGGCAACGCCTGGGTCACGGCCGCCGGCTACGAGTACCTGCGCGTGCGCGCGGCGCGGGGCGAGCGCGACGAGGCGGTGGCCGGGGCGCTCGACCGGCAGGTCGCGGCGGTGCTCGACGCGCAGGACCCGGACACCGGCCTGTGGTGGACGATCATGAACCGCCCCGGCGAGATCTACCTGGAGACGAGCGCGACGGCCCTCTTCGCCGCCGGGCTCGCGCGCGGCCTGCGCCACGGCTTCCTCGACGCCTCGGTGCGCCCCGCGATCGACCTTGCCCTGGCCGGCGTGCGCTCGCGCATCGAGACGGACGGATCGGGCCGCCCCGTCGTGACCGGCATCTCCGGGCCCACGTCGGTCGGCAAGCTCGCGGACTACGCGGCGGTCGAGCTCCGCGACGACATCTCGTACGGCGTCGGGGCCGTCCTTCTGGCGCTCGTCGAGACGTCGGGCCTGTAGCGCTCGCCTCGTCGCCCAGGGCGCCGCGCCGTCCGGTCCTCCGCCCGCGGCGCCCGTGCGCTGCGGTTGCTTCGTTGCCGCGCTTCGCTTACGCCTCGGCTCGTCCGCAGGCGCCGCGGCGCGCGCTCCGGAGCGGCATCAACGACACGCCCCGAACGTTCGGGTGCGCGTCACGCGAACCGGGATCCTGCGTACGCTGGCCGCCGTCGCGGGCAGCGCGCCGGCCACCGCCCCAGAACCCCATGGCTCCACTCGTGAAGCTCGAGGCGATCACCAAGACCTACTGGATGGGCGAGGTGGAGGTGCAGGCGCTCCGCGGCGTGTCCCTGGAGCTCTCCCGGGGCGAGATGGTCGCGATCATGGGCGCCTCCGGGTCGGGCAAATCGACGACCCTCAACGTCATCGGCACGCTCGACAGGCCCACCGGCGGCCGGTACCTCCTCGACGACGAGCCGGTCGAGGAGCTCGACGAGGTCGAGCTCGCGCGGCTCCGCAACCGGAAGATCGGGTTCGTCTTCCAGTCGTTCAACCTCCTTCCGCGCGACACAGCCCTCGCCAACGTCGAGCTGCCCATGGTCTACGCCGGCGTCCGCCCGTCCGAGCGGCGGGAGCGGGCCGCGCGCGCCCTCGCGCGCGTCGGGCTCGACGACCGCGCGCACCACCTCNCGGGCTCGACGACCGCGCGCACCACCTCCCGAACCAGCTCTCGGGCGGCCAGCAGCAGCGCGTGGCCATCGCCCGCGCCATCGTCAACGAGCCGCCGCTCCTCCTCGCGGACGAGCCGACGGGCGCGCTCGACTCCGCCACCACCCGGCAGGTCATGGAGCTCTTCTGCGCCCTGCACGCGCAGGGGATGACGGTCATCGTCGTCACCCACGACCCGTCCATCGCCGACTACGCCACCCGCGTCATCACGTTCCGGGACGGCGCCATCGTCGAGGACACCGGCCCCCGCGGGCGGCGCGCCGAGGTGCCGGCGCCG
>NZ_JEMA01000929.1 GCF_001589285.1 Sorangium cellulosum | reverse complement strand
GGGGCCGCGGCCGCTCCCGCCGATCCCCGGCGCGGGGAGGGTCACCGTTGTCGCGATCGACGGCGCGATCGACCTCGGCCTCTCGCCCTTCCTGGAGCGCGTCGTCGCCGGCCAGGGGGAGGGCGACCTCCTCGTGCTCGACATCAGCACGCTCGGCGGGCGCATCGACGCCGCGCTCGCCATCCGGGACGCGCTGCTCCGGGCCCGAGCCCGCACGGTGTGCTGGGTCAACCCGCGCGCGATCTCGGCCGGCGCGCTCATCTCGTTCGCCTGCGACGTCATCGCGGTGGCCCCAGGCGCGACGCTCGGGGCGGCGACGCCCGTGCAGATCGGCGAGGGCGGCGAGATGAAGCCCGTCGCCGAGAAGGTCGTGTCGTACATGCGCAAGGAGATGCGCGCGACAGCGGAGGCGAAGGGGCGCCGCGGCGACATCGCCGAGGCCATGGTCGACGCCGACGCGGAGGTGCCCGGGCTCGACGAGAAGGGGAAGCTGCTCACGCTCGACGGCGCGCAGGCGCTCGCGTGGGGCATCGCCGAGCTGCAGGCCGGCAGCGAGGCGGAGCTCTTCGGCGCCCTGGGCCGCCCGTCGCCCGGCGAGATCGCGCGCCCGCGCCCCAGCTTCGCCGAGGTGCTCGCGCGCTTCCTCTCCGATCCGACGCTCTCCGGGATCCTCATGACCCTCGGGATGCTCGGCATCCTCCTCGAGCTCTACGCGCCGGGACACGGCGTCTCGCTCGCCGTCGGGCTCTCGTGCCTCGCGCTGTTCTTCTTCGGGCACCACGTCGTGAAGCTCGCCGGCTGGGAGGAGATCGCGCTCTTCGTCGCCGGCGCGATCCTCATCGCGGTGGAGATCCTCGCCCCGGGGCACGTCGTGCCCGGCGTCGTGGGCGCGGCGTGCGTGGCGATCTCCCTCCTCCTCGCGCTCCTCGATCTCGAGCGCGTGCCGGTCGACGTCGCCTGGCACGCCGGCTGGCTGCCGCGCGCGCTGGCCACGGCGAGCGTCTCCCTCGCGGCGACGGCGGCGCTCGCCGCGCTCGCCGCCCGCGTCGCGCCGAGGACGCGGTTCGGGCGGCGGCTCGTCCTCGACACGGCGATCCGCGCGGTCGCCACCGCGGGGNGACACGGCGATCCGCGCGGTCGCCACCGCGGGGCCTTCCGGGGGCGCGCCGCCGCTCGCGTCGGCCGTGGGCCGGGTCGGCACCGCCGACACCGATCTGCGCCCCTCGGGCAAGGTCTCGCTCGACGGCCGGCGCGTCGAGGCGCTCTCGGAGCTCGGTTATGTCGAGGCGGGCGCCCGCGTCCGCGTCATCCGCGCGGAGGGGGGTCGGCTCGTCGTGCGGGCGATCGCGGACGGCGCGCGCGAGGAGGCCGGAGCGTGACGCCGGCGCTGCTCGTCGTCGCCTTGCTCGTGGTGGGCCTCGTGCTGCTCGCCATCGAGGTGCTCGTCCTGCCGGGCGTCGGCCTCGTCGGGCTCCTCGGCGGCGCGGCGGCGCTCGGGGCGGTCGTGCTCGCGTGGGTGACCCTCGGGACCGGCTATGGCCTGCTCGCGCTCGGCGCGGGCGTCTGCGCGACGGGGATGCTGCTCTGGGCCGTCCCGAGGACCGGGGTGGGCCGCAGGATGGTGCTGCTCGAGACCCAGCAGGGCGGGCGCGGCCCGGACGCGCGGCTCGCCGCGCTGGTCGGCAAGGAGGGCAGGGCGCTCACGCCGCTGCGCCCTGCCGGCACCGTCGAGATCGAGGATCGCGCGGTCGATGTCGTGACCGACGGCCTCTACGTCGAGGCGGGCACGCCGGTGCGCGTCGCGAGCGTGGAGGGGAACCGGGTCGTCGTCGAGCCGCGCACGTCGTAGTGCGCGCGCGAGGGGCGGCCTTTCACGGACAGGACGGGTGAAGCGTGGATATGGAGATCGTCTCGGTCATCGTGCTCGGCGGGCTCGTGCTCGTCGCCATCGTCGCGACGCTGTACCTGGTGCCGGTCGGGCTGTGGATCGCCGCGCAGGCGTCGGGCGCCGGGGTCTCGATGCTCACGCTCATCGCGATGCGCCTGCGCCGGGTGCCGCCCGAGCAGATCGTCAACGCGCGGATCAGCGCCGTGAAGGCCGGCCTCGAGGGGGTGTCGGTCGACATGCTCGAGGCGCACTACCTGGCCCGCGGGCGGGTGGAGGCGGTCGTCAACGCGCTCATCTCGGCGGGCAAGGCGGGGATAGAGCTCGACTTCTCGCGCGCTGCCGCGATCGACCTCGCCGGCCGCAACGTGCTCGAGGCGGTGGCGATGTCGGTGAACCCGCGGGTCATCGAGACCCCGAAGGTCTCGGCGGTGGCCAAGGACGGCATCCAGCTCCTCGCGATCGCGCGCGTGACGGTGCGCGCCAACATCGATCGCCTGGTCGGCGGCGCGGGCGAGCAGACGGTGCTCGCGCGCGTCGGCGAGGGCGTGGTCTCGACCATCGGCTCGGCCGACGACTACAAGCACGTCCTCGAGAACCCCGACACCATCTCGAAGAACGTGCTCAAGAAGGGCCTCGACGCCGGGACGGCGTTCGAGATCCTCTCGATCGACATCGCCGACGTCGACGTGGGCTCCAACATCGGCGCGAAGCTCCAGACGGAGCAGGCCGAGGCGGACAAGCAGGTGGCGCAGGCCAAGGCGGAGTCGCGCCGGGCGCTGGCTGTCGCGCAGGAGCAGGAGATGAAGGCGAAGACGCAGGAGATGCGGGCGAAGCTCGTCGAGGCGGAGGCGATGATCCCGCTCGCGATGGCCGAGGCGCTCCGCACGGGCAAGCTCGGCGTGATGGACTACTACAACATGCGCAACGTCATCGCCGACACCGAGATGCGCCAGGGCATCGCCGGCACCACGGGGGGCAAGCCCGACCCCGTCGGGGAGTCGTGAGGTGCCGCCGCGGGACGTCGCGGGCCCGCGCTGGGCGTGGCTCGTCCGCCGCGAGGGGCTCGCGCGGCGCTTCGTGCTGGCCGAGGTGCTCGGCCCGCCGCGGGCGCTGTCGCCTCTACCGTCGCTTGCGCCCGCCGCGGGCCCCGCGGCGGGCGACCCGCGCTCGCAGGACGCTGGAAGCGCGCCATGGATGAGCTCGGGGACTTCCTCGGCTACGCCCTCGCGGCGGCCTGGCTGATCGTCCAGCTCGCGATCAAGCTCGCGGGCCGGGGCGACGCGCGCGGCGCTGCGCCGCCCGAGCACGCGGGCGAGGCGCAGCGCGGCGCGCCGCCCG
>NZ_JEMA01000928.1 GCF_001589285.1 Sorangium cellulosum | reverse complement strand
AGGTCGTCGACCACCTCCGCGCGAACCTCGGCCCGGCCGCTGGCGCCCCCCTGGCCGCGCCCGCCGAGGACCCGGCCTCGACAACCGCGGATCTCGGCCGGTGGACGCTCGCCGCGGTCCCCGCGCCCGCCGCCGGCCTCGCGATGCCCGGCCTCTTCGACGCGGGCACCGTGGTGGTCACCGGCCACGACGCGATCGGCCCCGCGCTCGTCGCCGCCCTCGGGGCGCGCGGGATCGCGGCCGAGTACGCCCATGCCGTGCCCCGCGGCGCCCGCGGCGCCGTGTTCCTCGGCGGCCTGCGCGACTTCGCGACGGTCGACGAGGCGCTCGCCGTCCACCGCGAGGCGTTCCTGGCGGCTCAGGCGATCGCGGCGAGCCCGGCCCTGTTCGTCACGGTCCAGGACACCGGCGGCGACTTCGGCCTCTCCGGCTCGGACCGCGCCTGGACGGGCGGCCTGCCCGGCCTCGCGAAGACAGCGGCGCTCGAGTGGCCCGACGCGTCCTGCCGCGCCATCGACATCGAGCGCGCCGGGCGCCCCGCCGCCGAGCTCGCCGAGGACATCGCCACGGAGCTCTTCTCCGGCGGCGTCGAGCTCGAGATCGGCCTGCGCCCCGACGGCCGCCGCACCGCGCTGCGCAGCGTCCGTGAGGACGCGCAGCCCGGCCCGCTCCCCCTCGGGCCTTCCGACGTTGTCGTGGCGAGCGGCGGCGCCCGCGGCGTCACAGCGGCGACGCTGATCGCGCTCGCCAGGGCCAGCCGCGCGCGGTTCGCGCTGCTCGGGCGCACAGCGCTCGAGGACGACCCGGCCGCGTGCCGCGGCGTCGGCGGAGAGGCCGCGCTCAAGGCGGCGCTGGTCAAGGCGGCGGCCGCCGCGGGCCAGAAGGCGACCCCGGCGGAGATCGGCCGCCAGGTCGCGAGGATCCTCGCGAACCGCGAGGTCCGCGCGACGCTCGACGCGATCCGCGCGGCCGGCGGCGAGGCCCTCTACGTCTCGGCCGACGTGAACGACGCGCGGGCGGTGGCCGCGGCGCTCGGCGACGTGCGGCGCGCCTTCGGCCCCGTCACCGCCGTCGTCCACGGCGCAGGCGTGCTCGCCGACAAGCTCGTCGCCGAGAAGACGGTCGAGCAGCTCGACCGCGTGTTCAACACGAAGGTCGACGGCCTCCGGGCGCTGCTCGGCGCGACAGCGAGCGACCCGCTCAAGGCGATCGTCCTCTTCAGCTCGATCGCCGCGCGCAGCGGCAACAAGGGGCAGTGCGACTACGCGATGGCGAACGAGGTCCTGAACAAGGTCGCCGCCGCCGAGGCCGCGCGCCGCCCCGGCTGCGTGGTGAAGTCGCTCGGCTGGGGCCCCTGGCAGGGCGGCATGGTGAACGCGGCGCTCGAGGCGCACTTCGCGCAGCTCGGCGTGCCGCTCATCCCGCTCGCGGCGGGCGCGCGGATGCTGATCGACGAGCTCTGCGACGGCCCGGGCGCCGCCTCGCCCCGCGCGGTCGAGGTCGTGCTCGGCGCGGCGCCGACGACCCTCGCGGCCCCCGAGCACGGCCGGCGGGTCGCGCTCGCCGTCCGCGCCGACCGCGCGACGCACCCGTACCTCGCCGATCACGCCATCAACGGCGTCCCCGTCGTGCCGGTGGTGATCGCGCTCGAGTGGTTCGCCCGCGCGGCGCGCGCGTGCCGGCCGGATCTCGTCGTGACCCAGTTCCGCGACGTGCGGGTCCTGCGCGGGATCAAGCTCGCGGCGTACGAGTCGGGCGGCGAGGTGTTCCGCGTCGACTGCCGCGAGGTGACCAACGGCCACGGCGCGGTGCTCGCGGCCGAGCTGCGCGGGCCGCAGGGGGCGCTGCACTACGCGGCGACCATCGAGATGCGGCCGCTCGCCGATCGCGTGGCCCCGAAGGGCCCCGCCGCGCCGTCGCTCGGCCCCTGGGACGGCGGCGACGACCTGTACGACGGCCACACGCTCTTCCACGGCCGCGACTTCCAGGTGATCCGGCGGCTCGACGGCGTGAGCCGCGAGGGCATCGCGGGGACTGTCGTGGGCCTGCGCGAGGCCGGCTGGGTGGCCCAGCCGTGGAAGACCGATCCGGCGGCGCTCGACGGCGGGCTGCAGCTCGCGACGCTGTGGACGCAGCACGTGCTCGGCGGCGCGGCGCTCCCGATGTCCGTGGGCGCGCTGCACACCTTCGCCGAGGGCCCGTCCGAGGGCCCGCTGCGCGCGGTGGTGCGCGGGCAGATCGTGGCCCGCGACCGCACGAAGGCGGACATCGCGTTCGTCGACCGCGACGGCACGCTCGTCGCCGAGCTGCGCGACGTGCAGTACGTCCTCCGCCCCGACGCGGCGCGCGGCCAGGCGTGATCGAGGACCCCGTGTTCGAGCCCATCGCCATCGTCGGCCGCGGGTGCGTCCTGCCGGGCGCGCTCCACCCCGCCGCCCTCTGGGACAACGTGCTCGCGGGCAGGGACCTCCTGTCCGCCGCCCCCGAGGGCCGCTGGCGGCTCTCGCGCGAGCGCGCGGTCGTCAGCGACCCGCGCGACGCGAAGGACCGCGCGTGGAGCGACCGCGGCGGCTACGTCAACGGGTTCGACGAGCACTTCCGCCGCGTGCTCGCCCGCGACCCGCTCCCGCGGCGCGGCGGCCCGCCCGAGGCCCTGCTCGCGCTCGACCCGCTCTTCCAGTGGGTGCTCTACGCGGGCCGCGAGGCGCTGCGCGAGGCCGGCCACGAGGGCCGGTCCGACCGCGCGGGCGCGGTGCTCGGCAACCTCTCGTTCCCCTCGTCGGCGATGTCCGCGTGGGCCGAGTCGACGTGGCTCGGCGACCTCGCCGGCGTCCCGCGGCCCGATCCGCGCAACCGGTTCATGTCGGGGCTGCCCGCCCACCTGCTCGCCGACGTGCTCGGCCTCGGGGCCGGGGCGTTCGCGCTCGACGCCGCGTGCGCGTCGTCGCTGTACGCGATCGCGCACGCCTGCGAGCGCCTCCAGCACGGCGAGGCCGATAGGATGCTCGCCGGCGCTGTGTGCCGGTCGGACGATCTCTTCATCCACATCGGCTTCTGCGCGCTGTCGGCCATGAGCCGCACCGGCCGCAGCCGCCCGTTCTCGTCCGAGGCCGACGGCCTCGTCCCGGCGGAGGGCGCGGCGTTCGTGGTGCTGGAGCGCCTGTCCGACGCCGAGGCCGCGGGCAAGCCCATCCTCGGCGTGATCCGCGGCGTCGGCCTGTCGAACGACGGCCGCGGCCGCGGCCTGCTCGCGCCGGCTGTCGAGGGCCAGCTCCGCGCGATGCGGGCCGCGTACGCCATGGCCGGCGTCGATCCCCGCGACGTCTCGCTGCTCGAGTGCCACGCGACGGGCACCCCCCTCGGCGACGCGACCGAGATCGCCACGCTCACCGAGATGTTCGGCCGCCGCGAGGTCCCGCTCGGCTCGCTCAAGTCGAACCTCGGCCACCTCGTCACGACGGCGGGCGCGGCCGGGCTCCTCAAGCTGCTCGGCGCCATGGCGGCGGGGGTCCGCCCGCCCACGCTGCACGCGGATCCGCTGAGCGACGCTGTCGCAGCGAGCCCGTTCCGGGTGCTGCAGCGGGCCGAGCCCTGGGAGGGGCGGCGCCTGGCGGGCCTGTCGGCGTTCGGGTTCGGCGGCAACAACGCCCACCTCCTCGTCGAGGCGTACGAGCCCGC
>NZ_JEMA01000927.1 GCF_001589285.1 Sorangium cellulosum | reverse complement strand
CGCCGCGGGCGCCTCCGCGGCCGCGGGGCGCTCGCTCGAGGTGCGCGCCGGCGACGCCGTGCTCGGCAAGGTCGCGCTCCCTCCGGCGCTGCGCGCCGAGGAGATCTCGATCGACCTGCCCTCCGGGACGCCCGAGATCCTGATCGCCGCGCTCACCGGCAGCGACGCGATCGCCGAGGACGATCGCGCGCCGATCATCCCTGCCGGCGGCCCGCTCTCGATCGCTGTCGTCGTCGACCCCGCCACCACGCACGTCGAGACGGGCGGCCCTCCGCCGCTCGAGCAAGCGCTCTCTGCGCTCGACCTCGACGCGCAGATCAGGCCCCTGCCCTCCGTCCCGGAGCACGCGGACGAGCTGGCCGCGCACGCGGGGCTCATCGTCGACGACGCGCCCGGGTTCACGCCGGAGGTGCGCCGCTCGCTCGCCGCGTGGGTCGAGCGCGGCGGCGTCGCGCTCCTGACGCTCGGCCAGCGGGCGGCCGCGGCGCCGCTGGGGGCCGGGTTCGAGCCGCTGGTGCCCGGCGTCGTCCGCTGGTCGTCGTCCCCGGTGCCCGGCGTGGATCCCGCCACGGCGGGCTGGATCGGCCCGTCCGCGGCCGGCCTCGCCGACATCGCCCCGCGCGGCCGGACCACGCTCGGCCCGGAGGCCTCCGAGGGCGCCGAGGTGCTCGCCCGGTGGAAGGACGGCGCCCCGTTCCTGGTGCGCCGCCCGCTCGGGCGCGGCGTCGTGCTGTTCATGACGCTGCCGCTCAGCACGGAGGAGAGCGACGTCTCCCTGCGGCCGGCGTTCCTGTCGCTGCTCGACGGGTTCGTGGGCGCCGCGCGCGCGCGGGGCGGAGCGCGCCGCCTCGCGGCGGGCGAGATGTGGACGTTCGACGGCTACCGCGACGTGAAGGTCGAGCGCGTGCGGGTCGACAGCAGCGAGGGCTCCGCGGGGCGCGCGCCGCTCCCCGTCGCGGAGGTCGAGCGGCGGCTGCGCGTGTCGCCCCCGCTCGCCGGGCTCTACGAGCTCACCCTGGACGGCGAGCGCTCGACGCGCGTCGTCTCGGTCCCGGAGCGCGAGATCGACCTGCGCCCACGCCGCGTCGCCGCGGGCGCCCGCGCCGCGGAGCTGGGCGGCATGTCCGCGTCGATCGACGCGTCGCCCTACGTGGCGTTGCTGCTGCTGGTGCTGCTCGCGGCCGAGCTCCTGCTGCGCGCCCTCGGCGCGCGGCGGGAGCCCGCGGAGGCCCGGGCCGGCTGAAGCCAGCCGATGTCCTCGCCGGCCGAAGCCGGCCGATGTCCTCGCCGGCTGGAGCCGGCGCACGCCTGGGCCGGCCGAAGTCGGCCGGGGCCTCTCAGTGCGTCTGCCAGTGCGCGGGGATCTCGTCCGCCGGCGGGAACTCCGGCTTCGCGGGCGCGGCGGCGACGGCGGGGGCCCGGCGCGGCCCGTTCGGCTTGAAGCTGTGCTCCGCGGCCGGGAACGTGCGCGACTGCACCTCGTCCACGTAGGCGCGCGTCGCCTCCACGATCTGGTCGCCGACCTCGGCGAAGCGCTTCGCGAACTTCGGGGTCAGCTCGCGGAACATCCCGAGCAGGTCGTAACAGACGAGGACCTGCCCGTCGCACCCGGCCCCGGCGCCGATGCCGATCGTCGGGACGGAGACCGCCGCCGTCACCTCCTGCGCGAGGTCCGGCGGGATCGCCTCGAGGACGATCGCGTAGACGCCCGCCTCGTCGAGGATGCGCGCGTCGGCGATGAGGCGCTCGGCCGCCTCGTCGCCCTTGCCCTGCACCTTGAAGCCGCCCATCGCGTGCACGGACTGCGGCGTGAGCCCGAGGTGGCCCATCACCGGGATGCCCGCGGCGACGATCCGGCGCACGTGCTCGGCGATCTCCGCGCCCCCCTCGAGCTTGATGCTCTCGAAGCTGCCCTCCTTCATCATCCGCCCGGCGTTCTCGAGCGCGTGCACAGGGGAGAGCTGGAAGCTCATGAACGGCATGTCGCCCACGACGTGAGCGCGCCGCGCGCCGCGCGCCACAGCGCGCCCGTGATAGCAGATCTCCTCGACCGTCACGGGGAGCGTGGTCGTGTGCCCTTGCACGACCATCCCGAGCGAGTCGCCGACGAGCAGCAGATCGGCGCCGCCCTCGTCGAGCAGCCGCGCCATCGTGAAGTCGTAGGCCGTCACCATCGCGATCGGCGAGATCCCTTTGCGGGAGCGGATCTCGGGGACAGTGACCTTCGCCGAGCGCTGCGCCGGTCTGCGCGCGCCGCCGCCACCATTGCCTTGCGGACCGTACATTGTGCCTCCGGGTCGCGGCCGCACCTGCGGTCCACGCCTCCAGAGAGGCTAGAGCGGCGCCCGCTCACCGGCAAGACGCGGCGCGCGGGCCGCCGCGAGCGCCGCCGTCAACCGGCCGCAATCGTCAGCGATCTCCTGTGCTTGCGCGCCGCGATGGGCGTCCCGCCGCCGCGTAGCCAGGTCAGCCGTGGCGCTGGCCGGCGCTCCCCGACGGGGGCGCCGCCGCCGGCGCTCGCGAGGCGCCCGGCGGCGCGGCGCGGGGGTTCGTCAGCGCGGTCAGGACGTGGTCGCGCCAGGCGCCGTCGATGTAGAGGTAATCGCGGGCGAACCCCTCGACGACGAAGCCGAGGCGCCGGAGCAGCCGGCCGCTGCGCTCGTTGTGCGGCAGGTAGTTCGCCATCACCCGGTGAAAGCCGAGCCTGTCGAACATGTACGCGATCGCCGCCTGGAGCGCCTCGGACATGACCCCCGAGCCCACGGCGCGCTGGTCGAGCGAGTAGCCGAGGGTCGCGGCCTGGAAAGCGCCGCGGACGAACTGGTTGAAGTTGCAGACCCCGATCACCTCGCCCTCGGGGGCGCCTCGCCACTGGAGCGCGAGCCGGAGCGCCCGGTCGGCGGCGAGGTCGTCGCGATCGCGGAGGAGCCGCTCGCGCCAGAACGCCTCGGTGTAGAAGCCCTCGGGGCGCGGCGGATCCCACCGGGCCAGGTGGTCGCGGTTGCGCTCGAAGTAGGCGAGGTAGCGGCCGGCGAGCTCGGCGGGCGGGATGGAGAGGCGCAGCCGCGCGGTCTCGATGCAGACGGAGTCTTTCAACCCGGCCTCCAGGCGCGGCGCGTCTACGACAGGGTGCCTTCGTCGAGGCGGCGCATCCCTTCGAGGAGCAGCGCCTCGGGCGAGGCGGTGATGCTGCGGGTGCTGGGCGAGAAGCTCGGGTCGAGGCGGAAGTCCCCCTCGCGGAGCGTGAGCATCCGGTAGAACGCGTCCTCGCCCTGCGCGCCGGCCCAGAGCGCGTGGACGACCTGCCCGTCGGCGAAGTGGATCTCGCCGGCCATCGAGTTCGCCTGGATCTTGAGCGCGCACGTCTTCCGGCCATGCCAGAGGATCTGGATCATGTCCGGCAGGCCCATCTCGGCGAGCGAGCCGGACACGCCACGGGGGACGGCTGTCGAGGAGCGCCGCTCGATGAGCTGGCGGAGCTTGGCGGCCATGACGTCGGTCGACGCGGGCTTCGAGACGAAGTCGTCGACGCCGAGATCGAAGGCGCGCTGGGCGGTCTGCCGGTCGGTCTTCGCGGTGAGGATGACCCACGTCTTGTCGCGGCCGAAGCCGAGCTTCAGCGCGTCGGCCCGGAGCGCGAGGCCGGCGTCGGGCTCCTCGAGATCGATCTCGCTGACGACCACCTCGATGTCCTTCGTCTCGAGCTCGCGCCGCGCCTGCGCCACGTTGCGCGCGATCGAGACCTCGAACCCCTGCTCCAGGAGCCGCAGCTCGAGCACCGTCGTCTCCTCGGGATCCGGGTCGACGATGAGCGCCTGGTGCCGATCGGACAGGAGCTTCGCGCGCATGTCGTCGCCGGTCATGACCTGGCGGAAGAGGTCGACGATGTTCGGATCGAAGATGGTGCCGCGGTACTGGGCGAGCACGTCGCAAGCCTCGGGCGGGCGGAGCGCCTTGCGGTAGGGGTTGCGCGGGTTCTGCGTCAGGTCCGCGTAGGTGTCCGCGACCGCGAGGATGCGCGCCCCGAGCGGGATCTCCTTGCTGGACAGGCCGTCGGGGAAGCCGCTGCCGTCGTAGCGCTCGTACATCAGGTTGATCGCCGAGACGACGTCCTGCGGCAGCCCCACCGATTCCATGAGGTGCGCCGGGAGGTCGACGCTCTTCGTCGCGGCGAGCCGGTGCCCCTCGTACTCGGCGACGTTGAGCGCGGTGAGGTGGTACGGGCCGTTCTTGCCGAGGTCGTGCAGGTAGGCCGAGGCCACGTAGCTCGCGACCGTGGTCGGCGGCAGGCCGATGCGCTCGCAGAGCTTCCGGACGATGCGCGCGACAGTGGAGGAGTGGCCCCGCAGGTCCTGCCGGTTGTTCTCGAGCAGGCTGACGAGGACGTTGAGCGTCTCGACGTACGCGTGGCTCGTGGTCGGGTGCGGCGGCGGCGGGATCGGCGCGGACACCGGGGCGACCTGCTGCAGCTGGGCGGGGGGCGACGGCGGCACCGGCGTCGGCGGAGGGCCAGCCGTCGTCCCCCGGGGCGGCGCCGAGGGCGCCCGCATGACGGCCGGAGCCGGCGGCGCCGTGACGAGCGGCACGGGCACCGGCGCGAGCGCCGGCGTCGCGTGCGTCGGCAGTCCGTGCATCGTCTGCGTGTGCATCGGTTGGGCATGCGGCGGCGTCACGTGCGCGGGCTGCCCGTGCATCGTCTGCCCGTGCATCGTCTGCCCGTGCATCGTCTGCCCGTGCATCGTCTGCCCGTGCATCGTCTGCGAATGCGCCGCGGGCACGTGGGTCAATGAGGCCCGATCGTGCATCACCGGCGCGCGCTCATGCGTCATCGAAGCGCGATCGTGGGCCGTCGACGTGCGCTCGAAGGGGTTGTTGTTGGCGTTGTTGTAGAGGACCTCGTCGAACGAGCTCACCGGCCGGAGCAGCGAGTTGAACGCGGTCGAGTCGCCCCGGTAGTGGTACGCGATGGCCGCGCGCACGGCGGCCGGGCGGGCGACGATGGCGCGTACGTCCCGCACGCCTGCGGCCAGACGGATCTCGTGCAGCGCGACGTCGTTGTCGGGGTCCGCTGTCGCGACCGAGAGCGTCGTGTTCCGCTCGTCGAGCAGGACCGGGAAGACGCCGTGCAGCGTCGCGGTGATCGCCGAGACCTTGGCGAGCACGCGCGGCTCGATGATCGCCTTCGAGAGCTTCTCGGTCGAGACGAAGCGGGTGTTGTGGACGGTCGCGATGAACTTCAGGAGCTCGGCCTCGTTGACGATATCGAGCTCGATGATGGCGTCCTCGATGCGGCCGCGCGTACGCATCGCGTACTCCACGGCGCGACGATGATCGTCCGGGGTGATGCGCCCCTCGAGGACGAGGCGATCGGCAATCCGCTGGTTCAATCCGTGAACGGAAGCCATCGAAACCCTGATTCTACTCAAAAATTGGGGGTGGGCGCGCGCCGGAGAACCCTCGCGGATGGGAGCACGCGGGGAGAGCTGGCCTGCCGCTCGCGGCGTATGCAGCCATGGGGTGCGCTCCATGAATGAGAGCAGAGCTGGGGGCGCCGCGCGAGCCCCGTGAACATCCCGGCGAACGCCGGTTGAATCCCGTGCCCCCGCTCGACCGACGCGCTGCTACGTGAGGTGAAGACTGACCCCGGGTGGGCGTGCGCGCCACGTCCGGCGCGGTTCACCAGAGCGGAAGGCCCCGGGGCCTGGAGGGGAAAGCGGTGTCCTGACCGGCGCAAGGGCGCCTCGCAGGAGGCGGGCGCGCTCAGGGGCGAAGGCGCCCCTGGCGCGCCGCGCGGCTGCTACTCCTCGTTCACGGCGGTGAGCGTCTCCTCGGGACGCGGCCGCGGGGCGACGTACGGGGCCTGGACCACCGGCTCGCCCTCGACCACGACCTGGAGGCGCTTGTAGGCAGGCAGCCCCGTCCCGGCCGGGATCAGGCGGCCCATGATGACGTTCTCCTTGAGACCGCGGAGATCGTCCGTCTTGCCGTTGATCGCGGCCTCGGTGAGCACCTTGGTCGTCTCCTGGAACGACGAGGCGCTGATGAACGACTCGGTCGACAGGCTGGCCTTGGTGATGCCGAGGAGGAGCGCCTCGGCGATGGCGGGCTTGCCGCCGCGCTCGAGGACGGTCTCGTTCTCCTTCTCGAAGATGTGCTTCTCCACCTGCTCGTCGACCAGGAAGTTGGTGTCGCCGACCTCGCGCACGCGGACCCGCCGGAGCATCTGCCGGACGATGACCTCGATGTGCTTGTCGTTGATCCCGACGCCCTGGAGCCGGTAGACCTGCTGGATCTCGTTCACGAGCCAGGCCGACAGCTCCTTCTCGCCCTTCACCCGGAGGATGTCGTGCGGGTTCGGCGGGCCGTCCTGGAGGGGGTCACCCGCGCGCACCCGGTCACCCGGCTGCACCTGGATGTGCTTGCCCTTGGGGATCAAGTACTCGCGCGCCTGATCGCCGAGCGCGTGCCCGTCCGGCGAGTACGGCGTGATGATGACCTTCCGCTTGCCCTTCGTGTCCTTGCCGAACGTGACCTCGCCGTCGATCTCGCTGATGATCGCGTGATCCTTGGGCTTTCGGGCCTCGAACAGCTCGGCGACGCGGGGCAGACCGCCGGTGATGTCCTGCACCTTCGTCGTGTCGCGCGGGATCTTCGCGATGACCTCGCCGGCCTCGATGAGATCCCCCTCCTGGGCGACGATGTGCGCGCCGACAGGCAGCAGGTAGCGCGCCTCGAGCTCGCTGTTCGGGAGCTTCAGCGTCCTGCCCGACTCGGGGTCCTTCAGGGAGATGCGCGGGCGGACGTCGGCCGCCTTCGACTCGATGACGACCTTCCGGGAGAGGCCCGTCACCTCGTCGAGGCGATCCTGCACGCTGACGCCCTCGATGAGGTCGCCGAACTTCACCACGCCGGAGACCTCGGTGAGGATCGGCGTCGCGAACTGGTCCCACTCGGCGAGGAGCTCGCCGGGCTTGGTGCGATCGCCGTCGGCCTTCTTGAGGATGGCGCCGTAGACGAGGCGGTTGTGCTCGCGCTCGCGGCCCGTCTCATCGACGACCACGATCTCGCCGTGGCGGTTCATGACCACCATGGTGCCGTCCTTCTTCTTCTGGACGACAGCGCGACGCAGGCGGACGGTGCCCTCGGTGCGGGCCTCGAGGTAGCTCGCCTCGATCTTGCCGCGCGCCGCGGTGCCGCCGATGTGGAAGGTGCGCATCGTGAGCTGCGTGCCGGGCTCGCCGATCGACTGGGCGGCGATGATGCCGACCGCCTCGCCGATGTTGACCCGGTAGCCGCGCGCGAGGTCGCGCCCGTAGCACAGCGCGCAGACCCCGCGGCGGAGCTGGCACGTGAGCACCGAGCGGATGACGACCTCCTCGATGCCGGCGTCCTCGATGGACCGCACCGACTGCTCGTCGAGCTCGGTGTTCGCCGTGATGAGCACCTCGCCGGTGAGCGGGTCGACGACGTCCTCCAGCGCGACGCGGCCGAGGATGCGGTCGCCGAGCGGCTGGATGACCTCGCCGGCCTCCTCGAGCTTCGCCACGCGGATGCCGTCGAGCGTGCCGCAGTCGAACTCGGAGATGACCGCGTCCTGCGCCACGTCGACGAGCCGCCGGGTGAGGTAACCCGAGTTCGCCGTCTTGAGCGCCGTGTCGGCGAGGCCCTTGCGGGCGCCGTGCGTCGAGATGAAGTACTGGAGCACGCTGAGACCCTCGCGGAAGTTCGCGGTGATCGGCGTCTCGATGATCTCGCCGGACGGTTTGGCCATCAGGCCGCGCATCGCGGCGAGCTGCCGGATCTGCTGCGTGGAGCCGCGCGCGCCGGAGTCGGCCATGATGTAGATGGGGTTGAAGCTCGGCTCGATCGAGGACTTGCCCGTCTCGTGATCGACGATCGTCTCCTTGCCGATGCCGCCCATCATCTCCGTCGTGACCTGGTCGGCGATGCTCGCCCAGATATCGACGATCTTGTTGTACCGCTCGCCGTCCGTGATGAGCCCCTCCTGGTACTGCTCGACGACGCGCTCGACCTCCTTCTGCGCCTCGCCCAGAAGGACCTTCTTGGCCGCGGGGATCACCATGTGATCCATGCAGATCGAGATGCCCGCCCGCATCGCGTGGTCGAAGCCGAGCGTGCGGAGCCGGTCCGCGAGGAGGACGGTCTCCTTGTTGCGGTGGATGCGGTAGCAGACGTCGATGAGCGCCGAGAGCGCCTTCTTGTCGAGGGTCTTGTTCGCGTACTCGAACGCGACCCCCTTCGGGAGGACCTCGGAGATGATGACGCGGCCCACCGTGGTCTCGACGATCCGGCGCTTCACGTGGCCGAACTCGTCGAGCTGCGGGTTGCCGTCGTCGTCGATGATCGGGACGCGGACGCGGATGCCGGCGTGCAGCGCGACCTCGCCGTTGTCGTAGGCCATCCGCACCTCCTCGGGGGAGGCGTAGATGCCCCGCAGGTAGCCCTGCGCCACGCCGTCCTCGCCGAAGGAGAGGGTGTCGGCGCGGTAGGACCCCCGCTCGAACTTCCGCTCGCGGGTCGCGTAGTAGAGCCCGAGCACGATGTCCTGCGTCGGGTTGATGATCGGCTTGCCGCTCGCGGGCGAGAGGATGTTGTTCGTGCTCATCATGAGCACGCGCGCCTCCATCTGCGCCTCGACCGACAGCGGCACGTGGACCGCCATCTGGTCGCCGTCGAAGTCGGCGTTGAACGCCGCGCAGACAAGCGGGTGGAGCTGGATCGCCTTGCCCTCGATGAGGACCGGCTCGAACGCCTGGATGCCGAGGCGGTGGAGCGTCGGGGCGCGGTTCAGGAGCACCGGGTGCTCGCTGATGACCTCCTCGAGGATGTCCCAGACCTCCGGGCGCTCCTTCTCCACCATCTTCTTCGCGCTCTTGATGGTGTTGACGTAGCCGCGCTCTTCCAGCTTGTTGTAGATGAACGGCTTGAAGAGCTCGAGCGCCATCTTCTTGGGCAGTCCGCACTGGTGCAGGCGCAGCGTCGGGCCCACGACGATGACCGAGCGGCCCGAGTAGTCGACGCGCTTGCCGAGCAGGTTCTGGCGGAACCGGCCCTGCTTGCCCTTCAGCATGTCCGAGAGCGACTTGAGGGGGCGCTTGTTCGGGCCGGTGATCGTCTTGCCGCGGCGGCCGTTGTCGAACAGCGCGTCGACCGCCTCCTGCAGCATCCGCCGCTCGTTCCGGATGATGATCTCCGGCGCGTTCAGCTCGAGGAGCCGCTTCAGGCGGTTGTTGCGGTTGATGACGCGCCGGTACAGGTCGTTCAGGTCGCTGGTCGCGAAGCGGCCGCCGTCCAGGGGGACGAGCGGGCGCAGATCCGGCGGCAGCACCGGGATCACGGTCAGCATCATCCACTCCGGCCGGTTGCCGCTCTCGCGGAAGGCCTCGACGACCTTCAGCCGCTTGGCGAGCTTCTTCCGCTTCGCCTCGCTGGTGGCGGCGCGCATCTCGGTCCTGAGCAGCTCCGCCAGGCCGTGGACGTCGACCTGCTTGAGCATCTCGAGGACCGCCTCGCCGCCCATCCCGGCGCTGAACTTGTCGTCACCGTACTCGTCGAGGAGCTGCAGATAGCGCTCCTCGCTCAGGAGATCGCCCCGCATGAGGCCGGTCTCCTTCGGATCGATGACGATGTAGGCCTCGCAATAGAGCACCTTCTCCAGGTCCTTGAGCGTGATGTCGAGCATGTTGCCGATGCGCGACGGCAGGCTCTTCAGGAACCAGATGTGGGCGACCGGCGTGGCCAGCGAGATGTGCCCGAGCCGCTCGCGGCGGACCTTCGACTGGATGACCTCGACGCCGCACTTCTCGCACACGATGCCACGGTGCTTCATGCGCTTGTACTTGCCGCAATTGCACTCGTAGTCCTTCACCGGCCCGAAGATCTTGGCGCAGAACAGGCCATCTCGCTCCGGCTTGAACGTCCGGTAATTGATGGTCTCCGGCTTCTTCACCTCGCCGTGCGACCACTCGCGGATCTTCTCCGGGCTCGCGAGCGAGATGCGGATGGCGCTGAACGACAGCGGGTCTTTGGGCTTCTCAAAGAAGCTGAAGATGTCACGCATGGAGACCTCCGGAGACGGAAACGAAACCGATGAACCTGTCCGCGCCCACTGTGTCAGCCTTCGGGGGCGCGCCGCCCGCGCGGCGCGCCGCAACCGCCATCACCGACCAGGCGCGCGGCGCTCGTGACGTGACGAACTGCATCACTCCTCTTCCTCCGCGGCCGAGGCCTCCACGCCCCCGGTCGACTCGACCAGCTCCACGTTCAGGCACAGCGACTGGAGCTCCTTGATGAGCACGTTGAAGCTCTCCGGCAGCCCCGCCTCCAGGGTGTAATCCCCCTTCACGATGGCCTCGTACATCCGGGTGCGGCCCATCACGTCGTCGCTCTTCACGGTGAGGAACTCCTGCAGCGCGTAGGCCGCGCCATAGGCCTCCATCGCCCACACCTCCATCTCGCCGAGACGCTGCCCGCCGAACTGCGCCTTGCCGCCGAGGGGCTGCTGCGTGACCAGCGAGTAGGGCCCGATCGAGCGGGCGTGGATCTTGTCGTCGACGAGGTGGTGGAGCTTCAGCATGTACATGATGCCCACCGTGACGTTCTGATCGAACGCGTCGCCCGTGCGGCCGTCGAAGAGGATCGCCTGCCCCGAGGTGGGGAGCCCGGCGAGCTCGAGCGCGCCCTTGATGTCGGACTCGTGCGCGCCGTCGAACACCGGCGATCCCATGAAGACACCCTCGTCGACCGTCTTGATGAAGCGCTTGACGTCGCCGTCATCGAGGTTGTCGAAGAAGCCGTCCATCGACTCGTCGCCCGCGTAGATGGCCTTCAGGTGCTCCTTGATCTCGGCCGTCGCCCGCTGCTGCTCCAGCATGCGCTGGAGCTGGTTACCGAGCTCGAAGGCGCCCCACCCGAGGTGAATCTCGAGGATCTGACCGACGTTCATGCGGCTCGGCACGCCGAGCGGGTTGAGCACGAGGTCGACCGGCCTGCCGTCCTGCAGATACGGCATGTCCTCCTCGGGGAGGATCCGGCTGATGACACCCTTGTTGCCGTGGCGGCCCGCCATCTTGTCGCCGACCTGGAGCTTGCGCTTGATGGCGATATAGACCTTCACCATCTTGATGACGCCAGGCGGCAGCTCGTCGCCCTTGGAGAGGCGATCGATCTTGTCGCGGAAGTGCTCCTCGCGCGTGCGGACGAGCTCCTCGAGGTCGCGCAGGATCTGCTGCACCCGCTCCGCGTCGTCGACCGGGATCTCGCCCCAGTACTTGCGCGGGATGTCGACGAGCGACGCCTCATCGATGATGGCGCCCTTCTGGAAGAGCACCTTGCCCTTGTCGTCGACGAGCTTGCCCGTCGTCTCCCTGCCGAGGAGGATCTCGCGGATGCGGCGGAAGAACGAGTCACGGAGGATCTTGATCTCCTCGTCGCGCGTCCGCTCGATCCGGGCCCGCTCCTGATCCTCGATGTCCCGCGCGCGGTCGTCCTTCTCGGTCCCCTTGCGCGAGAACACCCGGGCATTGATGACGATCCCGCCGACGCCGGGCGGCACCTTCAGCGAGCTGTCGCGGACGTCGCCGGCCTTCTCGCCGAAGATCGCCCTGAGCAGCTTCTCCTCGGGCGAGAGCTGGGTCTCGCCCTTCGGGGTGATCTTGCCGACCAGGATGTCGCCCGGACGGACCTCGGCCCCGATGCGCACGATGCCGGAGTCGTCGAGGTCCTTGAGCGCCTCCTCGCCGACGTTCGGGATGTCGCGGGTGATCTCTTCCTTGCCGAGCTTCGTGTCGCGGGCGACGCACTCGAACTCCTCGATGTGGATCGAGGTGAACACGTCGTCCTTGGCGATGCGCTCGGAGACCAGGATCGAGTCCTCGAAGTTGTAGCCCTGCCACGGCATGAACGCGACGAGCACGTTCTGGCCGAGCGCGAGCTCGCCCATGTCCGTCGACGGCCCGTCGGCGAGCACGTCGCCCTTCTTCACCACCTCGCCCGTCCTGACGACCGGCTTCTGCGTGTAGCAGGTCGACTGGTTCGAGCGCTGGAACTTCATGAGGTGGTAAATATCGGGCACCTCGGCGCCCTCGCCTTCGGCCCGGACGACGATGCGCGTCGCGTCCACGCTCTCGACCACGCCCGGGCGCCGCGCGATGACGCAGACGCCGGAGTCGCGGGCGAGCCGCTCCTCCATGCCGGTGCCCACGAGCGGGGCATGCGACTGGACCAGCGGCACGGCCTGGCGCTGCATGTTGGCGCCCATGAGCGCGCGGTTCGCGTCGTCGTGCTCGAGGAAGGGCACGAGCGCGGCGGCGACCGACACCATCTGGTTCGGCGCGACGTCCATCAGCTCGACCATCTCGGGGGTGACGATCTTGAACTCGCCGTTGTAACGGGCCGAGACGAGGGACTCCTTGAAGCGCCCGCCCTCATCGAGGTTCACGGTCGCCTGCGCGATGTACTTGCCCTCCTCCTCGAGCGCGGAGAGCCAGATCACGTCCTCCGTCACGCGACCGTTCTCGACCTTGCGGTACGGCGTCTCGACGAAGCCGAACTCGTTCACGCGGGCGAACGTCGACAGCGAGGCGATGAGGCCGATGTTCGGGCCTTCCGGCGTCTCGATCGGGCAGATGCGGCCGTAGTGCGTCGCGTGGACGTCGCGCACCTCGAAGCCGGCGCGCTCGCGGGTGAGGCCGCCCGGCCCGAGCGCCGACAGGCGGCGCTTGTGGGTGACCTCCGAGAGCGGGTTGGTCTGGTCCATGAACTGCGAGAGCTGAGAGCTCCCGAAGTACTCCTTGACCACGGCGCTGACCGGCTTCGCGTTGATCAGATCGTGCGGCATGAGCGTGTCGATCTCCTGCGACATGCTCATGCGCTCCTTGATCGCGCGCTCCATACGGACGAGGCCGATGCGGTACTGGTTCTCCATCAGCTCACCGACCGCGCGCACGCGGCGGTTGCCGAGGTGGTCGATGTCGTCGACCGAGCCGCGGCCGTTCTTGAGCTCGATGAGGTGCCGTACCGTCTCGAGGATGTCCTGCGGGGTGAGCACGGTGAGATCGAGCCCCGGCCGCTCCTCCTCGGGGACGTCCCGGTAGAACTTGTAGTTCAGCTTCAGCCGGCCGACCTTCGACAGGTCGTAGCGCTCGGCGTTGAAGAACAGGTTGTGGAACAGCGTCTTGGCGGTCTCGAGCGTGGGCGGATCGCCCGGCCGCAGGCGCCGGTAGATCTCCAGGATCGAGTCCTCCATCGTCTTCACCTTGTCGGTGAGCAGCGTGTCGCGGAGGTACGAGCCCACGTTCAGGCCGTCGATGAAGAGGATGCGGAACTGCTCGATGTTCGCCTCGCGCAGCCGCTCCAGCTTCGCCTCGGTGAGCTCCTCGTTCACCTCGACCACGACCTCGCCCGTCTCCGGGTCGACGATGTCGTGCGCCGCCACCTTCCCGACGAGCTCCTCCGGCTCGAGGCTGAGCCGCTCGAGCTTCGCCTCCTTCATCTTCCGGATGGCAGCGCGCGTGAACTTGGTGTTCTTTTTGACGATGACGTCGTTGCCGATCTTGATGTCGCGCGTCGTCCGCTGGCCGGCGAGGAGGTCATACTCGATGCTCTTCGCGTACTTGCCGCCCTTCTCGAGGAACACGGTCTCCGTCGAGTAGAAGTAGTTCAGCAGGTCCTGCGTCGAGTAGCCGAGCGCGCGCAGCAGCACGGTCGCGTGCATCTTCCGCCGGCGGTCGATGCGAACGTAGATGATGTCCTTCGGGTCGAACTCGAAGTCGAGCCACGAGCCGCGGTAGGGGATGACGCGCGCGGAATAGAGCAGCTTGCCGCTCGAGTGCGTCTTGCCCTTGTCGTGATCGAAGAAGACGCCTGGGCTTCGGTGGAGCTGGCTGACGACGACGCGCTCGGTGCCGTTGATGATGAACGTGCCCGTCTCGGTCATCAGCGGCAGCTCGCCGAAGTAGACCTCCTGCTCCTTGATGTCGCGCACGATCCGCTCCCCGCCGTCGCGGGTGTCGTAGATCATGAGCTGGTTCGTGACCTTGATCGGCGCCGAGTAGGTCATACCGCGCTGGCGACACTCATCGACGTCGTACTTCGGCGGCTCGAGGTTGTACGAGACGAAGACGAGCTCGCTCGTGCCGTTGAAGTCTTTGATCGGGAAGACCGAGCGGAACACCGCCTGCAGCCCGACCTCCTCCCGCTCGTTCGGCGGAACGCTCATCTGGAGGAATTTGTCGTAGCTCGACTTCTGGATGTCGATCAGGTTGGGGACGTCGATGATGCGACGAACGCGACCCAGGTTCTTACGGACGCGGAAGTTGGATTGGACGACCGACGGCATCGATTTCCTCCGGCTCACACGAGACGTGCGGGGCGGGCGCACGGCTCGAACCGAGCAACGAACACGAAGCTACGCACCAATGGCGAGCGAGCGTCCCCAGGGTGTGAGGACCCAGAACATCTTGGCTGTGGGGGCAGAGCGGACCGCGTGGCGACCCATTGAGCTCCGGCATTGGTCGAGGACCCGCACCCGCGGTCCTCTTCAGAGTTGACCGAGGACCCGTACCTGCGGTCCTCTTCTTCAGCAGCGGTCGAGGGCCCGTACCCGTGGTCCTCGACAGAGGGTCCGCACGCGCGGTCCCCTTCTTCAAACAAAAGCGGGACGTGCGGCAGGGACGACCGCCCCTGCCGCCGTCCTCCGGCGGATCCCGATTTCCCTTGCAGGGAGCGGTGATCGTTACTTGAGCTCGACGGTAGCACCTGCCTCGACGAGCTTCTTCTTCATCTCCTCCGCATCCGCCTTGGAAACCTGCTCCTTGACGGTCTTCGGCGCGGCCTCGACCAGGTCCTTCGCCTCCTTCAGGCCCAGACCGGTGATCTCACGGATCGCCTTGATGACGCCGATCTTGTTGCTGCCCGCGTTTGCGAGGATGACGTCGAACTCGGTCTGCTCCGGGGCCTTCTCGGCCGGGGCCGCGGGGCCGGGGCCAGCCGCGACGGCGACGGCCGCGGGGGCAGCCTTGACGCCCCACTTGTTCTCGAGGTCCTTGATGAGCTCGGCGATCTGGATGACAGGGAGGTTGGAGAGGTAATCGACGACCTGCTCGCGCGTGATCTCAGCCATTGCAAGACTCCTTCAAACTCTTCTGCGCGCCCCGGGGAGGGGGCCATGTAAACCAAAACCAGACGGGCGCAAGGCCCAATTGATACGAAAGCGCCCGTTCAGCCCGACGAGCCCGCGTCTTCCTTCGCCTTCAGGAGATAGGCGAAATTCTGGAGAGGCGCGTTGAGCTGCTGCACGAACTGCTGGAGCGGCGCCTGGAGCGTCGCGAGCAGGGTGGCACGAAGCTCATCCTTGCCGGGCATCGTCGCGAGCTGCGTCTCGACCGCGTCACCCGAGAGGATCTGACCCTCGATGAGCCCGGCCTTGATCTGGAGCTTCTGGTTGTCCTTGCGGAACGCCTTGACGACCTTGGCTGCCGCGCTCGGATCCTCGTAGCTCCAGGCCACGCCGGTCATGCCGGTCAGGCTCTTCACGAGCGTGTTCGCCCAGGGGTGCTCCTTGATGGCGTGGCGGACGAGCGTGTTCTTCACGACCCGGTATTCCACGCCGGACTTCCGGAACTCATCGCGAAGCTTGGTGACCGCCTCGACGTTCATCCCTTTGAAATCCAGGAAGACCGCGGAAGACATCCGCTCGAACTTCTGCCGGACTGAGCCGACAACCGCTTCCTTCTGGGACCGTTCCATGGGCTACGCCTCCTCTGCCTTACCGACGAAGTGGACCGGGTCGATGCGAACCCCTGGGCCCATCGTCGAGGACATCGTGATGCTCCGGAGGTAGATGCCCTTCGCCGTCGCCGGCTTGGCCCGGACGAGCGCCTGGATCAGCGCGTCCGCGTTCACGTGGAGCGCGTTCTCCGCGAAGGAGACCTTGCCGATTCGGGCGTGCACGATGCCCGCCTTCTCGACGCGGTACTCGACCTTGCCGGCCTTGGCCTCCGAGATGGCCGTCTTCACGTCGAACGTCACGGTCCCGACCTTCGGGTTCGGCATCAGGCCGCGCGGACCGAGGATACGGCCGAGCTTGCCAACCAGACCCATCATGTCGGGCGTGGCGATCACGCGGTCAAAGTCCATGAAGCCTTCCTGGACCTTGTTCACGAGATCCGCCTCACCGACGAAATCGGCGCCGGCCGCCTCGGCCTCCCTGGCCTTCTCTCCCTTGGCGAACACCAACACCCGGAGCGACTGCCCCGTGCCGTGCGGGAGCACCACGGCGCCGCGGACCATCTGGTCCGCGTGCCGCGGGTTGACCCCCAGCCGGACCGCGAGGTCCACGGTTTCGTCGAACTTGGCGGGTGCGGCTTGCTTCACGAGCGCGCACGCCTCCTGCAGTGTGTACTTTCGAGCGCGGTCGACGGCTGCTCGCGCTGCGACTTTCTTCTTGGCGACTTTCGGCATATGCCCTCCTTCTTAACGGCTCTCGCCTCCCACGGTGCGCCTAAAACTACCGTGGTAAGTCCTTGTTCTTCCCCGCCGGGGCCCCCTCCATCGAGGGCTGCTCGGGCGGAGCGCGCCCCGATCGCGGGGCGCGGCTGTGACCAACCTCAGTCGACGATGTCGATGCCCATCGAGCGGGCGGTGCCCGCCATGCTGCGCATCGCGGACTCGAGGTTCGTCGTGTTCATGTCCTGCATCTTGAGCTGGGCAAGCTCCTGCAACTGCTTCTGCGTCACCTTGCCCACCTTGACCTTGTTGGGCTCCTTGGAGCCCGCGCCCGGCTTCTTCTTCGTCTCGAGCCCCGCCGCCTTCTTGAGGAGCACCGAGGCCGGCGGCGTCTTGAGGATGAACGTGAACGAGCGGTCCGAGAAGACCGTGATCACGACGGGGATGATCATGTCCCCCTGCGCCGCCGTCCGCGAGTTGAAGTCCTTGCAGAACGCCATGATGTTGACGCCGTGCTGGCCGAGCGCGGGACCGACGGGGGGCGAGGGGTTGGCCTTGCCCGCCGGAAGCTGCAGCTTCACGTACCCAGTGACTTTCTTCGCCATGATGAATCTCGCACCCTATCGAACCGCCGCCCGACGGGCGGTCTACTTTTCAGAGAAACAGTGAGGTGCCGCGGACGCGCGGTCCTCGCCCGCAGGTTTACAGCCGTTCGCTCCTGGCTAGCGCTTCTCCACGGCCGCGAAGTCGAGCTCCACGCTGGTGGGTCGGCCGAAGATGCTGACCTTCACCTTGAGCTTCTGCTTGTCCATCTTCACGTCGTCGACCGTGCCGGTGAAGTTCGCGAAGGCCCCGTCCAGGACCCGCACCTCTTCACCCACCTCGAACGTGAGCCGCGGCTTCGGCTTGACCGCCCCCTCGACGATGCCCCGACGGAGGCTATCGATCTGCGCCAGGGGGACCTCCTGCGGCGCCTGGTTGCCGATGAAGCCGGTCACCTTGGGCGTGTCCTTGACCAGGTGCCAGACCTGCTCGTTCATGTCCATCTCGACGAAGATGTAGCCGGGCAGGCTGAGCTTCTGACGAACGCGGGTCTTGCCACCGGGACGGTTCTCCGTGACCGTCTCGCTCGGGATGAGGATCTCGCCGAACCGATCTTCCAGTCCGTACTGCTTCACGCGCTGCTGGAGCGCGTCGCGCACCTTCGCCTCGTATCCCGAGTAGGTATGGATGACGTACCACTTCTTGGCCATGGCGCTTGATTCCCTCAGGGTCTCCCTGCTTCAGCTTCCATCGCCGTAAACGATGTTGGTCACGAATGCCCAGAAGCGGTCGAGCAGCGCCAGGTAGAGGGTCGCCACGGTGGTCGTCGCGATCACGACGAACGTCGAGTTCGTCACCTCTTTCTTGGTCGGCCACTTCACCTTGGCCAGCTCGGCAGCGACCTCATCGCTCCAGGTGCGGAGCTCCGCATTGCGGAACGCGCGCACAACGATCACGAGCGCGACGATGCCGCCGACGACCATGCCGTAGGTCGCCTTGTCGTCGTCACCAACCGCCGACAACGCCGGGAGCGTCCGGCTGAACCAGTCCTTGTTGGCGAGGGTCGCCCAGATGCCGTGAACGATCTTGCCGAGCAGGTAGGCGAGAAGCATCCCGACCGCGAAGAAGCCGGCAAGCACGTAACGCTCGGTCCCGAGCTGAGCGGCCGCGACCTCTTCCTCGGCTTCCTCTGGCTCGCCGGCGCCCTCGACATCAGCCGCCTCCGGCTCCTCGCTCCGCGTCGCGAGGGACGACGTCTCGGCGGGCACGATCGGTCCAGATTCCTCCGGCTCCCCATCCTCCGCGACCTTCGGCGTCTGCTTGTCTTTTTGACCGTTCGCCATAACCACACCAAACGCGCCGACCCGCGGCAGGCGGATGCCTGCTCGATGGGGCTTCGAGGGCCGCCCTTGGGCGCCCGCATTCCCCTGCAGGGGCAGAGAGGCTCGAACTCCCGACCTGCGGATTTGGAATCCGCTGCTCTACCAACTGAGCTATACCCCTAGAACCGCTGCGCCTTCCTGAGCACCCGTTCACTTCGTCTCGTTGTGAACCGTGTGCTTCTTGCACTGCCTGCAGAACTTCTTGAGCGAAACCACCTGGTCGGGCGCCTTCGTCGTCTTGTAGTTCCGCGACTTGCACTCGCTGCAGGCCAGTGAGACGGCGATGCGCGCCGCACGCCACCCACCGGCCTGCTCGCCCATGTCGGCCTCCTACGCGAGGATCTTGGTGAC
>NZ_JEMA01000926.1 GCF_001589285.1 Sorangium cellulosum | reverse complement strand
CCCCGGCGCGGCCGGCGCCGCGGGCTGCGCGAGCATCGCGAGCGTCAGCCGGGNCGGGCTGCGCGAGCATCGCGAGCGTCAGCCGGGCCTGCGCGGGATCGCCGGGCGGCTCGGCGCGCAGCGCGCTCGGCGGCGAGGAGGGGGTCGGTGAGGGATCCACCCGCGGCATTCACGCCACCGCGCAGGGCGGCGTCAAGTTACCCTCCCGTCTGCTCCGCGACCCCGCTCCTGGAACGCTGTTCGCTTGCTGTCGCTCGACCCGCCACAGGAACCACCGGAGCACACCGATGAGCGACAAAAACGCCTCAGTTCCCCGCGCGCACGGGACGTTCGACGACTTCTGGGACCACTACCTCCGGGAGCACCGGACCGGCCTCAACCGCGCGCTGCACCTGACGGGCACGGCGGCCGCGCTGCTGCTCGCCGGCGCGGGCGTCGTCCGCCGCAAGCCCCGCCTGCTGCTGCTGGCGCCGCTCGTCGGATACGGGCCCGCCTGGCTCGGGCACTTCCTTGTCGAGCGCAACCGCCCGGCGACGTTCCACAGCCCGCTCTTGTCGCTCCGCGCCGACCTGCGGATGCTCCGCCTCGCGGTGACCGGCCGCCTCGGCGGCGAGCTCCGGCGGGCCGGCGCGCAGCCTCTGGAGGCCGCCCCCGAGGGCACCCGCGCGATCCCGCGCGACCCGCTGCCCGACAGCACGCTGGCCCTGCTCGCGGACCCTTACCGCCTCATCCAGCGGCGGTGCCGCCAGCTCGGCGCCGATCTCTTCGAGACCAGGCTCCTGCTCCAGCGGACGATCTGCATGACAGGCCCCGAGGCCGCGCGTCTTTTCTACGATCCGTCCCGCTTCACGCGGAAGGGCGCCGCGCCGGTCCGCCTCAAGGCGACCCTCTTCGGCAGCGGCGGCGTGCAGGGCCTCGACGCCGAGGCGCACCGTCACCGTAAACTGATGTTCATGTCCATGATGGCGCCCGAGGCCCTCCAGCGGCTCGTCGACATCGCCGCGGACCAGTGGCGGGCCCACGCGCGCCGCTGGACGGCCACCTCCGAGGGCGTCGCGCTGTACGAGCAGGCGCACGAGGTCCTCACCCGCGCCGTCTGCGCCTGGGCCGGCGTCCCGCTGGCCGAGGAAGAGGTCCCCCGCCGGACGCGCCAGCTCGCCGCGCTCTTCGAGGGCGCCGGCGCCGTGGGCCCGCGGCACTGGCGCGCGCTGCTCGCCCGCCAGCAGGCCGACGCGTGGCTCGCCGGGGTCGTCGAGCAGATCCGCGCCGGCCGCCTGAGCGTGCCCGAGGGCAGCCCGGTGCACGTCGTGGCCACGCACCGCGGCCTCGACGGCGAGCTGCTGAGCCCGAAGGTCGCCGCCGTCGAGATCAACAACGTCCTGCGCCCGACCGTGGCCGTGTCGGTCTACATCACCTTCGTCGCCCACGCCCTGCACGCCCACCCCGCGTCGCGCCAGCGCATCGCCGCCGGCGACGAGGCCTATCTCGAGCGCTTCGTGCAGGAGGTCCGCCGCTTCTATCCGTTCTTCCCCGCGGCCGCGGCGCGCACGCGCGACGCCTTCACGTGGCAGGGCTACCGCTTCCCGGCCGGCGTGCGGGTGCTGCTCGATCTCCACGGCACCAACCGCGATCCAAGGGCCTGGGAATCCCCGGATCTCTTCCTCCCGGACCGCTTCCTGCGCGAGCAGCCCGGGATGTTCGACATGATTCCCCAGGGGGGCGGCGACCATCGCGAGCACCACCGCTGCCCCGGCGAGTGGATCGCCGTCGAGCTCATGAAGGGCGCCGCGCGCTTCCTCACCCGCGAGATCCGGTATGACGTCCCCCCGCAGGATCTCGAGATCGACGGCGCCCGGCTGCCGGCGCTCCCGAGGAGCCATTTCGTGATGAGCCATGTCGCCTGGCGCGCCGACCCTCCGGCCCGGGTCGCCTCGCCCGAGGTGGGCATCAGCAGCCCGTGACCGACGCCGGCGCTCGCGACGGCGAGGGCCCGCGCGCGCCCGAGCGAATGCGGCCTGGATAGCACAACCTCTCCACACCTGGCAGTGGAGCGGCGCCTATGGCCACCATTTCTGGGTCGACCCCGGCGCGAAGCTCACTGTCGTCGTCCTGACCAACACCGCCTTCGCCGGCATGGTAGGCGAGCTCCCCGACGCCGTACGGCGCGCCGTCCACGGCCCCGCGCAGCCGTGACGCGGGCGCGCGGGACGATCGGTTCGCTGTCCGCGATCGTCTCCCGCGCAGCAGCTTCCCGTGGCGGCGCCCTGTCGCAGCGCGCTGCCGACTACCTGGATCACCTGACCTGTCATTGCTCGATCACCTGACCTGTTCTTGATCGCGCGTCGCCAGACGCGAGCGACGCCATCGTGTCGGCACCGTCGCGCGGATCACCGCGACGGCCGCGCCGCCCGGCTTCACGTGAGGCGCCTCTCCGCGGGGTCATGGCGCTGCCGTACTCGCCTCGGTCCTCTCTCCTACGCTGGATCCGGAGGAGAGGGGAGTGTTGTGCTCGCAGATCGGCCCATCTCCGGCGGCGCTCGGGGAGCTACCTTGCCGGGGCCTATCCTTCATACGCGCACCGGAGCATGGGTATTGTAACTCGGATCCGGGTTGACAATTGCCATTCATGGTAAAGACCTCTTCCGTATCGGGGCGCGATTCAATGGGCGCCCTGTGATCCGCGGTTTCACGTCGGAGGCTCGCTCATCAACGCCCGCCGGCCCCTGGAAGACGGTGGGACTCGATCAGCGCCGTCATCTGAAACAAACAGCGAGGTAGTCACATGTCCGTCTTCTTCTCACGCCGCTCGGCGATCTTCATGGCTCAGGCTGGTTTGCTCTCCACGGCGTCGTGGAGCTTCATCGGTTGTGGCCCCACCGATTCCCTTGACGGTCCGTTCGGAGCTCACGATCAGCCCTTCGGCGCCGGCGAGTCCTTCGCCGAGGAGGGC
Organism: Sorangium cellulosum; assembly: GCF_001589285.1. Classification (GTDB taxonomy): domain Bacteria; phylum Myxococcota_A; class Polyangia; order Polyangiales; family Polyangiaceae; genus Sorangium; species Sorangium cellulosum_G. The sequence continues at coordinate 14,148 of NZ_JEMA01000926.1, read as the reverse complement.
GCGGGCTCTGCTGACTTTGCCGCCGAGGACGCCGCCTTCACCTCGCGCGAGGTCGTGCGAGGGCTCTCGTTTCCGATCCGGGTCGCCTGGGGGCCGGACGGCCATCTGTGGTTGACCGAGCGCGTGGGGAAGCGGGTCGTGCGCGTGAGGCCGTCGGACGGCCAGAAGGCGACCGCTGTCACGATCACGGAAGCGCACCAGTCGGGGGGGCAAGACGGGCTGCTGGGCCTGGCCCTGCACCCGGATCTGCTCCAGGGCAATGGCGCCGACCATGTATACGTCTCCTACACCTATGACGCCGATCCAGGCTCAGCCGTGAGCCGCAGGACGAAGATCCGTCGCTACACGTACGACCCGACGACCGGGACCCTGGGGAGCCCTCTCGACGTCATCACGGGCCTGCCTGGGAGCGACGATCACAACTCCGCGCGGCTCCTGTTCGGCCCCGATCGGAAGCTCTATTACACCGTCGGGGATCAGGGGAACAACCAGTTCAACAGGAAGTGCCTCCCGGTCGGCTCGCAGGATCTACCCACGGCCGGCGAGGTCGCGGCGCAGGACTGGTCGAAGTACGCCGGCAAGGTCCTGCGCTTGAACCTCGACGGCTCGATCCCGTCCGACAACCCGCAGATCGCAGGCGTCCGCAGCCATGTCTATTCTTATGGCCATCGAGCGGGTCGACCTCGACGCCGGGGCGCGCCGCCTCGGATCAGGGCGGGCCCGCGGCGCCGTCCTGGATCCATTGACGCAAGATCCCGAGCTGCTGCTGGGTCATTGTCGGCCCGGTCGTGCTGGGCGGCATCACGCCGTCGATGCACTGTGCCGTGGCGGTCGGCGTGCAGCCCGCGCCCGCCGCCAGCCCGGCGGCCTTGAGGTAGAGCCAGCTATGGTCCGGATCGCCCGGGACGACGAGCTTGTACTGGCCGCCGTCGAGGGAGGGGCGGTTGACCAGGCCCTCGACGATCTTCTTCGAGCTGATGTGGCCACCGAGCGTCAGCCTCGCATTGGCGCCCGACTCGGCGTGGCATCCGCTGCACAGGTTCGTCGTGTCCTCGAACAGGGGCCGCACCCTCTCGTGGAAGAACCCTGACTCCACCGGCAAAGGCTCGTTGGGGTTCACGACCTCGTCGGGCGTCAGGTCCTCCTGGATGATCTTGATCTCGGTGTCCATCTCGCGGCACTGCGCGACGAGATCGTCCTTCAGCTTCTGGTCGTCCGGCTTCAGGCCCTTGGCGAGGCGATACTTCTCCCACACGTTGTCGATCCAGCCATGGAGCTTCCAGAACATGTAGTTGTCGATGTTCGCCTCGGTGTTGTTCACGCCGTGCTTCGTATTGCCCGGACGCGCCCACTTGGCGTGCAGCACGAAGTGAAGGCCGACCCACGGCATGTTGTTCGCCGGCATCCTCAGCCTCTGACCCACGTTGCACTGGAGCCAGAAGCCGAGCGTCCCTTCGTCCGGGAACCGCGCGAGGTTCTCGGGCTTGTCGATCTCGTCGCCGATCCTTCCAGCTTCGAGGGCGGACGCATCCCAGTCCTTCCACGCGGAGCGCCACTGAGGCGGCACGTCTTCCGCCGAAGTCGGAAACTTGGTGAAGCCCGTGAACTGCTCGCTGTGGTTCGGCCAGAGCTGCTTCAACGCCTGGATCATGTGACGGTGAAACACAAGGAACTGATAGCCGTCGCCGGCGCTCTGGCAGTTCTGATCCTCCGGGACGAGCTGGGTGAACTTGCAAATGTTCACCTTGCTCAACCCACCGCCGCCCGGGAGGTTGCAGGCGCGGATCGCGTGCCACTCGACGTGGGCCGCCTGCCACGAGTTGTCATACATCCATTGCAGGACTTCCGGCTGCACCGTCAAGTCGACGATGTTCGGATCGGTGTTGCCGGGCGGAAAGAACTCCGCCGGCCCATCCTTCATGGTCGGGCTCGAGTCGCTCGGGTGGGGCATATAGCCGTTCACGCAGTGGTCATACGGATGCATGGTCGAGTCGCCACCACCCGAGCCCGAGGCCGCGTGCGAGCTCGAGGCCGAACCCGAGCTCGAGCTCGAGCTCGGGCCGGAAATCGGGCTCGATCCGCCCGATCCGCTCGACACATCAGGTGCCCCCCCGGTGCCATCGGGCGCGCTACCTGACGAGTTGTCCCCTTCGCCGCCGCACGCGCTCAAGGACAACGCGGTCAGCGCCACGAGCGTGGCCAGACGTCGTCGGGATGTGCGGCGGTCGGTCGCAGATGCGTGTTGCAAGTTGTTATATCGCATGTAGCTCTCGCAGGACGGTAATCTCAGTCCGTCAGTCGCGTCCAGCCCCACATCGGGCGGACGGCCTCACTGCCTTCACTGCACTGTACCAGCGGCATACATGCTTGGTCAACAGTATTAACTTATCACTTTTATTTGCATATTTATCAACCAATGGTTGAATTCTCGTGAGCTGGCCGCGGAGTGAAGGCGGTCTCTTCGGTGAAATGGATACGTGGTGATGTGGCGTCGATGATTCAGGACGGGCGGATCGCCAGGTCACGCGCCGAACATGGATGGCTCGTAGCGCGTCACCCAGGTCTTGAGGTGCAGCTCGCAGAAGATCAGACGAGGCGCCGTGAAGCCTGCCCTGGCCAGGAGCGCGAAGACCTCGTCATCCGAGGCCGGGATCCTCATCGACGCCGCGGCCTTCTTCATTTGCTCTGCCGCCTCGGGCGGCCGCCCGTCCGCGAAGAGCCGCCGCTCCTCGACGGCCCTCAGCAGCGGATCGTCTCCAACCCGACAGCCGATCACGAAGGGCGCCCCCGGCTTCAGCCGCCCGGCGATCTCCCGCAAGAGATCGATGCGCGCCTCCTCCCCCGGGAGGTGGTGCAGCACGCCAATCATCTGGGCGCCGTCGAACAAGGGCCCACGCGCGAGATCGCGCAGCTCGCCGGCATGCAGGCTCGTCCGATCGAGGAGGCCTTCCGCCGCGAGCTTCTCTCTCGCGACGGCGAGCATCTCCGACGACGGGTCGACGCCCGTGAAACGGACGCCGGCCCCCGCGTAGCGCGCGAACGGCTTCACCTCGCTCCCGGTGCCGATGCCGACCATCAGCAGCGACGCGGTGTCCTTGTCGGGGAGCGCTGCGGCGATCACCTCGGCGATGACCTGGTGCATGGCGCCATAGCCCGCCCACATCCGGTGCACATGGCCGTCGTAGCTCGATGCTCGATCGCGATCGAATGTCGCTGCGTGGTTTCCGTGCTCGTGCGCCTTCATCACGTCTTCTCCTTGGCCGGCGGTCGCCCCGACCGCCTGCAGCAAAGGAGTACCGCCCTTCATGCCGTCTCGGCAGGGCGCGGCTTTCGATCCGATCGGCGGGGTTTTCTGTGGTGACCCCGCGCCGGGCGGGGGGCGACCCACCGAGCGTGGCCGTCCACGCGCCCTCGGCTAGCGCGACGCGACCCAGCGCGCGATCTGGTCGCCGAGGATCGGCAGGGTGACGGCGCCCGAGCCGAGCAGCGCGTCGTGGAACCCCTTGATGTCGAACCGGGGCCCGAGCTTCTGCTCGGCGTCCTTGCGCAGCCGCTGCATCTCGAGCTGGCCGATCTTGTACGCGAGCGCCTGCCCGGGCATGGTGAGATAGCGATCGACCTCGTTCGCGACGACGCTCTCGTCGAGGATCGTGTTCTCCATCATGTAGCTCACGGCCTGCGCGCGGCTCCAGCCCTTCGCGTGCATGCCCGTGTCGACGACGAGCCGGCACGCGCGCCAGGCGTCGGCGCTCAGCATCCCGAGCCGATCGACGTCGCTGGAGTAGAGCCCCATCTCGTCGGCCAGCCGCTCGCTGTAGAGCCCCCAGCCCTCCGTGAACGCCAGGACGTTCGCGTGCTTGCGAAACGTGGGCACCTCGCCGAGCTCCTGCGCCAGCGCGACCTGGATGTGGTGACCAGGGATCGCCTCGTGGAACGCGACGACCTCGGACTCGAAGCGACGGCGCGTCTCGGGGGCATACGTGTTGACGTAGTACGTCGCGGGGCGGCTCCCGTCCTGCGCTGGCTCGCGGAAGAACGCGGGCGGCATGTGCTTCTCCTCGTACGCCTCCATGCGCTTCACGACGAGCGGGGTCCGGGGCAGGGCGCCGATCCAGGCAGGGACCGCGGCCCGCGCGACCGCCGCCGACGCCGCCGCCTCGACCTCGTCGCGCGTGGAGAAGGTGAGCGCCTTGTCTTCGCGGAGGCGGCGCTGGATCTCCGCCAGATCGGAGGTGCCGAGCGCCTTCGCGCCGAGCGCGCGCATCTCGTCCCGGATGCGCGCGACCTGCTCGAGGCCGATCGCGTGGACCTCGTCGGCCGAGCGCGCGAGCGAGGTGCTCACCTGGACGAGGCGCGCGTAGCACGCCGCGCCGCCGGGCACGTGGGACAGGCCCGCGCGCGCGTCGTCCCTGGCGCGCGGCAGGACCTCGCGGGCGAGCGCCTCTCGGTAGCGCGAGAAGGCCGGGCGGACACCGCCTTCGACGGCCTGCTCCACCGCCGCCGCGAACGCCCGCTGGTCCGCCTCCGGCCAGCCGGGGTGAGCGGCGTCGCGGGGGCTCATGATCGCCCACGCGCCGGACGGCTTCGCGAGCAGCTCGTCGAGCTGGGCGATCACGCGCTCCACCGTGGCGCGCGGGGCCACCTTGCCCTGCTGGAGCGCCCGCCGGAGCCGGTCGGTGCGAGCGTCCATGTACGCGCCGATCTTGCTCCAGCGCGCGACGAGGGCGCGGCCCTCCTCCACGGTGCTCACCGTCTGGGCCCGCGCGAGCTGGAAGAGCTCGACCTGGGGCCCCCGGAGCTGGTCGGCCGCCCACGCCGAGAGGTCACAATCGCGCCGCGCGAGGTCGCCCTCGATCTCGTGAACCAGCATGCCGCGCGTGACCCGATCGGGGAGCGCGAGGGACGCGGCGTCGATCGCCCGCACCCGCCCGAGCAGCGCCTCGAGCCGCGTGATCTCGCGCGCGCGGCCGGCCTCGGTCACGTCGGGGAGGCGATCGTCGTGGCTGCGGAAGCCGAGGAACGTCGCCTCGATGGGCTCGGCCGCGATCCGGCCGCCCCAGTACTCGGCGGCGAGCGCCGCGACATGCGCTGCTGCGGTGGGGCCGTGGGCCCGTCCTGGCGTCGCAGGAGACCGGGGCTCGATGCAGGCGAGCGGGGCCAGGGCGACGAGCGCCAGCGTGAGCAGCACGGTCCATGATGAATGGAGCACAGTTCCTCCAGCGTGGGTGTGTCGGGCGCTCTCCCGACCCTGCATGACCGCGCGACGGTCACCCGGTGGATGCCGGCGACCTCGGTCGCCCTTCGCTCGAACCGTACTCGACCGCACCGTTCGCGTACATGGAGCTCCTCGGGGCGCGGGGCGGCGGCAGGTGCTCGCCATGGACAGCGCGCGCCAGGCCCACTCTCCGCGCCGCCAACGACCAGCCTGGCCGCTCACGCGTCGATCGGTGGAGTCGCCCCACCTCGGCTCGCGCAGCGCGTCGTCCGCGGCCGCGCAGCGCGTCGTCCGCGGCCGCGCAGCGCGTCGTTCCCCGACGATTCAAAGGGCCGAATGGATCTCTAAAGGAGAGGTGGCTCGTCGGCGTGCAGCGGGCGTGATGGGCCCGCTCGTACGCCGGCGTTTCACTATCACGTCTCCAGAGGAAACCGTCGGTGAGGCGCCCGTGCCCACGCAGAGCGACGAGCCTCGGGCTCGCTCACACCTTTCGTTTCGCTCCCGTGATCACTGCGACACGGGCCGGGAATAGGAGACGCATGCGCATGCGAACATTAAGACACCTCTCGTACATCGGTACGACGATTTTTCTCGCCTCAACACCTTTCTTCGCTGGCTGCACCGGCAACATAGCGGATGGTGATGACGATGACGGGTCGACCTCCGGCAGCAGCGGCGGCGACACGGGGGGGGAAACCACGCTGCCGCCGCCGGATGTCTGTGTCCCCGGCATTCCGGCGACGACCCAGATCCCCCGCATGCTGAACCGGCAGTACGAAAACACGGTGCGGGACCTCCTCGGCGTCACCACCGTGGGCACCGAGAGAAAGGCGCCCGCCGAGCTGCTCGTCTCCGACTTCGAGGGGCCGATGACCCCTCCCGCGTGGAGCATCTATCAAGATGTCGCCGCGCAGATCGCCAAAGAGGTGATGGCTGGGCCGAACAAGTCCAGGTTCATCAGCTGTGACCCCTCGGCGGCTGGCTGCCTCGAGGAGACCATCCAGACCTTCGGCCGCAAGGCGTTCCGTCGCCCGCTGAGCGCCGAGGAGGTGGCGCGATTCCTGAAGCTAGGCCAGACGACGCCGCCGGGGACGCCCGACGAGGTCGCCGAGACGACGCTGATGGCCTTCCTCGTGTCGCCCTCGTTCCTCATGCTCCCCGAGCTGACGACCACCCCGGCTGCGTCGGGCAAGGGCATCCAGCTCTCCAGCCACGAGGTGGCGACGAGGCTCTCGTACCTGCTCTGGGGCTCTGCTCCGGATGACGTCCTGAGCGCGGCGGCCGACGGCAACCAGCTCCAGACCAAGGAGCAGATCCTGGCACAGGCGGAGCGGATGATCGCCGTGCGCGAGAAGGCCGGGCCGCTCGTGACCGCGTTCCACCGCAACTGGGTGCAGATGGACAACGGAAGCTCCCACTGGTGGAAGGGGGATCACGACACCGACGTGTATCCGCTGTACTCCGAGGGCGCCGAGCTCAGCGCGCGGGCCGAGCTCGACGCTTACTTCGAAGAGGTGGCGTTCGCGGGCGGCTCGTTCGATGACCTCCTCCTCAGCAATGTCGCCTTCGTCAACAAGGACAACGCGGCGATCTACGGGCTCGACCCTTCGGCGTACGGCGCCGAGTTGACCAAGGTGGAGCTGGACCCTGCCGAGCGGCCGGGCTTCTTGACGCGCGCCGGGTTCTTGAGCTCCTACTCGGGCTACGACGCCACGAGCCCGATCCTGCGCGGCGCGTTCATCGCGTCCTACATGCTCGGCGCCAATCCGGGGCCGCCCCTCCCCGGCGCTACCATGCTGACCGTCGACGGCGATTTCACGACGCAGCGCCAGTACGTCGAAGAGCTGACGAAGCCTGCGAACTGCGCAGGCTGCCACGCGGTCATCAATCCGCCGGGGTTCGTGATGGAGGGCTTCGACGCCATCGGAAAGGTGCAGACGAGCGATCCTCGTGGTGGTGCGATCGACGCGAGCGTCACGACGAACACCATCGACTTCGGCGGCGGCAAGGTGAAGGAGATCACCTCTCCGTTGCAGCTCATGCAGGAGATCGCTCAGACTCCGAAAGCCAAGCAGCTTTACGCTCAGGCGTGGGTCGCCTATGCCTACGGGCGCGACCCGAACGGGAACGACAAGTGCCTCGTCGATCAGCTCGACATGAAGCTGTCCGAGAGCGGCTACAGCGTTCTCGACCTGCTGGCCGATCTCACGCAGACGGAATCGTTCACCACGCGAGTGCGTGAAACGCAGTAGAAGCTGAGGAATGTCGAACATGAGCAAGCAACTGAACCGCAGAATCTTCCTTCGTGGCATGGGCGGAGCAGTCCTGGCTGCGCCGTTCCTCAGCTCTGTGTGGGAACGCACCGCGAGGGGCGACACCCCTGCCTCCGGCAAGGCGCTCATCGTGATGTTCACGCACTACGGGTGCGTCACGAACAAATGGTTCCCCGAGAAGAAGCAGGGGGAGCTCACGGCTGCCGACCTCGAGGCGACGAGCCTCGCGGCCCTCGCTCCCTATGCGAAGAAGCTCCTCATGCCCCGCGGCATCCGCTCGATGAACGAGTGGACCGCCAACATGTCGCGTGGACAGGGGAACGACTCCCACACGCAGATCGTGGGGTCGTTCTTCACCTGCCAGCCGGTCACCCCGAACAGCAACGACCCGTTCAGCTTCGAAACCGCGACGAAGTTCAACGCAAAGGCTGTCGGTCCTTCGCTGGATCACGTCATCGCCCAGCAGCTCAGCCCGCAAGGCACGCCGTTGCTCTTGAACACGGCGGCTCAGAGAGACAGCGCGCAGTCGGGGATCTCCTACTCCGCCGCCGAGACCATGTTCAGCGGCCTCAACGCGTCGCAGGCCTTCAGCGGCCTCACGGGGCTCTTCCAGACGGGGGAGCCGATGTCCCCGGACACCTACGCGACGATCCGCGGCAAGAGCGTCATCGACCTCGTGAAGGACGATCTGCAGACGCTCGAGCGGTTCGACATGAGCAGCGCCGACAAGCGGAAGCTCGCAGCCTGGAAGGAGCTCCTCCACTCGACAGGCAACGTGATGGTCACCGCGCAGTGCAACGCGGAGCTCGGCGCGATGCTCGGCGCGACGGCGGCGAACGCCTCCAAGGCCGGGTCGGGCGGCTTTGGCAGCGACGTCCTCACGACCAAGGTCTCCGGCGACCTGGATGGCGCGGACATCTATTCGGCCATCGCAGCGCTCTCGGCCGCCTGCAACGCCAACCCGGTGATCTTCTTGAAGTACCCCGGGAATTACAATTTCAGCGGGCTCGACATCACCATGGAGTCGCACGCCCTCTCGCACCGCCTCGACAATGCGGGCATGCAAGGCAACTGCCTGCCCAACGCGCTCGAGATGCTCCTGAAGGTCGACGCCTATTACGCGCAGAAGTTCGCGAACCTCGTCCGGATGCTCGACGACATCCCGTCGGGGAGCGGGACGGTCCTCGACAGCAGCGCCGCCATCTGGTTCCAGGAAATGTCGGACGGCAACGCGCACAACCTCAACAACGCGCCGATCATTCAGGCTGGCAGCGCCGGCGGTTACTTCAAGACCGGTCAGATCGTCAACCTCGACCCGTCGTCGAACCTGACGAACGGCAACAGCATGTCGCAGTGCGCCAACGGCACCGGCACGGTCAACGGCGTCAATCAGGGCACCGGCACCGATCCGAAGGTTGGCAACGCGCCGATCAACAAGTACTTCGTCAACATCATGAACGCCCTGGGCGTGAAGGCGAATGCGGATGGCTTCCCTGCGAAGGGTGGCACCGCGGAAGTGACCAAGTTCGGCTATTCCGACAAGACGGAGGACTTCATCGGTGGCAAGGGCGCCGTCGCCGGCGCCACGATCCACAATCCGGGCGGGTTCACGGAGCTCAAGGCCTGAGCACGCTCGGAGCGAGGTCCTGAACATTCGGACGAGCTCGGGAGCAAAGACCCCTTCTCACCGGAGGGGTCTTTGCGTTCGTGCGTCGGCGGTGACGGCGGGCGCCGCGGCGTGTTCGCTCTTCATGATTTGCCTCACCTCGCGGCCCCGCGCTGCGCGACGATGGCGGACAGCGATGGGCTGGGCATCTCTTCTCATGTTCATGCTGGCGAAGCGTCTCCTCATCCTTGCCGCCGTCCTCCTCCCGCTGGCCTGTTCGAGCGAGGCGAGCGACGGCGCAGGGGCGGGCGGGGACATCGGTGACGACGCGCTCATCGTTCCGGAAGACCTCACCGTCACGGCGCTCCCCGGCGGAAACGGCGTGCTCAACGCGATCGCGCTGACCCTGCGCAAAGGACCAACCAGCACCGAGCTCTACGTCGCCTTGAGGAACGACGGGGATATCCCGGCCTGCCACGCCGCCGTCGCCGTCGATCTCTACGACAGGACCCGGCAGTCCATGGCAGCCGGGATCAACGGGTTGCTCACGCAGCATTTCTATCGACTCACGGATGGCTCGGGCACCATCGCTGCGTGCGTGGGTCCAGGTGACGTGACAATGGCCGCGGTGACGGACTTGCCCTCGGACCTCGTGATCGAAGACGTGGAATTCGTCGTCTACCGATGCAATTACTTTGCCCTTGACGTCGTTCCCATCGATGGCCTCACCATCAGCCAGGTGAAGGCCGTGACGGGTGACGCCGGCACGGCGTACACGGGCACGCTCCTCAACGGGCTCGACGTGGCGGTGAGAGATCCCTCCGCCACGGTCTTCTCGGTCAATCGCGTCGGGCGCCCGCTTGGCGTGGCGATCGGCAGCGGCGCGGTCCAGATCCCGCCGGGCGGCAGCTGGGTCTTCGAGACGAACACCGTCGACACCGCCGGACCTGATCATGCCGCATACCCGGCAGGCGCGCTCGCGGCGCAGTAGATCCATCGCAGCCGCCGAAGGCGCCGCCGGTGCCATCGAGTACGCTTCCGCTGACCGTCGTGCGCGCGATGGTCACGGAGGCCAGGCGGCCCCTCGACGAGGAGGCGCGCGTGGACGCGGCGGATCGTCGAGCGACCGAGCTGCAATCTTTACGGCCAGGCGATTGGAATTCGGGGCGTTCTGCCGTTCCCGGATCGGGATCGGCCATCTGGACCAGGGCGTGTCCGCAGACGTGCGCCTGTGGGGCGACGCAACCCGTCGGCGGCTACTCGCCGAGCGCTGCTACTCCAGCGCGCCGTCGGCGATCCACTGCGCGAGCGCCTCGATGTAGTTGTCGGGTACGCACTTGGCATCCCCCTCGTTGACGCACTCGATGGGCATTCGCGGCGTCGTGCCGCACGGCTCCTTCAGGATCTTGATGAGAGCGCTCTCCTCCGGCTTGCCGGGATTGACGATCGGGAGATCGCCGCAATTCCTGGAGATGTGCGTGGTAAGCCTCGTGCGCAGCTCAGCGTCGACCTTCAGATCCAGGGGGTTCTGCTCGTCGTTATGGCACCCCGCTCCGAAACAAGAGGATCTTTCGATAACGAACTTCACCGTCTCGAACGTCGGGGGGACCGCGTTGCCACTGCCGGTCGAGCCGCCGCCGTCGCCACCGGTGCTCGCGCTGGTCGAGCCAGCCCCGCCCGAACCGATCGCGCTCGACGTAGACCCACTGGCGCTCGTGCTTCCGGCGTCCGAGCCGCCGGCGCCTCCAGCGCCGTTGTCGTCAGGGGTGTCGGAGCAGCCTGCGAGCGGTGACAGGATGGCGACGGTCGCCGCCGCGATGAAGCTGGAGAGTCGAAGTTTCATGGTTCACGATGAAGGTGGTGAGAGGGAAGATTCAGCTCTCGTTCCCGCTGGATCCAGGCGAGAGGCCTGGATGTTCGGATCGTGGAGGCGACGCGCGGCCGGTGAAGGGATCGGTGAAATCGAACCTTTCTGACCACGTCGCCCGTAGGCAAGAGCTGCGCGAGGCGAAGAACGTCCTCTTGGACAGGTAGAATGAGCAAACACGCTCCGAAAATCAAGCGGTTCGTGGTCGCCATCCTCGTGTACAGCCATGCTGTACACGCCGGTTGACCCTCGTGCCTTGTGCGCTCGAGCCGGTCTCACGCGCCCAAGGGCACCTCTCGAGACCTTCCCGGCGTCGATCAGATCGCGTACCCGAAGCTCTTGATTGCTCCTCAGGCCTGCTCGCCGGGCTCGGCCGCGCCGGCTGCTGGGTGGTGCCGCTCGCTGAGATGGCTCACTGGATCGGCGCCTCGAGGCTTGGCCGCCCGGACGGGCGCGTGCTCGGCATCCCGGACCGCTTCGATGAAGACAGGTCCGCCGCCCTCTCGGGTTCGCGTTCGCGAGGTGATTCGCGAGGTAAAAAGACAGGACACCTGTCGTAGAAATATGATACAGGTGAAGGACGCATGGGCGACGAGCGTCCGTTTCGATCCAGCGTGCGCCGATCTGCGCTGGATCGACGCCGCGCACGACAGGCGCCCCGCGACCCCGCGCAGCCGGACGCAGCGCGGGCCACTTCTGTTACCGATCGTAGCGGGACGTCGTCCGCGTGTTACCGATCGTAGCGCCACGTCGGCGAGCGAGGCCACCCGCGCGCCCCGCCAGCGGTGAAACGTGTGTTCTCTCGGACCCCTCATGTGGTACCCTCTCGGGGAAATCAGCGGACGGCGCGTGCGCTGCACAGCGGGCACCATGGTGCGCAGCGTCGCCAGGTAATCAGAAGAACGCACGGCCGGCCGACCGGTCGCGGGGGCGTTCATGGACGGCGCTCCGCTCGTCGACGGCTCGGACGGCCGAAGGGGCACTCCGATGGAGTGCTGTCGCTCCTCCAGATGGCAACGCCTTCAACGCAAGCAGCGTGAGAACGGCGATGGCGACCACAAGGAAGTTGATCGAAATGCCTTCCACCGGGAATGTACATGCGGTCGCGCTGGGCGGTGTTTCCGACGGAAGAGAACGCAGCACGACCGGTTCGAGCATGAACATGCCGAACCCCTTGGACTCAGCGAGGCCTACCATGTCCCTTCGACCGAACTACTCCAGACTGCTCACCGTGACCGCCCTCCTCCCCCTGCTCGGCGCGTGCGTGTCGGGCGTTGACACCGACGACCTCAGCACCGGCAGCACCGGCAGCACCGGCAGTCCGGCCGGCGGCACCTCGTCGGCCGATACGTCGTCAGCGAGCAGCGGCAGCGGCAGTGGTAGCGGTACCGGTGGCGCAGGCACGGGAACGAGCGGCCCCGCGACGAGCGGTTCGGGCGTCGGCGGATCGGACCCGGCGGGAGGCACAGGCGTCGGCGGGACTGGCGGTTCCACGCCCGGCGGGGACGCGGTGCTGACAGGCGTCGAGACCCCCGGAGAGGACTGTACGGTTCCCAGCATGCCCGCCTTCGGCGATCTGAAGGCGTACGACAAGCTGCACGATCCCTTCACCATGATGGACGGGACGAAGGTGACGACCCGAGCGCAGTGGGTCTGTCGGCATCGGGAAATCTCCGAGATGATCCAGCACTACGAGACCGGCCCGAAGGAGATCAAGGAGGCCACTGTCGCGGGCAGCATGTCTGGCGGCAAGCTGACGATCAACGTGGGCGGCGGCGCGCAGGATGTCTCCTTCACCGTCGACATCTCCCTGCCCAGCACCGGCACGGCGCCGTACCCGGCGCTGATCGGGCTCAGCGGCGGCTCCCTCAACAACGACCGCCTGAAGCAGATGGGCGTCGCGATCATCAACTACAATCACAATGGCGTGCAGCCGGAAGGCAATCGAAGCCAAGGCATCTTCTCCAAGTTCCACGGGAACGCGGAGAGCGGCGCCCTGATCGCCTGGGCCTGGGGCGCGAGCCGCATCATCGATGCCCTCGAGTCCACGCCGGATGCCAAGATCGATCCGACGCGCCTCGCCATCACGGGCTGCTCGCGCAACGGCAAGGGGGCGCTGATGATCGGCGCCATGGATTCGCGCATCGCGCTGACCATCCCGCAGGAATCGGGCTCGGGCGGCGTCGCGGCGTGGCGGGTCTCCGAGGTCGACAACATGGGCAGGACCGGCAGCTCCGGCGTCCAGAACCTCAGCAGGACGTACGGCGAGCAGCAGTGGTTCAGCAAGGCGATCGAGCCTTTCGGCAACGCGGTGACAAAGCTCCCGCTCGATCACCACCAGCTCGTCGGCATGGTGGCCCCTCGCGGCCTCCTGATCCTCGGGAACCTCAACTACGAGTGGCTGAGCACGAACAACGCTGACCAGGCTGGCGGCGCCGCCAGGCTGATCTACGAGGCCCTCGGCGTGAAGCAGAACATCGGGTACGTCGACAGCGGGCACAACCACTGCGGAACGGACTACAAGAACGGCGAGCAGGAGGCGATCGAGGCCTTCGTCAAGAAGTTCCTGCTCGAAGACGCCGGCGCGAACACCGACGTCTGGAAGCCGAAGAACGAGCTCGACAAGGCCAAGTGGGTGGAGTGGACGGCCCCGACGCTCCCCTGATGTAACGGCACGACACAGCGGCAAGTCAGCAGGCGAAAGACGGGCCCGGTCACCCAGGAGAAGGGCCGGGCCCGTTCGAGGGCCCTGTCACGCCAGGGCGTGGCCGGGCCGTCCTGCGAGGCCCTCCCGCACCGCCGTTGCCACGATCGATCGCGCACCTGGCGACGCTACGGCTGCGCCGCGGCCTTTTTCGCCCGCGTCTTCGGCGCGCTCGCCACGCGGGTCTGCCGTTGCCGCAGGGCGTTGTCCTGCTTCTGCCGGTTGGCGCTCTTGCGCGTCGACTTGCGCGAGGGGCGGTCCGCGGCGGAGTCCTCGAGGGTGGCGGAAGCCCGGGTGGTGTTCAGCTTCGTGTTCCGGGCGGCCGTCGAGCTGCCGCCCGCGCGACGGTCGGTCGAGCTCCAGCCGGGCTGCGCCGTATCGACCGTCGCGTCGCGGCGGTCCTTGTCGGGCCGCTCGGCCGCGCGCGCGAGGTTCTCTGCGCCGCGACCGACGCGTCGCCCGATGAGGCTGCCGCCCTCCGGC
>NZ_JEMA01000925.1 GCF_001589285.1 Sorangium cellulosum | reverse complement strand
GGAGCGCGGCGGCGGTGACGGGGACCCTTGCCCCCTCGCGCCGTCGGCTCCATAGCCGAGGCGGTCAGCGCGCCGCAGGCGCGGGCTCCGCGCGCGCCAGCGCAGCCGTGGCACGCACCTGAAACGCACGTGAGAAGTGAACCATGAGCAGCCAGAAGAGAGGCGCCAGCAGCGAGAGGCCAGCAGCCATCAGGCGCCGCGCCGAGCGCGTGACCGTGATGGCGGCCTCGAGGTAGAACCGATGCCGTACCTTGTTTTCCGGAATTTTCCCGACAACACACCCATCCCCGATGACTGCTATAGCTGCGACGGCGCGCCGGACTGGGCGGCGCTGCTGGAGTGGATATGCCCCGAGCTATCGCCCGGCGAAGCGGAGCGGCTCGCCACGATCGGTGAAGCCAGCGACATCCGACCGGACGTGGCCAGCCTGAAGCGGCTCATCGAGGAGCACGCGAGGCCGCAGGCGTCTCAGGGATCCGCCTGACGCGAGCAGCCGACACAGACGCCACAACCACGCAATCGACACGACCGCAAAGGGATGGCGAAGATCATCGACCCTCGGCGCCACACGTGGTGCGACACCCCGGTGGACAGCATCGGCCTGCTGATCGATGCCGACGAGTACTACCCCGAGTTCTACCGGGTCGCGTCGATGGCGCGGCGAACCCTGCTCCTCGCCGGCTGGCAGTTCGACAGCGACGTCGCCCTGCTCCGGGGCGGGAGAGAGGAGCAGGTGTCGAGCCCGATCACGCTGCTCAAGTTCCTGAACCACCTCTGCGAGATCAACCCGGGCCTCCAGATCTACATCCTGGCCTGGGATTTCCACCTCGTGTTCGCGCTCGAGCGCGAGTGGCTCCAGCAGCTCGTCTTCGAGTGGACGAACCACCGCCTGCACTTCCTCTTCGACTCGACCCACGTCGAGCGCGCCTCGCACCACCAGAAGTTCGTTGTCGCGGACGGCGAGCTCTCGTTCCTCGGCGGGCTCGACCTCTGCGACCACCGCTGGGACGATCGCAGCCACGCGAACAAGAACCCCTTCCGCGTCAGCCGCGGTGAGCCGCACAAGCCGTTTCACGACGTGCAGGCCTACCTGCGCAGCCGCGAGGTCGCCCGGGCGCTGACCGAGATCTTCACGGATCGCTGGCGGCGCGCCGGCGGCGCGCCCATGACGCTGCCGGACGCCGAGGGGGCCGAGCCGACGTTCGCCGACTACCGGCCCGAGGGCGGCATCCCCCTCGAGACGAAGCGCGTCACGCTGAGCCGCACCGATCCGCACGGCTCGCCCACCGGCGCCGAGCACTGCACGGAGATCCGCGATCTCTACCTCGACGCGATCGACGCGGCCGAGCGCTTCATCTACATCGAGACACAGTATTTCAGCTCCCAGGCCATCGCCGACGGGATCGAGCGGCGGATGCGCGCCGAGGGCCGGCCGCCGCTCGACGTGGTGCTCGTGCTGAACATGGAGGCCGAGACCATGAAGGAGCAGATCGCCGTCGGCCTCTCCCAGGCCCAGATGCTCGGCAAGCTGCGCGCGGCGGCGGCGGAGACCGGCCATCGCCTCGGCGTCTACTACACCCTGCCGGCGTGCGGCGAGGACGAGACGGCCGAGCGCGCCACGTACATCCACTCGAAGGTGATGATCGTCGACGACCGCTTCCTCACGGTCGGCTCGGCCAACCTGACGAACCGCAGCCTCTCGATCGACACGGAGATCAACGCCTCGGTCGAGACCGATGACTCGGGGGACGCGCTGGGCCGCTCGATCCGCCGGGCGCGCGCGTCGCTCATCGGCGAGCACCTGGGCGACATGGACTTCGATCGGGCGGACGACCTCGTCGCGCACCTCGACTCGGTGGCGAGCCCCCCGACAGGCCCGCGCGCGCCCGGGAGCTCGTGCCGGCTGCGGCTCCACCCCTCCCCCACCGCGGACGAGCGGGTCCTGCTCGAGGTCATCGACCCGCAGGCGCTCCCGTTCGACCCCGCCGCTGTCGAGGACCTGGACAAGCGCCACGGCTCGCTCTTCGTGGGCGGCCTCGGCGTGCTCTGGCGCCACCTCTTCAGCAGCAGCAGCAGCCGGACCGCCGAGAAGTAGCGCCGCAGCGGGCGCTCCATCACGTGGCGCGTGGCGCTTGAGAGCGCGCCGCGCCGCCCGCGCCGTTGCGGGACGACGGTGGCACATGGTACGCTAATGCACTCGGCACGACCGAGGACGACCCGGAATCATCGAGAATAACCGAGGACGACCGAGGGTGAGCGAGGAAGGCTCCTCGAGGTTGTCTCTCACGCTGGAGCGTTGAAGCGACGAGGAGTATGCAAGAGGCAGAGATCACGATCGGGGGCATTTCGGTCCGCGACCTCGCGGAGCAGTACGGGACGCCGCTCTATGCCTACGATGCCGAGCGCATCCGGGATAACTTCCGTCGCCTCACGCGGGCGCTCCGCAGCAGCTATCCGGAGGTGTCCGTCTTTTACGCCATCAAGGCGTGCAACAACCTGGAGATAGCGAAGCTCCTCGTCGAGCAGGGCTCGGGCGTGGACGCCGCGAGCCCGAACGAGATCCGCCTGGCGCAGGCGCTCGGGCTCTCGGGCGAGCAGATCATCTACACGGGCAACAGCCTCTCGGACGAGGACCTGGCCGCGGGGCTGCGCGCCGGGGTCATCTTCAACGTGGATGATCACGGGATCCTGAAGCGCCTGTTCGCGCTCGGGCGGCCGCGCTGCATGTCGTTCCGGATCAACCCGAGCGGCGAGGACATCGCCACGCCCGATCTGAAGCCGTTCGCGGGCCCGTCGGCGAAGTTCGGGATCCACCCGAAGTACGTGGAGGAGGCCTACCGCACCGCGCTCGAGAACGGGGTCGAGCGGCTCGGGGTGCACATGATGCCTCACTCGCAGGCGAACAAGCCAGAGAGCTTCGCGCACGTCACCGGCAAGCTGCTCGACCTGATCGGGCCGGTCGCGCGGAAGCTCGGCTTCGACCTCTCGTTCCTGGACATCGGCGGCGGGCTCGGCATCCCGTACCGCCGGGAGCAGCCGCCGCTCGACGTGGAGGCCGTCGCCCGCGAGATCGCGGCGGTGGTCCAGAAGAAGTGCGCCGAGCACGGCCTGAAGGCGCCCCGCCTTGTCATGGAGCCGGGGCGCTACTTCGTCGGCGACGCGGGCTGCGTGCTCGGGCGGGTGATCTCGATCAAGCAGGGATACAGGACGATCATCGGCACGGACATCTCGATGAACACGATGGCGCGCCCGGTGATGTACGGCGCTTACCACGAGGTGCGGATCAACGGCCGCCGCGGCCGGACCGCCCCGATGGCGATGACGGGCCAGGTCTGTGAGAACACCGATATGTGGATCAGCGAGCGCGAGTTCCCCGCGGACGTCGCCGAGGGGGATGTGGTCGTGCTGATGGACGCCGGCGCGTATGGCCACGTGATGAGCTACGATTACAACGGCAGGCTTCGGCCCGCCGAGGTGCTCATCGACGGCGGCCGGAGCCGGCTGATCCGGCGGCGCGACACGTTCGAGGACATGGTCTCGAGGATGTGCCTGTCCGACGACATCGAGGAGCGCCTGCGCAGGGCGGCCGCGGATGCGGCGGGCCAGGCCGGCAGAGGCTGAGACGTCGCGCGCGGCGGCCTCTCCGGCCGCCTTGTGAGCTGCGCTGTCCTTCCCTATACGGCCCAGATGCCGTTCACCTTCGTCCGCATCGATCATGTGCAGCTCGCGATGCCGCCCGGGCAGGAGCCGCGGGCGGCGGCGTTCTACCGGGACGTGCTCGGGATGGAGGAGGTCGCCAAGCCCGAGCCGCTCGCGTCGCGCGGCGGCGCGTGGTTCCGCGCGGGCGCGGTGGTGGTGCACCTCGGCGTGGAGCGCGCGTTCCAGCCGGCGCGCAAGGCGCACCCCGGCCTCGCTGTGACGGGCATCGACGCGCTCGCGGCCGCGCTCGAGGCCGCCGGCCACGAGGTGCGGTGGAGCGACGAGCTGCCCGGGGTGCGGCGGTTCCACACCGACGATCCGTTCGGGAACCGCATCGAGATCATCGACGCGGGCTGATGCCGCGCGGCCCGCGGGGGGCGCCCATCCCCCGCGAGCGCGGCGTCAGGCCGCTGACGCCTGCGCCTTGCGCACGTGGCGGTTCTCGGGCCGCGCCAGGCCCAGGTTCTCCCGGAGCGTGCGGCCCTCGTACACCGTTCGGAACAGGCCGCGCCGCCGCAGCTCCGGGATCACCAGCTCCACGAAGTCGTCCAGGCCGCCCGGCAGCCACGGCGGCATCACGTTGAACCCGTCGGCGCCGCCCTGCGTGAACCAGGCCTCGAGCTCGTCCGCGATCTGCTCCGCCGAGCCCACGATCGTCCAGTGGCCGCGCGCCCCGGCCACCCAGAGGTAGAGCTCCCGGATGGTGAAGTTGCGCTTGCGGGCGATGTCGAAGATCAGCGCCTGACGGCTCTTGTTGTTGTTGGTCTCCGGCAGCTCGGGCAGCGGCCCGTCCACCGGATACGCCGACAGGTCGATCCCGCCCGACAGGCCCGAGAGCAGCGACAGGCCGACCTCCGGCAGGATGAGGTCCTGGAGCTGCTGGTACTTCGCCCTGGCCTCCGACGCCGTCCTCGCGACGACGGGGAACACCCCGGGCATGATCTTGAGCTGGTCGGGGTGGCGGCCGTACCTGGCCATCCGGCCCTTCACGTCGGCGTAGAACGCCTGCGCGTCCTCCAGCGTCTGCTGCGCGGTGAAGATCACCTCCGCGGTCTCCGCCGCGAGGTCCCGGCCCGCCTCCGACGATCCCGCCTGCACGATCACCGGGTGGCCCTGCGGCGGACGCGGGATGTTGAGCGGCCCCCGGACGGAGAAGAACTTCCCCTTGTGATCGAGCGTGTGCAGCTTCTCCGGGTCGTAATAGGCCCCTGACGCCTTGTCGCGGAGGAAGGCGTCGTCTTCCCAGCTATCCCAGAGGCCGGTGACAACGTCGACGAACTCGCGCGCCCGGGCGTACCGCTGCGCATGGTCGGGGTGGGCGTCGAGCCCGAAGTTCCCCGCCGCCTCGCCCCCGCCGGTGGTGACGACGTTCCACCCCGCCCGCCCCTGGCTGAGGTGGTCCAGCGAGGCGAACTTGCGGGCCAGCAGGTAGGGCTCCTCGTACGTGGTGGACGCCGTGGCGATGAAGCCGATGCGCTCGGTGACGGCCGCGAGCGCGGAGAACAGCGTGACCGGCTCGAAGCTGGCGCCGTACGCCGTACGGCCCTTCGCCCCCGGCCGGCTCTGCAGCGCGAGCCCGTCCGCGAGGAACACGGCGTCGAACCCGGCCCGCTCCGCCGTCTGGGTGATGCGCCGGTAATGCCCGAAGTTGATGCCGCCGTCCGCCTGCGCCTCCGGGTGCCGCCAGGCCGCCACGTGGTGTCCTGCGCCGGGCAAGAAGGCGCCCAGACGGATCTTCCGCTGCTTGTCGCTCATGGATGTCCTCGGTCTCGGTCCTCGCGCGGGCGCTCGCCGTGGCTCGCCGGCGATCATCGCCGCTCGCCGCTCGCCGCTCGCCGCGCGCGTCCGTGACCGCAAGCCCCGTGCCCGGCGGCGGAGGCGCGGGCCGCAGCGGCCAGGAGCGAGGCATCTCCCCTGCCCGCGCGGCGGCGCGCCCCTCTCGCCGCGCGGCGGCGTGCTGCGAGGGCAGCAGCGGACCGACAGCGCTGCGGGCGCAGTGCTGGCAGGGAAACACCCGCCGGGCGCGCGCGCTCCCCCGGCCGGGCCCGGGCTACTGCCAGCGGAAGAGCTTCAGGGCCAGCGCGAAGGAGGCAACGCCCCAGGCGGCCATCACCGCGAGCTCGGGCGCGAGCGCGGCGAGCGTGGCGCCCTCGAGCATCACGCCGCGGAGCGCGTCGTTCAGCGCGGTGAGGGGCAGCGCCTGGATGAAGGGCTGGATCGCGTCGGGGAAGCGCTCGGTCGAGAAGAAGATGCCGGAGAAGATCCACATCGGGAACTGCGCCAGGTTCGTCAGGCCCGAGACGCCCTCGAGGGTCCGCGGCCGCGACGCGATGAGCAGGCCCATGCCGACGAACGACAGCGCGCCGACAACGACGACCAGCGCGAGCGCGGCGATCGAGCCGGCGATCGGGACGTCGAGCACGAGGCACGCGAACAGGAGCAGGGCCACGACCTCGATCGCCAGGAACACGAGCCGCGCCCCGAGGTGGGTCACGAGCAGGTGCCAGCGCCGCACAGGCGCCGCGGCGAACAGCTTCATGAGCTTGCCGATGCGCTGCTGCACGATCGCGAAGCCGATCGCCCAGAGCCCGGTCATCATCAGGTTCATGCCGAGCAGCCCGGGCACCAGGAAGTCGATGTAGCGCGACCCCCTCTCGGTCATCTCGAGCGCCGCCGGCTGGAACGCGTCCGCGCGCCCCGCCGCGCGCTGGAGCGCCTGGTCCGCCTCGAGCCGCGCCATGCGGCTCTCCGGCCGCGTCGGATCGTACCAGTACGTGGGCGGATCCGTGGCGAGCACGACAAGCGCCACCTTGCCGGCCCGGAGCGCCTGCCGCGCCTGCTCCCGCGGGACCACCGTGGCCACGACCTGCCCCGCGGCCTCGAGCGCCGCGCGTCGCGGCTCGGCGTGGACGCCCGCCTCGACGCCCACGAGCACCGGCTCCGCCGGCTGGCTCCTGAACGCGACGGCCAGCGCCGACGACATCAGGATCGGGAACACGAGCATCCAGAAGATCGCCTCGGGCTCGCGCAGGAACTCCACCACCCGCGCCCGGATGAGGAGCGCGAGCGGCGCGCCGCGCAGCGAGCGGAGCCACGCCATCACGCCGCCTCCTCGCCCGCGAGCTTCCGCCCGGCGAGCGCCATGAACACGTCCTCGAGGCTCGCGTGCTGCGTCGTGAGCCGCCGCACCTCGACCCCGCCCGCCGCGCACAGCGCGAGCAGCGGCGGGAGCACGCGCGCCACGTCGCGCACCGTCAGCCGCAGCGTCCTCTGCGCGACGCGCACGGCCTCCACCCCGGGCAGCCCCCGGAGCTCCTCCTCGGCGATCTCCCCGTCCACCTCGACCTCCACGACGTGCTCGGCGCCCAGCGACGCGACGAGCGCCGCCGGCGTGCCGAGCGAGAGCAGCCGCCCGCGGTCGACGATCGCCACCCGATCGCAGAGGCGCGCGGCTTCTTCCATGTAGTGCGTGGTCAGCAGGACGGTGCGGCCCCGCGCCTTCAGGTCCTCGACGACGGCCCAGATCTCGCGGCGCGACGCCGGGTCGAGGCCGGTGCTCGGCTCGTCGAGGAAGAGCACCTCCGGGTCGCCCGCGAGCGCGCACGCGAGCGACAGCCGCTGCTTCTGCCCGCCCGACAGCCCGCGCACGTACGCGCCCGACTTCTCCTGCAAGGAAACGCGCCGCAGCGCCTCCGCCGGCTCGAGCCCGCGCGGGTAGAAGCTGCGGAACAGCGCGATCACCTCGCCCACGCGGAGCTTGTCCGGGAAGCGCGTCTCCTGGAGCTGGATGCCGAGCCGCCGGCGCAGCGCGATGCCGTCCCCGACCCAGCGCTCGCCCAGCACCTCGACGTCGCCGGCGTCGGGGCGGGTCAGCCCCTCGAGGATCTCCACCGTGGTCGTCTTGCCCGCGCCGTTCGGGCCGAGCAGGCCGAAGCACTCGCCGCGCCGCACCTCGAGGTCGAGCCCGTTCACGGCCACGACGTCGCCGTAGCGCTTGACCAGACCGCGGCAGACCAGGGCGGGAGAGGCGGACACGGCACGCGTGTATCGCAGCGCATCGCGAAAAGGAACCCGTGCCCTCGTATCGAGGCGCCGCGCGGGCGTCCTCGGCCCGGCCTGGACGCGGCGGCGCGCGCGGGGCGGAGGCGGCCTGG
>NZ_JEMA01000924.1 GCF_001589285.1 Sorangium cellulosum | reverse complement strand
GAGAGCCCGCGCCGGCGTCGTTCACCAGCAAGACGACGCAGGGGTTTACCGGGCACGAGAGCGAGGACGAGANGGGGTTTACCGGGCACGAGAGCGAGGACGAGATCGGGCTCGTGAACATGAAGGGCAGGATGTACGATCCCAGGATCGGGCGGTTCTTGACCACCGACCCGATCGTCTCCTTCATGTTCTTCGGACAGAGCTGGAATCCCTACAGCTACGTGCTGAATAGCCCGCTCAACTTTGTCGATCCGAGCGGGTTCGAGCCGGAAGACCAGGTCTTCAATGATCCGGAGTTCCACAACGATCCGGAGGTGCGTCGCATCCTGAGTTGCAGCGGGCTCGAATGCAACCATCCCTTCTTCAATCAGGTAGAGGGGCCGCGTGAGGCTGCGGAGGTCGGCGCGGCGGCGGCGCCGGTCGACGTCAGCACGACCGGAAGCGCCTCCGGGCATGTGCCGCAGCCGGTGACCACGGCGCCGGTCGACTGGTCGCAGAACCCTTATGTGCAGATCGAGGGAGGGTTCATCGCCGGGTTGCTGCTCGGGGCGGTTCCCTTCGCCGGCGTGGGGCATGGGCTGCTGGACGCCGCGGGCGTGCTGGCCCATGGGACGCCGGAAGCCAGGATGGGGCTGGCCATCGGGCAGATCGTGGGTGGGCTCGCCGTCACGATCGGGGGCTTGACGGGGGAGGTCTTCGGGGGCATCACGAGCGCCACCGGGATCGGCGCGACGATCGGTGTGCCTGCGATCGCCGTGTCGGCCGGGCTCGTCGTCGGTGGGGTCGGCAACATCGCGGCGGGGCTCCAGGGCCTGTCGCAGGCGCTGATGTCGCAAGGGTCGGGCAATATAGGCCCGCCGGGAACGACGCCATCCAAAGAGGGACCAACTACACTCGAACCCGGGCCCTTCGCGAAGGAGTCAATTCCTGCCCATCGAGGTCGGCCGACCGCCAGCGAGCACAAGCAGATCAATAAAATAATGGATAAGCGCGGGTGCCACACATGTGGCACCAAGGACCCGGGAACGAAGAGCGGGAACTCGATTGCCGATCACCAACCACCACAGGCGCTTGGCGAGCCCAGAGTGTTTCTTCCGCACTGCAATCACTGCAAGGCGCGCCAAGGTGGCGAGGTTCTACGCGAGCTGAGAAGAAGAGAACAATAAAATGGAGACAACGTACACTCCACCGCATCCCATCATCTTTTTCTTCGATCCATCAAACGAGAACATGGAGGTGCCGGCATACGATCCTGAGCGCGTGGTCTCTTTCAATACATCGTGCGTGTCGATTCGCACAATATCCGACGTCGATGGGGACGTAACCGTGACTCTTGATGTGAGGGGCCCGCTCGGGACGCGCGTCGGTGGCGTCGAGGTCTTTCGTGGAATCCTCGACACTCCTGGTAAAACAGTGGCGCTGGTGACGTCCGAGAACCAAGTGCTGATCGAAATGAACGTCAATCGCTTCAGGGTGCCTGTCAGAGTGTTGGTGGATGATGAGATGCACCCTGCCAGAATTCGGATCGAGATTCTTGATGCTACTGCGAACGTTCCGTAGCTTGTCTGCCAGCGGATGTAGACGGCCAGGTGGAGGGAGGGTTCATCGCCGGGCTGTTGCTCGGGGCGGTTCCTTTCGCCGGCGTCGGGCATGGGCTGCTCGATGCCGCGGGCGTGCTGGCCCATGGGACGCCGGAAGCCAGGATGGGGCTGGCCATCGGGCAGATCGTGGGAGGGTTCGCCCTCACGATCGGGGGCTTGACGGGGGAGGTCTTCGGGGGCATCACGAGCGCCACCGGAGTCGGCGTCGCGATCGGTGTGCCTGCGATCGCCGTGTCGACCGGGCTCGTCGTCGGTGGGATTGGGAACATCGCGGCGGGGCTCCAGGGCCTGTCGCAGGCGTTGATGTCGCAAGAAGGGTCGGGCAGCAAGAGCCCGCAAGGGACGGCGCCAATTGCAACGGAGCGAGGACCGCGGAGGTTCTCACCCGAACAGCGCGAACGAGGTCTTGAGCGTGCGCGAGACGCGGATGGTGTGCCGTGGTGCGAACACTGCGGCACTGAGCTAACGACAAATCCTCGGAAACCCAGTACCTACGAGGTAGATCACCGACCTCCGCCCGGTCGCCCATCGGGAGCACGGACAGGGGGCGCGTGGGGGTCATGGGGCACGCTACCACGCGCACCGCTCGGCCTCGCTCAGGCTGGGACACCCCGGTCCACGGCGCTCGCGCGTTCACGTGGGCCTGACCCCGTACAGCCTCGCCAGCAGCGTCGACCGCCAGCCGTCGCGTGTGCCGACGGCCCGCAGACCGTCCTGGATACCGGCGAGCCCTGTCATGTAGCCCATCGGCGTCGCCCCGGGCAGGCTGCCTGCGCGCACCCTCGCGGCAGCGCCGATGTCTCGCTCGACCCGCGCGCGCAGCGCCCCGGCCGCGCTGCTCCCGGTCATCTCGGCTGCGACGCTGAAGCAGAGGAGCTCACCCGTCATCCCGTGGCACAGGCTCAGGTTGTCGCTGCGCAGGTCCGCCGGCCCCAGCGCGCGCGCGATCTCGTCGACGAGCCTCGCCAGGGGCGGATGATCCCGTCCGATGACGGCGATCGCGCTCAGGATCCCCGAGATGCCGTGACACCACCCCGTCGGCAGCAGCTCCGCGCCGCTGCGGCTCGCGTGCGCCTGGATGAAGCGCCTGTCCTGGAGGATCTCCGCCGCGAGCGCCTCGGCGATGCCCTGCATGCGCCCGACGAGCGCCGACGATCCGAGCGATCGCGCCAGTCGATAGCCGGTCAGGAGATCGCCCGCCACCCCGTGGGCCAGCCCCACGAACCTCCTCCGGCGGAGCATCGAGCCGAGATCCTCGCAGGACAGGACCTCGACGATCCGGTTCGCGACGCGCGAGGCCGACCTCGGGAGCGGAATCTGCATCTCCTTCAACGTCACCAGGCCAAGCCCCACGCCCAGCAAGCCGTCGATGACGTCACCCATCTCGAGCCCCTCGGCCGCGCGGCACGAGAGATCGGCGAGCGCCGCGGCGAGCTCCTTGAGCGCCCTGCAGTCCTGCGCGGCGCACACAAGCGCGACCCCGGTGGGGCCCGTGAACAACCCCCTCCCGGTGCCCATCAGGTAAGGGCCCCTGTCGCCCGCGGCCAGGGCGACGAGCGACACCCGAGCCAGCTTGCGCAGCCCGCCCCAGGCGCGATTTCGTCGCGCGACGGCCCCTCGCGTCCAGGCATGCATCACGCCGGAGCTGCCCTCATAGAGATCCGCGCCGGCGCCGTCCGCGATCCAGACGCCGTCCTGGCACTCTCTCACGGCGTGCGCCCGCGCGACGCCCTCGCTCTCCTCCACGCCGTCAAGGATCCCGGAGATCCACGCCGCGGCGTCGTCAGCGGAGCGCGCGACAGCGCGCTCGTCGACGAGCGCCTCGGCGCTCGCCGGGAACATCGCGGCGATGCTGTCGCGCAGGAGGAGCACGCTCCTCGGAATGGAGGCCTCCCCGAGCCCCATCACGCATCGATCGACGCGGTCACGCGGCGGCGTGAGCGTCGCGACGGGCCGGCCGGAAGCGTCCTCCAGGGTCGAGCCGTCGAACGGCTGGTAGAAAGCGGGGAACAGGCCCAGCCCGAGCGCCCGCACCTCGGACCTCAGGATCCCGAGCGGGAAATGGGGCGCGCTCTTCCGCAGCTTCGCATGGGCATACGCGCTCGAGACGGCTCCGCCGGACCACGCATAATCGAGGAGCTGACCGTAGGAGCTCGTCGCGCGGAGGACGACCCGACACTTGCTCCCGCGGAGGCCGGTCGCGATCTGATCCCGCAGCCGCGCCCGATCGGCCCAGAGCTGTCGCGCCACCCGCTCGTACTGCGCCTCGAGCGCCCGCAGCCACGCGGGCGAGACGGGCTCCGGCTCCGGCGCGGGCTGCTCCTCCTCGACCAGCTCGGGCCGATCGCCCTCGGCGCCCCTCCAGACCGTGCGGCGGAGCTCCAGCGCGGAGAGCGCCGTGCCGCGGAGCATCCCGGCGAGCACGCGGCGCTGCTGGGCTCCGAACGGCAGCAGCAGGCTCTCGTCGATCGACGGGTTCGCCACCGCGCGGCACGCGAAGCGCTCGTCGAGCTGCAGCGAGCCGATCACCTCGCTGTCGATGGGGACGAGCTGCCCCGCGATCCGCAGCACGTTGTCCCTGTGCAGATCGGCGATCCCGACGCGCTGGGTCAGCGCGAGCAGCGCGCCCAGGGCCCGAGGGTCCGGCGGCGCCCACCCCTGGTCCTCCTCGAGGAATCGGACGAAATGCTTGTCCGCGCTCACGTCGACGAACATGTCCTCTGCCCGGACCGGAAAATCCGGGACGAGCTCGCTCATGCGCTCGAGGACCACGCGGTCGCAGGCCGAGGAGCGGTGCTTCAGGATCCAGCGCTCGTCCTCTCCGAAGCTCAGCTTGACGTGCTGCGCGCGCCACGAATGACCATCGTCATCCAGGAACTCGATGCCGGTCACCTGCGCAGGCGCCTTGCGCAGCGCATGCAGGTCGTCCGCGCAGGACTGCACGCTCGCCCGCATGCGCGAGACGCCCCCGATCAAGCTCGCGGCGGCCACCGGGTGGCCGGCGAGCAGCGGCGCGAGGAGCCGCTGGCCGAGCACGCGCTCGAGGAAAGAGCGCCGCCTCGCGCGCTCGCATTCGCCCGCGAGGAGGCCGCGGTCGCGCGCGAGGTGCAATCGCTGGAGGAGGATCCGATCGCACGTCAGCCGAAAGAGCCTGAGCAGGGCGGAGCGAGCGCTCGACAGCGACGCCGCCGTCTGGAGCTCGCGCGGGACGACGGCCCGCGCGCCGGCGGCGGCGTACACGTCGTAGAGCGCGTCGAACGGGCCGCGCGCGGGGGTGTCGGCGATGCCGCCGGAGCCTTCCAGGCCGCCGAAGAACGCCATCAGGAGATCCGGCAAGCCGCCGCTCCTCTGGGCGGCGAGAAACTCGGTCGGTGTCGGTGTCATCGAGAGCCTCCGTTCGGAAGAGCCATGTGCCGCGCCACGGGCGGTGAGCGCCGGGCAAAGCGATCCGGGTCGGCCGCGAGAGCGATCTCGCCGGCCGACCCGGTCGCAGCGACGATTACCCGGCGAGGCAGCAGGAGAAGTGCGTCAGCGCCGTGCAGACGCGCCCACACGTCCCGGTGAAGTAGGAGTAGGACTGGCTCGCCCCCTCCTCCTCCAGCTGAGGCTCCGGCGCGTTCGTCTTCACGCTGGTGATCATCACATCGAGCATCGCGTTATCCATGGAGGCCATGTTCCATTCTCCTGTTCCGTGGTTCATCGAAGCGCGCGACTCACCGCGCGCCTCGATGGGGGCGTGGTGCAACCGCTGGACCAGGCGTCGAGCGGGCGCTCCGCATCACGGCGCGTCGACGCGCGGCCCACGTGAAACCGCTGTAGCGCGGCCCCTCGGATCCTCGCCGGGCCGCCAGCGCTCCTCGCCGCGGCGGCGCGTCACGCGCCGGGCGGCGCGGAGCTGTCACGGCGCCGTGTCAGGTGAGCTGTAACCGGCGCGTGTCACCCGTCATGCGCCCGTACCAGCCGGCCAGGGCGCGGCCCGCCTTACCGCGCCCGAGAGGCGGCCTCGTCGCGGGATCCCGGGCGCCGACGACAGGACACCTGTCGTCCGCGGTGCGCTGTCCGCGAGGCGCCCGCGCGCATGGCGATTGCTACGCTCGCGCTCGTCATGCAGAGTCCTGCCAAGAAGCGCCCCGGCCCGACGCACCTCCGACGCCTCCTCCTCCTCGCCCGCCCCGAGCTCGGCGGCCTCGCGCTCGGCGCCCTGTTCCTGGGCATCGGGAGCGCGATGGGCCTCCTGCTCCCGCAGGCGATCCGCGTGATCCTCGACGACGCCCTCACGCCGGGCAGCAGCGTCGAGGCGATCGACCGCGCGGCCCTCGGGCTGGTGGTCCTCATCGCGATCCAGGCCGCGGCCGCCGCCCTGCATTACGTCCTCTTCTCGACGGCAGGCGAGCGTATCGTCGCCCGGCTGCGGGCGCAGCTCTTCGAGCACTTCCTCCGGCAGGAGGTGGCGTTCTTCGACGAGCACAGGACAGGCGAGCTCACGAGCCGCCTCGCGTCGGACACGATGGTCCTCCAGGGCGCTGTCAGCGCGAACGTCTCGATGGCGCTTCGGTTCGCGGCGTCCGTGATCGGCGGCGTCGCGTTCCTCCTGGTCACGTCGCCGCGGCTCACCCTCTTGATGCTCGCCGTGGTGCCGCTCGTGGCGCTCGGCTCGGTGTCCTATGGGCGCCACGTCCGCGAGCTCTCCCGCGCCGTCCAGGACTCCCTCGCTCGGGCCGGCGAGGCCGCGGAGGAGGCGCTCTCCGGCATCCGCACCGTCCGCGCCTTCGCCGCCGAGCGGCGCGAGGTGGATCGCTACGCCGGCCGCATCGGCGCGTCGCTCGATATCGCCCGGGCGCGCATCCGCGCCTCGGCGGGCTTCATGGGCCTCGTGTCGTTCGCCGGCTACGCCGCCGCGGCGCTCGTGCTCTGGTACGGCGGTCACCTCGTCGTCGACGGGCGCTTGACGCTCGGCGGGCTCACCTCGTTTCTCGTCTACACGATCATCGTCGCCTTCGCGCTCGGCGGCCTGAGCGACCTCTGGGCCGAGCTCATGAAGGCCACGGGCGCCGCCGAGCGCATCTTCGACCTCCTCGATCGCGCGCCGGCCATGGCGGACGCGGGCGGCGCCGAGCCGCTCGCCGTCGAGGGGCGCCTGGAGCTCCAGGGCGTGCGGTTCAGCTACCCGAGCCGCAGGGACGCGCCGGTGCTGAAGGACATCGACCTCTCCGCGCGGCCCGGGGAGGTCATCGCCCTCGTCGGGCCGTCCGGCGCGGGCAAATCGACGATCGCCGCGCTGCTCCTGCGGCTCTATGACCCCGACGAGGGCCGCATTCTCCTCGATGGGCGCGACCTCCGCGAGCTCTCGCCGGCGTGGCTCCGCCGGCAGATCGGGCTCGTCGCGCAGGAGCCGCTCCTCTTCGCCGCGAGCATCGCCGACAACATCCGTTATGGGCGAGAGGGCGCCTCGGACGAGCAGGTCGAGGCGGCGGCGCGCGCGGCGAACGCCCACGATTTCATCGCGCGGTTCCCGGCGGGGTACCGGACGCTCGTCGGCGAGCGCGGGG
>NZ_JEMA01000923.1 GCF_001589285.1 Sorangium cellulosum | reverse complement strand
GAAGCCGCCGCCGCCACCGCCGCCCCCGCCGGGGCCTCCGGTGCGCTCGCGCGCCTCATTGACCGTCAGGGTGCGGCCGTCGAGGTCCTTGCCGTGCAGCGCGTTGATGGCCGCCTGCGCCTGGGCATCGCTCACCTCGACGAAGCCGAACCCGCGAGACTGCCCGGTCATCCGATCCGTCATCAACTGAATCGAGAGAACCTCGACACCCGCCGCCTCGAACGCGTTGCGAAGGCTGTCTTCCGTCGAATGGAACGCGAGGTTCCCCACATAAAGCCGCTTGCTCATGTCTGCCGCCGATCCCGTTGCACGATCCCCGCTTCCCTCGCAGGCGGCCCGGATCGTGCCGCGGGCCGCCATGCGAAAACGCTCCCCGATGACCGGCCGTCACCCCACGTTCGGAAGAGGCAACCACGTTGCAGCAGGCGGCCGGATCAGAGGTCGAGGACGAACGAGCCTTGAGGCGCTCCGGAAGCTACCGGCCGGCGACGGGGTACGCAAGGTATTCCCCCTGGATGGCCGCGTCTGCCTGATGATCGCCGCGCTCATCGCCCCCCGGCGCCCGCCCATCGCCCCCGGCGCCCGCCCCGGGGACGCGCGCCGCGGCCCCGCGCCCGCGCCGGAACGCGTGTTTTTGTGCACCATGGACGAACGGAGCTCCTGGATCTCTCCGACGTTGCCGAGCTCGGCTCGACCCAGATCTCGTGAAGACGTCGTCGCGCGCGGGCCGGGGGCGAGGCCGTATGTCCCCGATCGTCGCTTCTGGTAGCCTGCCTGTTCGGCGCTCGAACCGGAGGTCAGACCATGAGATCACGCGTGTTCTCCGCGAGGGCAGGCTCGCGCAAGGCGGATCGAGGGGCGCTCCTCCTCGCCCTCGCGGCGGCCGGGGCGGCGTGCTCCTCGTCGTCGGACGGCGGCACGGGCGCGTCGGCGGGCGGGGCGCAGGGCGGGGGCGGCTCCTCGTCCAGCGGCGCCGGCGGCGCGGTGGAGGGGCTCGTCTCGCTGCGCGTCGACCCGGGCACCACCTCGGTCGAGCTCGCGTACGGCAAGGCTGCCGCCGTGCAGCTCAGCGCGATCGGCCGCTTCCAGGACGGCTCCGAGCGCGACGTCACCGGCCGGGTGACATGGAGCGCCGACGACCTCTTCGCCCACGTGGACGCCGGGCAGCTAACGACCGCCTCGCCCGGCCGGGTCCGGGTGACCGCCGCGGGCGGCTCGATCACGGCGACCGCCGAGGTCACCGTGAAGGTCGCCGGCGAGATCGCGCTGCCCGGCGCGCCCCCCGGGCGCGAGCCTGGTCGCCGGACGGCAAGCACCTCGCCTTCGCCGCCGTGACGCTCGCGCCGGGCGGGTCGATCGACGGCGATCCGAGCTTCGCGCCGGTGTGGATGCCGCAGCAGAACGACGACATGGCGAACCCCACGGGCAACCACATCCCGCAGTGGGCCGAGAAGGCGCTGCCCGTGCCGCAGTGACGGGGGCGGGGCGGAGCTGAGCGCGGCGCCGCGCCGGCGCCGCGATCTGCCCTGCGCCCCCCTCAGGCGGCGCGGGCCGCGGCCACGGCGGCGCGGGGCTGCACGACGCCCCAGCCCTGCCGCTCGAGCGCGATGCCTGGCAGCCCGCGCGCCGTCTTCATCAGGATGCGCCGGCACTGCTGCGGCGTGAGGCGCGGGTTCGCCTCCAGCATCTGCGCGACGACGCTGCTCACGATCGGCGCGGCGAAGCTCGTCCCGTCGACGTGCTTGTAGTGGCCGGAGATCACCTTCTGGTCGCGCAGCCTGGCCGCCGCGAGCTGGCGCACGAGGTACGGCTCGCGCCCGGCGACGGCGTCGAGGTCCGGATCGACGCACGCGTGCTCGACGAGCAGCCCTGGCAGCTGCTCGTCCGGCGCGCTGTCGAGCAGCGACAGGAGCTGCGCCTGCGCCGCCGTCGGCGTCCCGGGCAGGATGGGCGCCGCCAGCCAGATCGCCGGCGCGATGAGCTCCGGCTTCTGCAGCCCGTCGACGGTGAGCCCGTACGACGAGTGGTAGTTCCACGTCTGCTCCCCGGCCCCGCCGTCGTCGAGCCCTCCGACAGCGATGACGCTCGGCGCGCTCGCCGGCGGAAGGACGTTGTGCGCCGCGTCGTGCCCGGCGTTGCCCGCCGCCGCCACGACAACGATGCCGTGCCGGCTCGCGTCGTCGGCCGCGCGCGACAGGCTGCCGGTCAGGTACGACTCCTCGTAATCGCCCCCGCACGAGATGTTGAGCACGCGGATCCCGTACTGCTCGCGGTGCGCGATCACCCACTCGATGCCCCTGCGGATGTCGTCGTGCACGATGCGGTGCGCCGAGCCGACCTTCACCAGCACGACGTTCGCCTCCCACGCGAGCCCGCGGAAGCGCCCGTCGGAGAGCGCGCCGTTTCCCGCGGCGACCACCGACGTCATCATCCCGTGCCACGACGACACATCCGGGAGATCGAGCGCCGACAGGCCCGCTTCGGGCGCGAAGAGGTCGTGGTAGGCGAGGATGCGGCGGCGCGGCGTGACGAGATCCGGGTGGGCGTAGAAGCCGGAGTCGAGGAAGGCGATCGTCACATCCCGGCCCGCAACGCCGGGCTCCGCGTGGAGGCGGTCCGCGATGGGCAGGATGCGCCGGGGGTCGAGCGACATCGGCGCATGCTAGCGCAGCGCCTCGCCGCCGAGGCCCTCGCCTGCGCCGAGGAGCGGCGCAGGGAGGAGCCGGGCGTGCCGTGCGCTGGGCACCGAGCGCGCGGACAAGCGCGCCCCCGCGCGGATGCAACCCAGCGCACGATCCGACGGCGCGCGCGCCGCCGCGCGCGCCGATGCCGGTGCCCGGCCGCGCTCTGCCTCTCTGGACGTGCCCACGCCGCTTTGGCAGCCTCCGCGCATGAGGTCATTCATCGCGACGATGGTCTACGAGCTTCACCCGGACACGCCCCCGGACGCGCGGAAGCTCCTCCGGGCGCACCTCGTCGGCAGGCGCTGGCAGGACAGGCACGAGGGCGCGGCGATGCCGTCCACCGCTGTCTGGATCCGCCGCTCCGCGGAGGACCACGAGACGACCGACGACCTGCACGCCGCGTGCGCGCGCGACCTCGGCGACGCGGCCGCCGCCGTGGCCCGGGCGGGCCGCCCGATCCAGGTGACGCGCGCGTGGATCCAGGTGAGCGGCGCCGGCACGTACGGGCTCGCCGCGCCCGCGCGCCCGGCGGACGGCTGAGCGCGCGGCGCGGAAAGCCGGGCCTCACCGCGGCGCTTCGGATAGGCTCGGGGGGCTCGAAGGAGGCGATGATGGCTCGACGACAGGGGTTTGGCACGGCACTGCTCTCGCTGGTCGCCCTCGCAGCCGGCTGCGGGGGGCTCTCGACCGAGGAGTCGCAGCAGCGCTGCGATCGGCTGCGCGACGCGGTGCCCTTCTGCTCCACCGAGGAGAGCTTCGCCGCGTGCGTGAGCTGTCACGAGGAGTGCGGCGACGACTGCGAGGCGTCGACGGCCTGCCCACAGACCTTCTCCTGCGCGGAGTGAGCGGGCGGCGGGGCGATCCGGGCGCGCCATCGGCCTCGCCCGCGCCGGTCGACCGGCGTCACTTCACCTCGACGCCGCAGTTGATGAACTCGATCGAGGTGTCGATCCGGAAGTGGGAGTCGGTCACGTGGCGCTCGGCGAAGAAGAAGTCGAGCTGGTAGGTCTTCCCGACCTCGAGCCCGAGCTCGTCGAGGTCGACGATCGTTGTCTGCTCGGCGTGGATGCCCCCGAGGTCGACGACCTTCTTCCCGTTGATGAACGTGAAGACGTCGTCGTCGCCGGCGAACGTGAACTGCTCGCCGCCCTTGTACTCGAAGCCCATGTGCATCTCGAAGGTGAAGTGGTAGTTGTGCTCCCGCCCCTCGTTGCCGAAGAGCTCATTGTCGATGGGGAAGAAGAGCTGGTCGTTGTACGTCCACACGCCGTCTCTGTCGGGGTCCTCGAACTGGAGCGTGATGTTCTTCGGCATGTTCACGCCTTCCATGTCGCGGAACCACATGTCGAAGTTCGCCTTGCCGGTCGTGGTCATGGTGCCATCGGGCCCGCCGGCGTAGATGGGCTTCAGGTCCTCTCCGAGGGTGTCGGTGACGATCATGTGGTCGTCGCAGTTCGAGCACTTGCCGACGTCCTGCGGCTCCATGTCGGGGTGCTCCTCCTTGAAGTCGCGCACCCGGCCGGTGAACTTGCCATCGCAGGACTCCCCGTTTTGCTGCCCGTTCTCTCCGGGGTTCCCACCGCCGGTGCCGCCCGTGGTGGTGGGGTTGACCGAGCCGAAGCTCTCGTCGTAGCCCCCGGTCCCGCCGGGCCCAGGCCCCCCGGGCCCGCCAGTCGCGCCAGGTCCGCCAGGCCCGCCGGCGCCCTCAGACGACGAGTCCCCGCCGTTGCGATGACTCGCCTCTGCACTGCACCCGCTCAGCACGCCCACAAGCGCAAGCACCGCCCCGCAACCCGCCGCCGTCTTCATCGCCTTCATCGCCGACCTCGCTCTAAGATGTCTTCCCAAGCCCCGACGGCAAAGTAGCATGAGAGCGCTATTCCGGCGTGTTGACGTAATGCGTCATCAGCGGAATTGCGCACCTCCAGCAAGCGATTGAGTGTGCTCACGCTGGTATTTTCTACCATCGATGCTCCCGGGGCCTCATGGCCGGAGGCCGGCGAACCCAGGTCGCTGAAATTGTTTGATCACATACGTTTCCGCTCGTCCCGGTGAGGTCGGCGTCGAACCCGTTCGACTGGGCCTCGGAGGGCGTCGAGCGGGTCGCCCCCGATGAGCGCGCTGGTCGCCTGCGCCGCGGCGCCACCTGCGGCGCAGACAACGACAGGGGCCGGGCTCGTCCGCATGGACGGCTGTGCCCGGCGCCGTGAATGACCTTCTCCCACAGGCGCGCCGGCGGGAGTGGACGCTGGATTGCATACAGGACAGCGCACGGAATGCTGAACGCGTAACGCGGAAGGAGGAAGCGACGATGGGTGATCAACGACGTGACGCCGCGGAGCGGACGGCCGCGCACACCGGGGCGGGCGAGGGCGTGCCGTCGGAGGAGATCGGGCACAGCCCCGGGCTCGATCCGCCGGGCGCGCAGCCCGAGGACGACGACGCGGATCCCCGGGACGAGGCGTATGCCGACCGGCCCGCGGGCAACGACCCGTCTGCGCCGAAGGACGGGCGCGAGCCAGTCGGGCAGTCCGACTATACCGATGTTGCGGCCATCCAGCGGCCGCCGGCTGACTCCTGAGCTGGCCTTGAACGGCCGCCGGCCGACTCCTGAGCTGGCGGCCACAACCATGCTCACCTGATGCCCCTGCCACCTTCATCCTGCCCGCGCGAGCCTTCCCTCGAAGCAGCGCGACTTCCCGTTTGCGTCCGCTCGATCACCGCCGGGGCACCGGCGCGGGGACGTCGCTGTGTCCGGTGCGCCAACACGAGGGGGCTCGACATCCGGGCACGCTCGGAGTACGCGGGGACCGCCCCGGTAGAGACGCAGGTGCGCAGTGGACCACGAGACGTCGAGCGACATCGAGCCTGGCTCCAGCGCCGCTGACGCGCGGGAGGCCCTCCATGCCGCCGAGGCGAGCCCGTCGGCCGAGTGGGCGGACGCGCCGTCGACCCGCCCGCCCAGCGCCAGTGAGGCGATTTGCCCTGTCTGTCTCGAGCGCATCACCGCCGGCGTGGCCCTCTGCCCCGAGTGCGGCGAGCCGCCCGACGCATCGAGGAAGCCGGTGCGGGCCCCCTCGGTCCCCGACGCCCCGCCGGACGCGAGCTGGCTCTCGCTGCACTGGCGCCCGCTCGTCACGATCGGCGCCATCCTCGGGCTCATCAGCACCGGCGGGGCGCTGCGCTACCTGGCGCCCCACCGGTTCTCGCCGTCCAGGGCCGCCACGGCTGTCGCCCCGCCGGCGCCTGTGTGCGGCGCCCCCTGCTGGAGCGGCGAGTCGTGCCAGCTCGGCCGCTGCGTCTGGCAGCGCCCGAACAACGTGGGCCACCTGGTCGACGCGCCGTCGATCGCCGGGCCCTTCCCCCTCCCCAAGGACGCGGCCGACGCGCTCCCGCTCGACCGCGATCGCTTCGCTGTCGCGCTTTCCTCCGGCCTCGAGGTGCGCAGCTCCAGGACGGGCGAGGCGCTGAGCCTCGTCACCGAGGCGCCCCACGTGCGGCGCCTCTACCGCGTGGGCGACGTCGTCTACGCGACCTCGCCCTCGCGCATCTACGTGATCGACGCCGCCACCACGCGGCTGCTCAAGACGATCGAGCTCGGCGAGGCCGTGGGCGACGTCGTCGTCGGCGCCTCGGGCCGGCGCGCGCTCGCCTCGCTGCCGGAGGCGCACGCGGTGGCGATCCTCGCGACCGAGTACCACGCCGAGATCGAGCGCATCCAGTTCGGCGACGACGCCGTGGGCCCCGTGGCCGTCGACGACAGCGGCTCCCGCGCGATCACGACCACGGGCCAGCTCCCGCAGCCTGGCCAGCGCGAGCCCGCGTCGGGTGGCGTCGCGTACCCGTTCGACCCGAGCCGGCTCGGGTCGGAGCAGGATCGCGTGCGCACCTCGATGGTGGGCAACCCGGCCAGCGCGCTCATGAGCCCGGACGGCTCGGCGGGGTTCGTCGCGCTCCGGGCCGAGAACACCCTGGTGCCGCTCACCTGGCTCCCATCGGGCGCGGTGCGGCAGGAGGCGCGCATCACGACGTGCCGCGAGCCGGAGCAGATCGAGCTCGTCCGGAGCGACAGGCGCGCGATCGTGCGGTGCAACGAGGGGCGGGCGATCCAGGTCTTCGACCTGGCGAAGCGCGAGCTCGTCCGCGCTGTCACGTTCCCCGGCCGCGCGCTCGACATGGCGGTCGCGCCGGACGGGGCGCAGGCGGTCGTGGCGCTGAGCGGCGACGGGGCCGGCTCGGTGGCGCTCGTCGACCTGAAGAGCTACGCGGCGAAGGTCCACCCGCTCGGCGGCGAGCCGACGCGGATCCGGCTCGCCCCGGACGGCGGCTCGGCGCTCGCGCTCGGCGATCGCGCCAAGGTCGCGTGGGTGCTGCAATGAGCGAGCGTCGCGTCCCGTGCCCGAGCTGCGGCGTCCGCGTCGTCGAGGGGGCGCGCAAGTGCCGCGCCTGCAAGGCGTGGCTGGGCGAGCGTCCCCGCGGCTCCTCCGCCTCGCTCTCGGGCCGCGAGCCGCGCCTGACGCGGGTGTCGGTGTCGGTGGCGAGCGGCGTCGCGGCCGTGATCATCGCCCTCGTGACGAGCCTGAAGTCGCCCGTCGGCGAGGCCCCGCCGCTGACAGCGCTCACGCCCGAGGGCGCGGCCTCGCCCGGGGTGCCCGACGACGCGCCGAACCCCGCCGCGTTCGGCCCGGACCCGACGCCGCCGCCCCCGCCGCCCGAGCCGACGGGCCGCTGGCGCGCCCGCGACTTCCGGATTGGGGACGTCCACCCGCTCGACGTTGTCTTCAACCCGAGCGGCACGTCGATCTACGTCAGCGGGGACGACGCGTCGCTGCGCGAGTACAAGCTCGACAGCGGCGAGATCATCCACAAGGCGTCGGTGCCGGCGCAGGGCGATCACATCCGGCTGCTGTTCGACCGGTACGTCGCTGTGCTGCGGCACGAGGACGCCGCGCGGATCCCGGTGATGGACACGACCGCGTGGGATCGCGACCCGGTCCTGCTCGACGTGGGGCGGAGCCCTGGCGACATCGTGGCGTTGCCGGACGGCAGGACGGTTGTCGCGGCGACGACGGACACGAAGCGGGTAACGAAGTTCGAGCTGCCGACGGGGGTGCGGCTGGCGAACATCACGCTCCCGCACGCGACGGGGCAGCTCTTCCTTGTGCAGGCCGAGGGGCGGCCTTACATCGCGGCGCTCGGCGCGCTGACGCACGCCGGCCGCCCGGCGGGCGCCTGGATCGACCTGTTCGACCCGAGCGAGTCGCCGTTCGGCGCGACGCGGCGGAGCATCGCTGTCGGGCGCGAGCCGCGCGAGGGCGACATCACCGCGGACGGCGGCGCGGTGTTCTTCCCGGATCGGCTGTCCAACACGGCGATCCTGCTGCGCGTCGCCGGGGTGACCGAGACGCGGAAGGCGCCTGTCGGCGTCGGGCCGACCGCCGGCTACCTGCTCCACGACGACAGGTATGGAATCACGCTCAACGCCGAAGCGCGGACCGCGAGCGTGATCGATCTCTCGACGATGGCGGTGAAGAGCACGC
Organism: Sorangium cellulosum; assembly: GCF_001589285.1. Lineage (GTDB taxonomy): Bacteria > Myxococcota_A > Polyangia > Polyangiales > Polyangiaceae > Sorangium > Sorangium cellulosum_G. Next base: position 598 of record NZ_JEMA01000923.1, on the reverse strand, counting down.
TGCCGTTCCGCGGGGTCCCGCGGACGGGCGTGACGTCGCCCGATCGGAGGACGCTCTTCGTGGCGCTCGGCGGGACGCAGTGGCCGCCGGTCGGCAGCGGCGTCGCGGTCATCGCGGGTGACCCGCCGAAGGTCGTCGCGTCGCTGCCCACCGGCAAGGGCGCGTGCGCGGTGGCGGTCTCGAAGGACGGCGCGCGGGCGGTTGTCGCCTCGTACTGGGACCGGTCGATCACGGTGCTCGAGCAGCAGTAGGCCTGCTCGAAGGCCCGGGACGATGTGGCTCGCCGGACGCCCCACGGCGTCCCTCTCCGGTGGAGCAGCTCCGGTGAAGCGTCCCGGGTTGACGCGCGGTGAAGCGTCCCGGGTTGACGCTCCGCGCGGCCCGCCGGATACCCGTCGCATGGGCACGGGGAACATCCTGGCCCCCGTCGGGGTCGGGCCACGGTGGTGAGATCCTCGCCCTTCCGTTCCTGCCTGGTCGCGCTGGCAGCGCTGCTCGCCGCCTGCCGTGGCGGCGCCGGCGCGCCTGACGCCGGGCCGGCGCAGGCGCAGGAGGTGGCCGCTGCCGCGCCGGCGTCCTCCGTCCCGCTCGCCCCTGT
>NZ_JEMA01000922.1 GCF_001589285.1 Sorangium cellulosum | reverse complement strand
TCACGCTCGCCCCGCCGGCGTCGCAGCCGCGCGCTGCCGCTCCGCGCGGCGCCNACGCTCGCCCCGCCGGCGTCGCAGCCGCGCGCTGCCGCTCCGCGCGGCGCCGGACGCGACAAGGGCCGCGCCCCGCTCGCGCGGGGCCGCCTCGTCGCCGGGCGGTACAGGCTCGTGCATCCGCTCGGCCAGGGCGCCATGGGCGAGGTGTGGCGCGCGCACGACAGCGTCCGGCGGTTCGACGTCGCGCTCAAGTTCCTCGTGCTCCCGCGCCAGGACCCGGCCATCGACATGATGGAGCGCTTCCGGTTCGAGGCGCAGGTCGCGGCGCAGATCGGGCGGAAGACGGACCTCATCGTCACGGTGCACGACGCCGGCGAGGATCCCGAGGCGGGCCCGTACCTCGTGATGGAGTACGTGCGCGGCCTGTCGCTCCGGCAGTTCATCCAGGAGCGAGGGCGGGTGCCGGCGGGTGAGCTCGCCGCGCTCCTCCGTCAGATCGGAGAGGCGCTCTCGGTCGCGCATGGACTCGGCATCGTGCACCGGGACATCAAGCCGTCGAACATCCTGCTCCGCGAGGGGCGCGACGGACGCCTGCGCGCGAAGGTCGCGGACTTCGGCATCGCCAAGTGGATCCGCCAGGATCTGCCGGCCGACTTCCCGCGCCAGACAGCGGAGGGCGTGGTGCTGGGCACGCCGGCGTACCTCAGCCCGGAGCACACGTGCACCGGGCACGCGGATCCGCAGCTCGACATGTGGGCCCTCGCGGTGGTCGCGCACGTGGCGCTCACGGGGCAGCAGCCGTTCGCGGGCCGCACGATCGCCGATGTGCTCGCCTCCATCCTCGCCAGCGATCGGCCGCCGCTGTCGACGCTGTGCCCGGGAGCGCCGCCGGAGCTGGAGGCCTGGTTCGCGCGGGCCTTCGCCCTGGATCCAGGGGAGCGATTCCCCTCGATCGAGCCGATGATCGCGGCGTTCGTGGCCGCGACCGGGGTGCCGCAGGCGCCGAGCGAGCGGGCGCCCGCCGCGCCGGCGCGGCGGACCGGGCTGCACCTCGCGGCGGCCGGCCTCATGATGGTGCTCGGGATGGGGCTGGCGCTCGTCACGGCGCTGCCCTGGAAGCGGTCGGAGGGCCGCACGGCCGCGCTGCTGGCGGTCAGCGACGGGGTGCTCGCCGCGGCGCGCCGCGCCCCTGTGGCGCAGACGCCCAGGGCGCCCCAGGCGGCCACGTGCTCGACAGGCGCGCCGGGCGTGGCGGCGACGGCGCAG
>NZ_JEMA01000921.1 GCF_001589285.1 Sorangium cellulosum | reverse complement strand
ACAGGCCGTGCACGCGTCTCCCGCCACCGCGCGGCGATGCCGCCCGCGCGCGTGCTGCGTTGCACGCTGTCCCTCATCATGCCGGCGCCCCTCGTCGCCTCACCGCTCCGCGTCGGCCGCGGCCCCGGCGGCCCGCCGGAGCTCTCATGATCTCTCGGATGGAAGGATGACCCCATGGAGAAGAGACGGATCGGATCGCTCGAGGTGTCGGTCGTCGGCATCGGCTGCAACAACTTCGGTGGCCGCATCGACGAGCAGCGGACCGCGGCGGTGGTCGACGCGGCGCTCGACGCGGGCATCAACTTCTTCGACACGGCCGACGTCTACGGCGGTACGCGCAGCGAGGAGCTGCTCGGACGGGCGCTCGGCGGCCGGCGCAGCCAGGTGATCATCGCGACCAAGTTCGGTGTCCCGCTCGACGACGAGCGCAAGGGCGGCGCGAAGCCGGCGTACATCCAGCGCGCCGTGGAGGACAGCCTGCGGCGGCTCGGCACCGACTGGATCGACCTCTACCAGCTCCACCGCCCCGATCCCGAGACGCCGATCGGCGACACGCTGGAGGCGCTCGACGCGCTGAGGTGCGCGCGAACGCCGCGGCCGTGGGCTGGCGGCTGACCGCGGACGAGCTCCAGGAGCTCGACCGCCTCGCCCCGCCGCCGGCCCGATGAGGCGCCGCCGGGCGCGGCGCTACGACGCCTTGGCGCCCTGGTAGTTGTTCGGGTTGCCCGGCCCCTCGAGGTACTCGTCGTACGTGCCGTTGAAGAGCTGCGGACCCCGGGGCGACAGCTCGAGCACGCGGGTGCCGAGCTTGCCCACGAAGTGCCGGTCGTGGCTCGTGACGATGACCGTCCCCTTGTAGTCGATGAGCGCCTGGAGGAGCGCGTCGATGCTCTCCACGTCGAGGTGGTTCGTCGGCTCGTCGAGCACCACGACGTTGTTCTTCACCAGGATGAGCTTCGCGAGGAACAGGCGCGCCGCCTCGCCGCCGGAGAGGTTCTCCGTCTTCTTGAGCCCGGCCTCGCCGCTGAAGAGCAGCTTGCCGAGCACCGAGCGGACGTGCTCCTTCGGCGCGCTCGGGTCGAAGCGGTACAGCCAGTCGTAGGCCGTGTACCCCGGCTCGATCGCCTCGTGGTGGTCCTGCGCGAAGTAGCCCACGTTCGTGTCGTGGCCCCACGTGACCTTGCCGGCGTCGGGCGTGAGCTCGCCGACGAGCAGCTTGAGCAGCGTCGACTTGCCGATGCCGCTCGGCCCGATCACCGCGAGCTTGTCGCCGCGGTTCAGGTTGAAGTCGAGCTTCTGGATCACGCGCAGGTCGCCGAAGCTCTTGGCGAGGGCCTCGACGCGCAGCACGTCGCGGCCGGAGGGCTTCTCGATCTCGAACTTGATGTACGGCCGGACGACGCTCGAGCGCCGCACCTGGATGCCGGCCTCGAGCTTCTCGATCTCCTTCACGCGCGACTGGGCCTGGCTCGACCGGCTCGCGCTCGCGCCGAAGCGGGCCACGAAGTCCTTGAGCTCGGCGATCTTCTTCTTCTTCTGCGCGGCGTCTGCGTCCGACTGGCGCTTGCCCGTCGTCTTCTGCTCGATGAAGTCGTCGTAGTCGCCCGTGTAGAGCGTGACCGTCTGGTAGTCGACGTCGGCGACGTGGGTCGCGATCGCGTTCATGAAGTGCCGGTCGTGGCTCACGACGAGGAGCGTCCCGCGGAAGGTGTCGGTGAGGTACGCCTCGAGCCAGCGGATCGAGTCGAGGTCGAGGTGGTTGGTCGGCTCGTCGAGGAGCAGGACGTCGGCGCCCGCGAAGAGCGTCTGGGCGATGAGGACGCGGAGCTTGTACCCGCCCGCGAGCGTGCTCACCGTGCTCGTGTGCCGGGCGGTCGCGATCCCGAGCCCCTCGAGGATCTCGGCCGCGCGCGACTCGGCTGTGTAGCCGTCCTCCTCGCCGATGGTGCCCTCGAGCTCGGCCAGCCGCATGCCGACCTCGTCGGTCATCTCGACCTCGTACAGCCGGTCGCGCTCTTGCATCGCGTCCCAGAGGGCCCGGTTCCCCATCAGGACCGTGTCGAGGATGCGGCAGGACTCGTAGGCGAAATGGTCCTGCTTGAGCACCCCGACCCGGAGCTGCCTCGGGATCTCGACGGAGCCCTGATCCGACTCCTCCTCGCCGGAGATGACCTTGAGGAGCGTCGACTTCCCCGCGCCGTTCGCGCCGACGAGCACGTAGCGCTTGCCGGGGTCGAAGCGCATCGAGACGTTCTCGAAGAGAATTTTTGGACCGTACCGCTTGGTGAGCTTTTCGAGCGTGATCATCTCAGCGGCGCGGGGCGTAGCACGTGTGCGCCTGCGGTTCCGGTGAATTCCTGCGGACGCGCGCCGGCCGGGGCGAGCGCCGCGTGCGCCGGCCAGGGCG
>NZ_JEMA01000920.1 GCF_001589285.1 Sorangium cellulosum | reverse complement strand
GCGGGCGCTCAGGCGCCGCGCCACGCGGACACCGGCGCGCGGGACCTCTTCCTCGTGCCGGATCGGGGCGCCGCTCGCGCCCGCCGCGCCCAGGCCGCACGCGCTCTGCCGCCCCTGGCGGATCCCGCCCCGCCGTGCTAGCGGCAGCCATGCTCTCACCCCGGCGGGACTTCGTCGTCATCCTCGATTTCGGCTCCCAGTACACGCAGCTCATCGCCCGGCGCGTGCGCGAGTCTGGCGTCTACTGCGAGATTCACCGCTTCGACGTGCCCGTCGCCGAGCTGCGCCGGCTCGCCCCGCGGGCGCTCATCCTCTCCGGCGGCCCCGCCAGCGTGTACGGGGAAGGCGCGCCCCACTGCTCGCCCGAGGTGCTGGAGCTCGGCGTCCCGACGCTGGGCATCTGCTACGGCCTCCAGCTCATGGCGCACCACCTCGGCGGCAAGGTCGAGCGCGCGCACACGGGGGGCGAGTACGGCCCCGCCACGGTGCGCATCGAGCGCCCGACCGGCATCTTCTCCCGCCTCGCCGAGGGCGACGCCATCGACGTCTGGATGAGCCACGGCGACCGCCTCGCCGCGCTGCCGGAGGGGTTCGTCGCGCTCGGCACCACGCCCGGCAGCCCGCTCTGCGCCGTCGCCCGCGAGCGCGACAAGCTCTACGGCCTCCAGTTCCACCCCGAGGTCGTCCATACCCCGCGCGGCAAGGAGATCCTCCAGGCGTTCCTCTTCGACGTCGCCGGCCTCTCCCCGACCTGGACGCCCGCGTCGTTCGTGGAGGAGGCGATCGCCGCGGTCCGCGAGAAGGCGGGGCCGCACGACCGCGTCATCCTCGGCCTCTCGGGCGGCGTCGACTCCTCGGTCGCCGCCGTCCTGTGCCAGCGCGCGCTCGGCGACCGCCTGACGTGCATCTTCGTCGACAACGGCCTCCTGCGCGAGGGCGAGGCCGAGGCGGTCGAGCGCACGTTCCGCGACCACTTCCACATGAACCTCGACGCCGTCGACGCGTCGGCGCGGTTCCTCGAGGGGCTGCGCGGCGTCGTGGATCCCGAGCAGAAGCGCAAGGTGATCGGCCGCCTGTTCATCGAGGTGTTCGAGGAGGAGGCGAAGCGGGTCCAGGGCGCGAAGTGGCTCGTCCAGGGCACGCTCTACCCCGACGTCATCGAGAGCGTCTCGTTCAAGGGGCCGAGCGCCGTCATCAAGAGCCACCACAACGTCGGCGGCCTGCCCGAGCGGATGAACCTCGGCCTGATCGAGCCCCTGCGGGAGCTCTTCAAGGACGAGGTGCGGGCCGCCGGCGAGGCGCTCGGCATGCCGCGGGAGATCCTCTACCGCCAGCCGTTCCCCGGCCCCGGGCTCGCGGTGCGGTGCCTCGGTGAGGTGACGCCGGAGAAGCTCCGCGTGCTCCGGGCGGCCGACACGATCTTCGACCAGGAGATCCGCGCCGCCGGGCTGTACGAGTCGCTCTGGCAGAGCTTCTGCGTGCTCCTCCCGGTGCGCTCCGTCGGCGTGATGGGCGACGAGCGCACCTACGACGAGGCGATCGCGCTCCGCGCCGTGCACTCGACCGACGGCATGACCGCCGACTGGGCGCGGCTGCCCTACGACCTCATCGCCCGGGTGAGCTCGCGGATCATCAACGAGGTGCGCGGCGTGAACCGCGTGGTGCTCGACGTGTCCTCGAAGCCGCCCTCGACGATCGAGTGGGAGTGACGATGACCGGCGCGAGCGCGATGAGGACGCGCGCCGCTGCGGCGCTCCTGATGCTCGGGCTCTCGGCGTGCGTCCCGCGCACGCCGGCGACGGTCTCGCTGCGGATGAAGGGGAACGTGCCCGACGCGTCGGTCACCATCGACGACCAGTACATCGGCGCGCTCGCCTTCGTCGCCGCCCGCGGCGTCGCGCTGCCGCCCGGCACGCACCGCATCACGGTCGAGAAGGTCGGCTATTTCGCGTGGGACCGCCTGGTCGAGGCCAGGAGCGGCGACGCGCCGATCCACCTGCAGGTGCAGATGACGCGCGTGCCGGAGTGATGTTCGCGCCGGACGAGCTCCTCCGGTCCTCACGCATCGGCGCCGCCGCTCCGCTGCTCCGCCATCACGCGACCGCAGAAGTCGAAATCATCCTCGATCGCTCTCCGTAATCCATGGTGATGGCGGCCCGCAGCAGCCATCGCGACCTCACCCCTCACCATGGACGGGAGTATGCCGAACCGGAGCAGTCCGAAGGCGCTGACCTGCGCGCCTGCCACCAAGAAAGCAGCCCGGCGCGCCCGCCGGCGCGCCACGCTCGACGTGTGCGGCCCCGGGGGTCGTCGCCCGGGGGGCCGCCTGTTTCACGACCTGTGCGACCTCGCCGATCGCTTCCTGCAACGCCGCGGCGACCCGCGCGCGGCCCAGCTCGGCACCGTGCTGTTCTATGTCGCCTTCCACAGCGCCCGAGCCGCCGAGGACGACGACTTCCGCCTCTCCCTCCGGGCGTCGCTCGACATGCTCGTCGAGCTCGAGCCGATCGAGCGCTGGCTCCCGCCGCCCCCGGCGCTCGATCTGCCCGCGAGCCAGCCCGCGCCGCGCCCCTACCCCATCTACGCCGGCGCCGATCTCCCGGCGGCGCGGGGCGCCGGATGACGCTGTCCCCGCCGCCCTTCTCTCCGGCGCGCCCGTCGTTCGAGACGGTCTACGCGGTCGGCCTGCCGTTCCTCCATCACGCGCTCCGCTGGCTCGGCGTCGCGGCGGACGATCTGGACGACGTGCTCCAGGAGATCTTCCTCGCGGCCTACAGGGGCCTCGGCACCTACGAGCCGTGGCGCTACCACGCGGCCCCTCGGGCCGACCCGTCCGCGGCGGGGCCCCCGCCCCTGCGGATCAAGCCCGAGGCGGCGCTGCACCGGTGGCTCTTCGGCATCGCGTGGCGGAAGACGAGCCACTACCACGCGCGCGCCCACCGGCGCCGCGAGATCCCGTCCGGGGCTGGCGGGGCCTGGCCGTTCGAGGGGCGCGACCCGGCGCCGACGCCGGAGCAATCGCTCGCGAGCGCGGACCGCGCCGAGATCGTGACGGAGCTGCTCCTGAAGGTCGCGCCCGAGCGGCGCGTGATCCTCGTGATGTACGACGTCCTCGGCGTCCCGGTGGCCGACATCGCCAGCGAGCTCCAGCTCAAGGAGAACACGGTCCGCTCCCGCCTGCGCCTCGCCCGCGAGGACTTCCGCGCCGCGGTCGCGCGCCAGTCCCGCGAGCGCCGCAGCGCCCTGCGCGCCCTCCCCGCGCTGGAGCGCTCCCTCGACGCCGCCGCTGCGTCCCTGCTGCGCGCCGCGCGCGCTCTCCCGCCCCTGCCCGCGTCCGACGCATCCCGCGCGCTCTGGCTCCGCCTCCAGGAGCGGAGCGGATGCTCGACGACGACAACGACAAAAGCAAAGCGAACGGCCCCACTGGTAGCTTGACGCCCCCGTACGTTTGTGTAGTCTCCGCCGCCCCCGCAGAGAAAGTCCTACGATCATGGCCAATACCCCGAAGTGGAATGTCCGTCTGCGTCACGAATGGCTCGCCACCCCGCTCAAGAAGAAGCGCCTGAAGCGCTGCCAGAAGGCGCGGATCGGCCTGCTCGATGCGGAGCAGCGCAAGGCGGCGAAGCAGAAGCCCGCCCAGGCTGAGCAGCCCACGGGCTGACCCGCCGACCGCCGTGCGGCGATGGCCGGACCGGCCGCGCGAAGACCTCGACGTCGCGTGCCGATCCAGGTCCGGCAAGGTCGGCGTCCTCGCGCGGCGCGATCCGTGGTAGCGTCGCCTCGCGGTGTTCGCCTGCGGTTCGGCGACGGATCGTCGGTCCCCGCCTCCAGCGCGGGCCGACCATGAATTCATGGGAGCGAGGCCCTGAGCGTGTCGGATTCGAGCTTTTCGCCCGGTCGCTCGGGCAGCCCTGCCGTACCCTCGTCCGGTCCTACGAGCGGCACGCCCTCCAACGTGCCTGAGGAGGGCGACGGACCGACCCGCGTCATGAGCGACACGGAGCGGCAGGCCGCTCTGGCCGCCGTGCGTGGAGCGCTGGCCCAGGCCTCGGCCACGGCCACGCCCATCGCGCCCGCCGCGTCCACGACGGCGGAGACGGTCCGCCCGCCTCCTCCCCCCGGCGCCGGGAGCACGGCGGCGCCCGACATGGCGCCCGAGACGGTCCGCCCGCCCGCGGTCCCCACCGGGCTCCGGGCGTCAGCGCATTACGCGACGGCCGACACGGTCCGTCCACCCGCGCCTCCCCCGGGGAGCGCGCCGGGCGAGCGGCCCTCCGAGGCGGACCCGCTCGTCGGCACCACGGTGGCGGGCGCGTACCTCATCACCCGCCTCCTCGGAGAGGGCGGCATGGGCCGCGTCTACGAGACGCACCACACCCGCATCCCGGGCAAGCGGTTCGCGCTGAAGACGCTCCACCCCGAGCTCTCCCAGCAGCCCACCGTGCTCGCGCGGTTCCAGCGCGAGGCGGAGGCGGCGGCGTCGATCAAGAGCCCGCACGTCGTCGAGATCTACGACGTGAGCCGCCTGAACGACGGCCGCCCGTGCATCATCGCCGAGTACCTGGACGGCCAGGGGCTCGGCGAGCTCCTCGCGGCGTCCGGAGGACGGCTGCCGGTCGGCACGGCGGTGCGGATCGTGCGCGAGGTCTGCGACGGCATCGCGGCCGCGCACGCCGCCGGGATCGTGCACCGGGACATCAAGCCGGAGAACATCTTCCTCGCGGGCGACCCGGCGTGCCCGACAGTGAAGATCCTCGATTTCGGCATCTCGAAGACCTCGGAGCCGTCGGCGCTCACGAGGACCGGCATGGTCCTCGGAACGCCGGCCTACATGGCCCCGGAGCAGGCGAAGGGCGAGGACATCGATCTCCGGGCCGACGTCTACGCCGTCGGCGCCGTCCTCTACCACGCGCTCACCGGGCAGCGCCCCTTCGAGCGCAGCGACCCGACGGCGATGCTCCTCGCTGTCATGACGGAGGAGCCGCCGGCGCCGCGCTCGCTGAACCCGGAGATCCCGCCGGCGCTGGAGCTCGTCGTCCAGCGCGCCATGGCGAAGGACAGGGAGAACCGCCACGCCTCGATGAGCGAGCTCGCCAGCGATCTCGCGCCGTACGAGGAGGCCGTCGCGCCCGGGCAGATGCCGTTGAGCACGCGCTCGTCCGTCGTGATCGGGCGGCCCTATGCGCTCTCGCAGGCCTTCGGCCTGCCCGCCTCGCACGCGTCCGAGGCGTACCTGACGCGGCAGATGGTGTTCCTCTCGGCGAGCCTCGGCCTGGGATGGCTCGGCGCCGGCCTCGTCAGCAGCCTCGCCGGCCTCGCGCGCGCGGTGCGCGGCGACGCCGCGGCGCTGTCGGGCCAGGGCGCCGCGCTGCTCACGTTCGGGATCCTGTGCGCCGTTTTCGGCGTCGGGTTGCTCGGCGGCTTCTACGTCTTCCGCCACATCTGGCGGGACGATGTCCGGCTGAACACGCTCGCGCCGCGGCTCACGACGCCCGTCGTGCTCGCCCTCGTCGCCTACGGCGCCGCGTCGCTGCTCGTGCGGCTGCTCGAGGCGGTGTTCCTGCAGCGGGCGGTCGGCGTCGCCTGGCCGGTCTGGGACGCGCTGCTCTTCCTGATCAGCGTGGGCGCCGCGCTCGCGGCCGCCGTGTTCCAGTGGCGGGAACAGCGTCGATGAGCCCGCTGTGGCCGGGTCGCGCGACGCCGGCCATGGGCCGCGGCGCGCGCCCGTGTTAGGGGAGCAGACCATGCCAGCGCAGGCATCTGGAACGGGCGCCAGCCGGGCCAGCTCCCCCGACAGACAGGGCTCGCTCCCCGGGACAGGCAGCGTGCTCGCCACGAGCGTGACCGCCGCGGCCCCGCGCGCGTCCATGCTGGCGCAGGCGCCGGTCGCGGCGCGGTGGATGGTCATCGGCGCGGCCGCCGCCGGGGTCCTCGTGGGCGCCGCCGCCCTGCTGCGCGACGAGGCCG
>NZ_JEMA01000919.1 GCF_001589285.1 Sorangium cellulosum | reverse complement strand
GGGGGCGGCGGGGGGGGCGAGCTGATCCGGCTGAACGGCGCGATCGACGACGCGATCGCCGACGCGGTGACGCGCTACCAGGAGGCGCGCGTGCGCCTGCTCCAGGCGCTCGACGCCATCTCGACGGCCGCCCTCGGCAGCAGCGACCTGGACGCGTTCCTGAAGGCGCTCATCCGCGCCACGCGCGAGGCGGCCGCGGCCGTCGACGTGGCGATGGTGCTGCTCGCGGACGGCGACGCCCTCGAGGTGCACGCGACAGCGGGCCTCGACGACGGGCCGCTGCTCGGCGCCCCGCTCGAGGCGGCGCGGGAGTTCGCCCGCGCGGTCCTCGCGCTGCGCGGGCCCGCGTCGCTCGACGCCGCGCTGCGGACGCTGCCCGTGACGGCGCGGGAGCTCCGGTCGAGGGGGCTGCGCGCCGTCTACGGCGTGCCGCTGATTCACGAGGGGCGCGCCATCGGGGTCGCGATCCTCGGCTCGCGCAACGCCGAGGAGTTCTCCGAGGAGGACATGCTGATGCTGCGCACGATGACCAGCCGGGCGACCGGGATCATCGTGCAGGCGCAGCTCGTCGCGAAGGAGCGCGCCTCGCGGCACCAGGCCGACGACGCCCGCGCGCTGCTCGCGACGGTGATCGAGCAGATGCCGGCGGGGCTCATCATCGGCGAGCGGCAGACGGGGCGCGTCCTGCTCACGAACCGGCAGGCCACGGAGATCTTCCGGCAGTCGTTCGATGGCATCCAGAGCATCGAGGGCTACATCGGCCGCGGCTTCCACCCGCGGTCCGGCAAGGCGTACGAGACGTGGGAGTGGCCGCTCTCGCGCACGGTCACGACGGGCGAGGTCGTGGACGACGAGGAGATCGACGTGCTCCGCGGCGACGGCACGTGGGGGCGGATCCTCGTGCGCTCGCGGCCGGTCCTGGACCCGGAGGGGCGCGTCTCGGCGGGCGTCGTGACGTTCTTCGACATGACCGAGCGGACGCGCGCCGAGCAGGCGCAGCGCTTCCTCGCGGCCGCCAGCGCCTCCCTGAGCGACAGCCTCGACTTCCAGGGGACGCTCGACCGGCTCGGCCGCCTCACCGTCCCCGAGCTCGCGGACTGGTGCGTCATCCACACGCTGCCGGAGGTCGAGGCGGCGCGGCGGGTCACGGTGACGCACGTGAACCCGGAGGAGGTCCGGCGGGCGCGCGCGCTCCTGCGCGAGATGGATCCGCCGCCGGGGCTGTCGGCGGTGATGGATCAGGTCCTCGGCGGCGAGCGCCCGGAGCTCTTCCGGGACTTCTCCCACCCGCTGATCGCGCCGCTCGCCGAGCACGCCGGCTTCCGCCGGCTCGTCCGCGAGCTCGGGATCACCTCCGTCATGCTGGTCCCGATGGTGGCGCGGGGCCGCGCCTTCGGCTGCATCGCGCTGGGGACCGCGGCGTCCGGCCGGATCTACGACGAGGCGGACCTCGCCGTCGCGCACGATCTGGCGCAGCGGGCCGCGCTCGCCGCGGACAACGCGCGGCTCTACGAGGCAGCGCAGCGCGCGATCGAGCTGCGGGACAACGTGCTCGCCACCGTGTCGCACGACCTCAGGAACCCGCTGAGCGCGATCATCACCGCGGCCGCGGTGATCACCAAGCGCGCGGCGGCGCGCGCCGGGGACAAGGGCGACGCGAAGGCGATCCAGGCGATCCAGCGCTCGGCGCACCGGATGGACAGGCTGATCCACGACCTGCTCGACTTCGCGAGCCTGCGCGCGGGCCGGCTGGAGCTGCGCCGGCAGCCGCAGGATCCGCGGGACATCGGCCGGGAGGCGGTCGAGACGTTCGAGCCGCAGGCGCAGGAGAAGGGGGTCCGCCTGGCCGCGACGTCGGACGAGGACGTGCCGCTCGTCGTGTGCGATCGCGACCGCGTGCTCCAGGTGCTCTCGAACCTCCTGAGCAACGCGCTCAAGGTGACAGGCGCCCAGGGGGCGGTCACGGTGCGGTGCGAGCGCCGCGAGGAGCACGTCGTCTTCGCGGTGGCGGACACCGGGCCGGGCATCCCGGAGGACGAGCTGCCCTACCTGTTCGAGCGGTTCTGGCGCGGCCAGCGGAACGGCTACAAGGGCACAGGGCTCGGCCTGGCGATCGCCAGGGAGCTCGTCGTCGCGCACGGCGGGGCCATCGGCGTGGAGAGCCGCGTGGGGGTGGGGACGACCTTCAGGTTCACGATCCCGTTCGGGAACGGCGCGGACTGAGCCGCGGGCGCGACGGCGGGCGGGCTCGCCGGCGGAGGAGTGGACGATCGAGAGCGCCGGCCCCAGGGGTCCACGGAAGGAGGAACCATGGGAGACGAGAAGACGCAGGACCAGCTCGGCGCGCCGCGCCCCGAGCGCGAGGTCAGCGAGGCGAAGCAGCCTCACCCGCAGGCGGATGTCCCCGGCGTCCGCGGGCCGATCACGTCGGCAGGTGAACGAGAAGACGCTCCCCCCGGCGAGGTCGAGACGTGGGGCAGCGAGGGCGGCGCCGGCTCGTACGAGGGCGGGCCGATCGTCTCGGACACGAAGCTCCCCGCGGGCAAATCGGGTCGCAAACCTGCGTAACTGAAGAGGATTTAGGCGACGGCGCGGCCCGCGGCGGGCCGCCGGCTCACGGCTGCTGCAGCTGCCGGGGGCGGGGCGCGCACCGCTGGATGTAGGCCGGCTCGGGGCAGCCCTCGTGGGTCAGGATCTCGTCGTCCTGGCACTTCACGAGCGCCGCCCGGATGTCGAGGCACCTCCCCGGCCCCGCCGCCACGCACCGGTGCTCCGTCGTGGTCCCGAGGGCGCAGCCGTCGACCTGCCCCTCGGGGCAGTCGAGCAGCGGGCCGGTCGCGCAGTCGTTGCCCTGCCTGGCGACCGTGTCGTCCGTCGTCGACGTGCCCTGGGTCGCTTGCCGCGGGGTCGTGCAGGCGGCGCTCGAGGCGAGCGCGAGCCCCGTGAAGAGGAAGAGCAGGCCCCGCCGGGGCGAGCTGCTGCGCGTGTTCATGCCGGCGTTCTCCGTGGGTTGAGGGCCGGCCGGAACCCGAAAGGCAGGTCGCCGCCCGGCGCGTCCGGCAGACTACTCCACGGAGCGGCGCCTCCTCGGCTGTTTCGCCCCTCCCCCGGCCCTGTGCGGCCCGCGCGCCCCGGTCAGAACGCGCCGCCGCCGTGCGCGAGCAGCGCCCAGCTATCCCCGCCCGTCGGGGTCGCGGCGCCGCGCACGGCGAGGTCGTCGAAGAACGCGGGGCGGAAGCTCAGCCGGGCGCCCAGCTTGACGTTGCGCGTGACGAGCCGCTCCACCCCGGCGGTGAGCGGCACCGACAGCGCGAAGGCGTCGCCGCCCTCGCCCGCCCAGCCCGTGTAGCCCACGCCCGCGACGACGAACGGCTGCACGATCGCGTCGCCGGCGCGCAGGACGTTGTAACGCACCCCCGCGTCGAACGAGGTCATCACGAGCGACCTCCCCACCGTCGCGCGCTCGTTCACCGAGCCGATGTAGTTGCCCTCGATGGCCACGCGCGGCGACATGGTCCCTGTCACGCGCACGTTCCAGGTGGGCCCGACGCCCGCGGCGCCGCCCACGTACCCGAGCATGCCGAAGCCGCCCTCGACCGCGAGCGCGGGCTCGGGGATCCGCCGGATGAGCGGCCGATCCGCCGGGGGGACGTTGCCCGCCGGCCGATCGCGCTGTTCCGCGCGCCCCGCGTCCTGCGCCCCCGCCGCGCCGGCGAGCGCCATCGTGGTGGCAGCGACGGCCATGGCCGCCGCCGCGCGTCGTCGCGTGCTCATGCAGTCCTCCCCTGTTGGACCCGTTGACCGGTGTTCCGACTACGACGACCGCCGCGTGCACACCTCAGGCCATGTGTAGCTGTGCAGCGCAGGTCCGGCGCCTCCACCGCGCGCGCCCGCGCCCGTGCGGCCGCAAGGCCCCCGGCGTCACGCTGCGCGCCCGTCCGCCGTGCGCCGTCGCGGCGCCGCCCGTGAGCCGTCGCGGCGCCGCCCGTGAGCCGTTGCGGCGCCGCGGGGGGTCTGAGATGAAACGGGGCTCCGGACGCCGCCGGGAAACCGGATCACGCCTCGCCCGTAGGGGGTGCAGGCCCGTCGATGACGAGAACCAGAGGAGCACACGATGCTGTCGAAGAAGAGCATTTACGAGACCCTCGCCGCGCTGAGCACCGGCGCCATGGTGATGAGCGGCTGCGGCGGCGCGCAGGCGCCGGTCAACGCCACCGAGGTCCCCGCCGCG
>NZ_JEMA01000918.1 GCF_001589285.1 Sorangium cellulosum | reverse complement strand
CCGTCACCCTCGTCCGGCCCGGTGCCCGGGACGCCGCGCCCCCGCCGCGCGCGCGCGGCGGCCCGACAGCGCCGCCTGTCAAGCCGGCGCCCTCGCCCGACATGGTCCGGGTGCCGGCGGGCCGGTTCTCGATGGGCAGCGCCAGGGGGGGCAAATCCGAGCGGCCGCCGCACGAGGTGACGCTCACCCGCGCGTTCGACCTCGATCGCACCGAGGTGACGGTCGCCGCGTACCAGCGCTGCGTCGAGGCGGGCCGGTGCACGCCGAGCGGCCTGCACGGCCCCCGCGCGACCGACGCCGACGTCGCGCAGCGCGGCGCGCTCTGCACCGCGGCCGACCCCGCGAAGGCGCAGCACCCCGTCTCGTGCGTCGATCAGGCGCAAGCGGCGGCGTACTGCGCGTTCGTCGGCAANGGCGCAAGCGGCGGCGTACTGCGCGTTCGTCGGCAAGCGGCTCCCGACCGAGGCCGAGTGGGAGTACGCCGCGCGCGGCACCGACGGCCGCGAGTTCCCGTGGGGCAACGATGCGCCGGGGTGCGCGCAGGCCGTCGTGTCGCGATCGCCAGCGCAGGCCTGCGGCGGGCGCGGCACGCAGGACGTCGGCTCGGCGAAGGCGGGGGCGAGCCCGTCGGGCGCGCTCGACATGGCAGGCAACGTCTGGGAGTGGGTGGCCGACGGCTGGGACCCAGGCGCCTACGCGAAGGGCGCCCGGACCGATCCGCTCGTCCCGGCGACCGGCAGCAAGGGCGTGCTCCGCGGAGGCTCGTGGGACTTCTCGGCGAGCACCGCCCGATCGACGTACCGGCTGGCGTTCGATCGCGAGGCAGGCGACGTCTCGACCGGCTTCCGCTGCGCTCGCTCGATGGACTGAGCGCCACCGCCCGGGGCCGAGAGGCCACCTTCCTGCCGCGCCGGGGATAGGCTATCTGTACGATCTTGATCGAACGTGGAGCCGAACAGCTTGCCGCTACGTAGGATAACAAGGAGAAGTGTAGTCGCGCCCTGGCGCACGAGGTCGGATCTCACGAGTGCGTCCCCGAGCGCAGGTCGCCGGGGACGACGAGGCCGCGCCTGGTGAGCGACAGCGCACCGAGCTCTCCCGTTCAACCCATCCGAGCGCACAGGAGCCCATGCAAGAACCCGAGAAGATGATCTCCCTCGAGGAGCGCCGAATGCAGCGCGTCATCAACGCGGTGGCGCTCGCATCCGCCGGAGAGATCGCGCTCGCCCTGAAGCTCCTCGAGGGTCTCGAGCAGGACTCCTTCGGGGTGGTCGAGGAGGCGCTGCGCATCTTCCTCTCCGAGCTCTCCGAGGCCACGCAGCAGAACACCCAGGCGCTCGCCGCGCTCGCCGCCTCCAAGCGCGAGCTCGAGAGCCAGCTCGAGACGATCCAGCGCCAGGAGCGCGCGATCCGGGAGCTCTCGGTGCCGATCATCGACATCTGGCACGGCATCCTCACGCTCCCGCTCGTCGGGTTGTTCGACTCGATGCGGGCCGTCGAGGTCACCGAGCGGCTCCTCGCGCGCGTCGCGGACGACAGCGACGTCGAGTGGGTGATCCTCGACCTCACCGGCGTGACGGTCGTCGACACGATGACCGCCCAGCACCTCATCAAGCTGGCCCAGGCCGTGCAACTCCTCGGCGCGCGCTGCATCCTCACCGGGCTGGGCGGTCACGTCGCGGGCACGCTCGTGACGATCGGCGTCTCGCTCGATGAGCTGAGCCCGATGCGCAGCCTCCGGGAGGGGCTCAGGTTCTGCCTGGCGCAGCGCAAGGCATACGACCTCACCGAGGTGATCCGCCGGAGCGTCGAGCGGATGGACGCGTCGCGCGAGACGGACTCCTGACCGCCGAGACGTCCAGCGGAGAGCGCGCCGTGAGCGGCACCACCGCTCACGCGCTCGCACCTGCGCTCGCCGGGCGCCTCGCGTGCGGCTCGTCTTTGCCGAACGCCGGCCGTATGCCAAGGGATTCGAACCCGCCGCATGAAGAACCCGACGATCCCTGCTCGTTTCCAGGACACAGCAGAAGCCCGCCGCCGCTTTGGTGATCAGCTCGATCGCCTGGCGCCCTTCCTGCACCGCGTCGATCCTGTCGCCGACGCCGTCGTGGACGCGTTCGCGTCGATGCCCTCGGGCCAGGGCTTCCGCCAGCTCGAGGTCGGCCTCGCGCGCGGCATCGACGCGGTGCCCGACGCCCCGGCCGAGCTGCGCGCGCTCTTCGCGGCCGTCGATCACGTGCCGCTCTGGGTCGACTGGGAGGCCGTGAACCGCGGCGGGACGGCGTTCCTGCGCACGGGCATTCTCGGCGGCATCCTGCTCGCGATGCAGGCGCTCATCCTCGGGTATGCCTCGCCGGGCGGGAACAAGCCGCTCGTCTTCTCGGGGAGGCTCCGCGAGCAGGCCCCGCGACGCCTCGGCGAGACGAGCCGGTTCGTCCACGCCGTGAGCCTGGCGGACGGGATGCGCCGCTCCGGCGAGGGCTTCGCGATCACCGTGAAGGTGCGCGTCATGCACGCCCAGGTGCGGCGCCTCATCCGCGCGAGCGGCCGGTGGAAGACGGAGCTCTGGGGCGAGCCGATCAACCAGCACGACATGGTCGCGACAGCGCTGCTCTTCTCGGTCGCCGTGCTCGACGGCTTCGACAAGCTCGGCTACCACATCCCGCCCGCGCAGAAAGAGGATCTCGTCCACCTCTGGCGCTACGTCGCCCACGTCATCGGCGTCGAGCCGGAGCTCATCCCCGGGTCCTACGCCGAGGCGAGGCGCCTGGCCGAGATGATCTTCGCCACGCAGGGCGCCCCGGACAACGACTCGCGCCTGCTCGTGAGCGCGCTGCTCTCCCACGGGATCGGCAGCGGGTGGACCGAGAGCCAGCGCCGTCGCGCCGAGCAGCTCGTGTCCATCTTCTGCAGCGTCTCCCGCAGCGTGCTGGGCGAGGATCTCGCCGATCAGCTCGGGGTGCCGCGGCAGAGCTCCCTCCTCACCGTCCCGCTCCTCCGCGCGATCGCCGCCGCCTCGAGCCGCGCGCACGCGCTGCCGTCGCTGCAGCACTTCGCGCTCGACCTCGGCGATCGCTACTGGCAGCGCTCCGTCGCCGTCGCCCTGGGCGGCCGCCCGGCCGACTTCGCGCCTCCGGAGGGGTTCGTCGGCAGGGGGACGTGAGGGACGGCCGCCGCGCGGCCAGCCGAGCGCGATGCGGATCTCCCCGAGGCCGCGTCCCGGGGGCGCGCCACAGGCGGTCGGGGTTGAAGAGCGCTCCGGTTCTGCGGTACGGACCTCCGTCATGGAGATCATTCCCTACGGTGGTTGGAAGCGCGCTGCGCGGCTCGTCTGCGGCGACACGGAGCTCGTCGTCACCCTCGACATCGGCCCGCGGATCATCCGGTATGGCGTCATCGGCGGCCCGAATGAGCTCTGCGAGATCCCCGAGGACCTGGGCGCGACCGGCGGGACCAAGTACAGGTTCTATGGCGGCCACCGGCTCTGGATCGGCCCCGAGGACGAGCTGCGGACGCTGCAGCCCGACAACGATCCGGTGGACTACCGGGAGGAGAACGGCGCGCACGTGTTCCGGCCCCCGGCGGACAGGTACGGAATGCAGAAGGAGATCCGCATCACGGCGGACCCCGCGGCGGGCAGGTTCGTCCTCGATCATTCGATCGAGAACCACGGCGCCTATGCGGTCGAGTTCACGCCGTGGGCGCTCACCGTGATGGCGGGCGGCGGCGAGTGCCTGCTCCCGCACGCCCCGTTCTTCCCGCACCCCGACCGCCTCCTGCCCGCGCGGCCCCTCGTGCTCTGGTCGTACACCGACATGGCCGATCCCCGGTGGACCTGGGGCAAGCGCGTGGTCCGCCTTCGGCATGTGGCCGGCAAGAGCCCGCAGAAGGTGGGTGCGCTCGTGAGCCAGGGCTACGCGGCGTACGCGAACCACGGGAACGTGTTCCTGAAGCGGTTCCCGTTCGTCGAGGGCGCCACCTACCCGGACATGGGGGTCAATTTCGAGACCTTCACGAACCAGGACATGCTCGAGGTGGAGTCGCTCGGCCCGCTGCAGCGCGTGGAGCCGGGCGCCCGCGCGCAGCACAGGGAGGCGTGGTATCTCCTGAAGGGCGCGCAGCCGCCCGCCGACGACGGCGCGTGCGCGGACTGGCTCGAGGCGGCGGCGAAGCAGAGACCGCTGTGAGCCGCAGATCCTGAGTCCACCGCCAGCGCGCTCAGCTCAGCTCACCGCCGCGCGGCGATCTTCACGTCACCGAACATCACGCCCCGGGTTATCGGCCGCGCCAGGAAATCGTGCGGGAAGCCGAGCTCGACGGCGCTGGCCTTGTCGAGCCGGGCGCGCTGGCCGTCCGTCAGCCGCACGTCGAGCGCGCCCAGGTTGTCCTCGAGCTGCTCCAGCGTCCGCGCGCCCAGGATCGGCGCTGTCACGGCCGGGTGGAGCAGCGCCCAGGCGAGCGCGATCTGCGCCGGCGTCTTGCCGCTCTCGGCCGCGACAGCCTTCACCACCTCGGCGATGCCGAGGCCCCGCTCCGTCAGCGCGCCGTTGGCGGCGGCGATGTTCTTGCGCGTATCGATGTAATCGGTCCTGAGCCGCCCGAGGCTCGCCTCGACCGAGCGCACCATGCTCTTGCGGTGGTTGCCGCCCGAGTTGGGATCTCCGGGGCGCATGCTGAGCGTGTACTTGGTGGCCAGCACGAGGCGCTCGCGCCGGTCGCCGGCGAGCTCGCCGACCAGCCGCTCCGAGGTGCCGTTCGTGTACTTGTTGGCCGTGTCGATGAAGTTCCCCCCGCGGTCGAGGTAGACATCGAGGATGCGCCTGGCCTCCTCGCGGTCGCTGCCCCAGCCCCAGTCGGTGCCGAACGTCATCGCGCCGAGGGCCAGCGGGGAGACGCGCAGGCCCGAGCGCCCCAGCAGCCGGTAGGTATCGAGAGAGAGAGCGTTGGTCATGGTGGGCTCCACAGGTGCGGCGGGCGCGTCAGGCGCCCTGCCTGGACCCGGCCCTTATGGCGCTGGCTCCCTGCAAAAAATCCTGCATGATCGAACGAGCCTGTTAAGCCATGGGTACACAATGCGCGGGAGAGAGTTCGCCGATCTGACAGCGTTCGCGGCCATCGTGGAGCACGGCAGCTTCGCCCGCGCGGCGGCGCACCTGCGCGTCTCGCCGTCGGCCCTCAGCCAGACGATCCGGGGGCTGGAGGAGCGGCTCGGCGTGCGCCTCCTGAACCGCACCACGCGCAGCGTCGCGCCGAGCGAGGCGGGGGCGCGGCTGCTCTCGCGGCTGGCCCCGGCGCTGACCGAGCTGGACGCGGCGGTCGCGGACGTGAAGGCAGTGGGGGACAGGCCCGCGGGCGTGCTCCGGATCAACACGGCGCGGGTGGCCGCGCTCTGGGCGCTCGCCCCGCTCTTCGGCCGGTTCCTCGAGGCGCACCCGGACATCGTGCTCGACGTGGTTGTCGAGGACGCGATCGCCGACATCGTCGCGCGCCGCTTCGACGCCGGCGTCCGGCTGGGCGAGCGCCTCGAGAAGGACATGGTGGCCGTGAGGCTGAGCGGTGATCTCACGATGATGGCGGTGGCGTCGCCGGGCTATCTCGCGCGCCACGGCGTCCCCGCGACCCCGCGCGACCTGCACCGGCACCGCTGCATCAACACGCGGTGGCCGACGGACGGCAGCCTGTATCGATGGGAGTTCGAGAAGGGGAAGCAGTCTCTCGAGGTCGCTGTCGACGGCCCGCTCATCGTCAACGACGTGGACCTCGCGCTGCGCGCCGCGGTGGACGGCGTGGGCATCGCCTACGTGTTCGACGAGCAGGCGAGGCCGCTTGTCGAGGCCGGGAAGCTGGTCCAGGTCCTCTCGTCCTGGTCGCCGTCGTTCCCGGGTTTCTATCTGTATTACCCGAGCCGCCGGCAGACGCCGCCGGCGCTGCGCGCGTTCGTCGACTTCGTTCGCGGCGCGGGCCCGCCGGAGGCGAGGGCGCGGCGCGCCCGCCCCGCCGTCTCCCCCGGTCTCCACGGAGGAGATGCACGTCGGGTTCCTCCCGGAGGCGTCTACATCGACGATATCAGCTTCACCAGGTGACCGCCTGAGAGGCGCGCGGCCAGGCGCGGCTCGACGCCAGCCCCGGTCAGGGTGAGAATCGGGCGATCAGGTTGCCGAACTCCTGCGCGACCACCTCGCTCAGCGGCTCGAAGGAGACCCCTTCCGTCATGCGGAAGTTGCGGACCCACACGAGCTCCGTGCGATTGCCGCAAGCCTGGAGCGTCAGGGTCGATTCGAGCTCCTCGATCCCGAGGGACGGCTCGATCAGTCGATATTCGAACCGGTGCTCGTGATGGTCGCGGGCCACGACGAGCAGCCGGATCAGGCCGCCGTCGAGGATGAAGTTCAGCTCGTCGCCCACCGACTTGCCGTTGCCAACCACCCAGTGCAGATCCGTGGCATTCGGCAGCGCGATCTCGAAAAAGCGCTCGAGAGAACCCAGCTTGGCCCACACTTTCCCGACCGGAGCGTCGAGCAGGACCTGTTGCTCGGAGCGATAGCGGTCCGGCCCCGTGACGGTGATGACGGATTGGGTGGGAAGGTCGCACTCGCAACCGAGCGCGAACGACTGTTCAGCCGTCTCCTCCGCGGTCGCCTCCAGGGCGCAGCCCGTGACCAGCAAGCTCCCGCCCACGATGCCCGCCAGGCAGGCGGTATTCTTCAGTCGTGAAATCACTGTTACGCTCCCTTCGATTTCGCGCCCCTGCGCCGTCGTGCCTCCCAGGAGCACGACGGCGCTCGTACCGGGCACGGTCCCTGGCTACACCGCGAGCCGCTCATGGGGGCGCGTGTAGACCAAGGTTTCTATGATGTTCAAGAATGCGTGAGAACGATAACATATGGAAAGTATTGCGCAATAGCTGAACGTCTGGCACCGTCGGTGCTGCTCCGGTTCCGGGCGCATTCGCGACAGTCGATCTCGGAGCGCCGCTCGATCCGTGCTTATCGAGGCGCCGTGACGCGCTCTACGGATCGCCGGGACGGTCAGGCGCAGCGCTGCCGGGTCGAGCGGCCGCGCGCCTCAGGAATCCCTCGATCGCCCGCGCCGACGCCTCCGGCGCGAGCTGCAGCACGAGGTGCGGCGCGTCGACGGTGACGCGCTCGAGGTCGGGCCGCATCCGGCAGAGATCGCGGAGCACGCGCGGCGGCACCAGCGCGTCGCCCGCGGCGGCCAGGTAGAGCAGGGGCACCGCGCAGCGCTGGAGCAGCGCGCGCGCATCCACGGACAGCACCTCGCGCACGCGCGCCGCCATCACCGCAGGGTCGACCGTCTCCACGTTCGCGGCCACGCGCTCGAGCCAGTCGGCGGACGCGCGCGCGCCGACGAGGTAGCGCCGCGAGACGAGCTCCGGCGCGCGCCGGCGGAAGAGCCACGGGCCGACGAGGTGCCGCGCGAGCGACGGGACGAGCCACACCGGGTTCCTGACGAAGGTCGCCACGAGGACCACGCCGACGAGCCCTCCGGGGCGCCGGCACGCCAGCCTGAGCGCGAGCGGCCCCGAGAACGACTCGCCGAGCAGCGCATACGGCCCGTCCGCGGGGAGGCGCTCCGCGACCATCGCCTCGAGGGCGTCGTAGTCGAGCGCCCGGTCCGCGGGGTAGGAGACCACCTCCGGCGCGACGTCGCCGGACAGCGCCGAGAGGAAGGGCTCGAAGAGCGCGCCGGTGCCGTCGAGGCCGGGGAGGAGCAGCAGCCGGAGCGGCGCGTTCACGGGCGCGAGCATCCCCGAGCGCCGCCCGCACGGCAATCCGGCCGCAGCGCCGCGCGCAGGGCTTTGCTCGTCCCGCGCGCTCGGCTATGCGGAGGCTCATGGCGCTCCATCCCCTCGCGGGCCGCAAAGCCCCGCCCGACGTGCTGATCGATCCGGACAAGCTGCGCGCGCAGTACTACAGCGAGAGCCCCGACCCGGGCGATCCGCAGCAGCGCGTCGCCTTCGGCACCTCCGGCCACCGCGGCTCGGCCGCGCGGCGCAGCTTCAACGAGGCGCACGTCCTCGCTGTCGCCCAGGCCATCTGCGAGTACCGCGCGAGGCAGGGCACGACCGGCTCGCTCTACCTCGGCATGGACACGCACGCGCTCTCCGAGCCGGCGCAGCGCTCCGTCATCGAGGTCTTCGCCGCCAACGGCGTCGACGTGATCTTCGCCGAGCACAACGGCGTCACGCCCACGCCTGTCATCTCGCACGCGATCCTCACCCAGAACCGCGGGCGCACCTCAGGGCTCGCGGACGGCGTTGTGATCACGCCGTCGCACAATCCGCCCGACGACGGCGGCATCAAGTACAACCCGCCGAACGGCGGGCCCGCGGACACCGTCGTCACCGGCTGGATCGAGGACCGCGCCAACGAGCTGCTCCGCGGCGGCAACGCGGGCGTGAAGCGCATCCCCTACGAGTCCGCGCTGCGCGCGCCGACGACGCACCCGTACGATTACATCGGCTCCTACGTCGCCGATCTCGGCAACGTCGTGGACCTCGAGGCCGTGCGCGGCGCGAAGCTTCGCATCGGCGTCGACCCGCTCGGCGGCTCGAACATCGCGTACTGGGGGCCGATCGCCGAGAAGTTCGGGCTGGATCTGACGGTGGTGAACAAGGCCGTCGATCCCACCTTCAGCTTCATGCCCCTCGATCACGACGGCAAGATCCGCATGGACTGCTCGTCGCCCTACGCGATGGCGAACCTCATCGCGCTCAAGGACGACTACGACCTCGCGTTCGGCAACGACGCCGACTCGGATCGCCACGGCATCGTCACGCGCAGCGCCGGGCTGATGAACCCGAACCATTACCTCGCGGTGGCAATCTTCTACCTGTACCAGAACCGCCCGCACTGGCGGTCTGACGCGGCGGTGGGCAAGACGCTCGTCTCGAGCAGCATGATCGACAGGGTGGCGAAGCACCTCGGCAGGCCGCTGCGCGAGGTGCCTGTCGGCTTCAAGTGGTTCGTCGACGGGCTGCTCGACGGCTCGCTCGGCTTCGGCGGCGAGGAGAGCGCGGGGGCCTCGTTCCTGCGGCGCAACGGGCAGGTGTGGTCGACGGACAAGGACGGCATCATCCTCGACCTGCTCGCCGCCGAGATCCTCGCCCGCACGGGCCGCGACCCCGGCGAGCACTACCGCGACCTGACCGAGCGCTTCGGCGCGCCGCTCTACACGCGCATCGACGCGCCGGCCACGCCGGGCGAGAAGAGCGTGCTCAAGAAGCTCTCCCCCGAGGCGGTGCGCGCCACGACCCTGGCGGGCGAGCCGATCGCCGCGAAGCTCACCCGCGCGCCCGGCAACGGCGGCGAGATCGGCGGGCTCAAGGTCGTCGCCGAGAACGGCTGGTTCGCCGCGCGGCCCTCGGGCACCGAGGACGTCTACAAGATCTACGCGGAGAGCTTCAAGGACCAGGCGCACCTCGATCGCGTGCTCGACGAGGCGCGCGCGATCGTCGCCGACGCCCTGTCGGCGAAGTGAGCTCTGGCGCGCCCCGCGCCGCGCGTGCCGCGCGCCGTGGGGCGCGGCGCCAGCTCAGAACAGCGAGAGCTGCCGCTTCGCGCCTGTCATCGCGTCGAAGTCGGGCCCACCCAGCCATCGCAGCACCGAGTCCGCGATCGGCTTGAGCTGCTGTGACACGTAATGGTCGTAATCCGGCGGCGCCGTCGTCTGGCCGACCGGCTCGGGCCCCGCCCGCGTGATCACGTAGGCCACGATCCGCCCCGCGTCGCCGGTCAGCTTGCGCGCCGCCTTGACGTGCGGCGGCGTCGTCTTCGTGTACGCGCCGAGCGGCTTCCGGAGCGCCTTCTTGTAGACGAGCTCCGCGTCGAAGCGGCCCGCGCGCAGCTCCGTCACGAAGGTCCGGACGAAGTCCTCGACCGGGCGATCGTGGAACACCCGATCGAGCAGCTCCCGCTGGAAGCGCCGCGCGACGGCGCTCGCGTCGCGCCGGACCGCCTCGAGGCCGACGATCTCGAGCTTGTCGTCCTCCCCGGCGACAAGGCCCGCATATCGCTTCTTGCTGCCCTGCGCGGCGCCGCGCAGCTCGGGCAGGAGGAAGCGCGCATAGACCTTCTCGAACTCGAGCTCCAGCCGGCTCTCGCACCCGAAGGTCCTCCCGATCTCGGCGGCGACGGAGGCCGCGACGGCGTCGCGGAGCTCCTCGGCGCGGGCGAGCGCGCGCGCGGCGTCCGGCTCGCCGATATCGACGAAGAGCGAGTCGGTGTCGCCATAGAGGACCCGGTGCCCGGCCCTCCGCACCGCCTCCGCCGTCAGCCGGATGACGCGCTGGCCGGCGCTTGTGATCGCGTTCGCGACGGCCGGTGAGAACAGGCGCGACGCCTGGGAGCCGAGCACGCCGAAGAGCGAGTTCATGAGGATCTTGACGGCCATCGCGCCCCGCTCGTCGCCCGCCCGCCGCGCGTCGGCCCGCTCGTCCCAGAGGCGCGCGACGAGCTCGGGGAGGATGCCCGGCTCGCCGCGCCGGAACGCCGCGCCGCCCGGCGTCACGATGAGCGCCTCGGGCGGCGCGCCGTCCCCGGCGACGAACGTCAGCGGGTCGATGTTGAAGGTGCGAATGAGGCTCGGATAGAGGCTCTTGTAATCGTACACGACGATGTTGCGGTACAGCCCGGGCACCGGCTCGAGCACAAGGCCGCCGGCGATCTCGACCTCTCCGTCGGGCGCCTCGCTCGACACCGACGGCGCGACCTTGCCGCGGGCGCGGAGCGCCGGCAGGTACAGCGAGTCGATCGCGGCGATCTGCGCGCCCACGCGGTCGAGCTGCATGCCGGTGAGCAGGCTCCTCCGCACCGAGAGCTCGACGAGCCCGGTCTTGGCCAGCAGATCCCGGACGAGGCGGGCGTCCTCGAGGTTGTACGCCGCGAGCGTCGCCGGGTCGTCGCGGTACGACGCCTCGATCTGCGCGCCCCGGTCGTCGGACCCGAACAGCTTGCCGCGCCCGAGGATCGTCTGCGCCGCGGTCTCGAGGCGGTAATCGTCGAGGCGCATGAAGGCGCTGCGGAGCAGCGCGAGGCCGTCGAGCACCACGCGCCCCTGGAGGATGGCGCGCGCCTCGCGCGTGAAGCCCGGGTCGCGCAGGATCGCGATCTCGTCGGAGCCCCGCCCGAGCGCGCACGGCAGCCCGGCGCGCCGGCAATAGCGCTGGAGCGCGGGCAGATCGAAGTCCGGGATGTTCCAGCCGGTGAGGACGTCCGGATCGGCCTCGGCGACGTGCTCGAGGAATCGCTCGAGGACCGCCCGCTCGTCGGGGAGTTGCTCGACGTACCCGGGCAGGCCGCCGGGCACGGGCTCGTCCCGGACGAGGAGGCAGCGCTCGCCGCCTGCGCCTGCGAGGCCGATGCAAAAGAGCTGCTCGCCGTCGAGGCTCGTCTCGATATCGAGCGACAGCACGCGCAGCTCCGGGACGAATGTCGCGGGGACGAGCTCGGGGTTGCGGTACACGCGCCCGACGCCGGGGCGGAGCTCGAACGGCCCGGAGACAGCGAATGCCCCGCGGATGCCGCGATCGATGAGGAAGCGGTAGGCGAAGCGCACGTCCGCCTCGAGGCAGTCGGCGCCGGCCTCGCCGAGCCTGTCGCGCAGCGCCGCGGCGTCCCGGGGCAGCGCCGCGTCGACGCGCAGGACCGGCTCTCCGTCGAGCGTCTCGAGCGCCGCGGGGGAGACCCGGTTGCCCGCGATCCGCCGCGCGATGTCCTCGTCGCGCGCGCGAACGAAGAAATACGGCCTGAACCTGTCCTCGATGACGAGCGCCGGCGCGCCGTCCTCCATGACAGCGTAGAGATGGATTTCCGGGCATCCGGAGACGACCCGGTACGTGGGCGTGAGGATGAAGCCGCGGTCAGGCATGGTCGAGCGCGTGAGCGCCTCCGGACGAGCTCATCGCCAGCGCGCGGGGCGGACGGCTCCGCGCCGAACCCCACTTGACCACCGGGGCCGGCCTCCCGCAAGCCCTCTCTCGCCCGTGGCGACGGGGAACTCCGGGGATCGCGCGCGCTCTGGGTGCCGCGGCGCCGCCGGAGAGAGCGTCTTTCGCGGAGGCGGCCTCGACTCCGCGGTTCCCTGCGCCCGACGGGGAGGCGTCGGCCCTTGACGCGAGGCCCTGAGGCGCCGCGCCGCCGGTCCGCCCGGGTGCGCGGCGACTGCCCTCCTCGCGCCTCGTCGCGCGCCGAGATGAGCAGCGCGGTCCCGCCGATTCCGTCGAGAGCGGGTCCGCCGATTGCTTAACAGCTCCGACGTAGTGATCCGCGGGCATCCATGGATTCCTCCGTGAATCGCTCCGCGGAAACCAGGGAAGGGAAACACCCATGATGCGCCATCATTTCAAGCATCGCCTCGCGGTGCTCGCCGCGCTCGCCGCGAGCGTCGTTGGCAGCTCTGCGCACGCGTCTGGCCGGGGCGGCTACGCCCAGCAGCGCGCGCAGCTCTCTCCGCAGCAGCAGGTGAGCCAGCAGCAGGTGAGTCAGCAGCAGGTGGGCCAGCAGCAGACGCGCCCGCAGCGCCCGCAAATCCAGGGTTCGGACGGCGCGCTCGCGGCGGTGATCTCGGCCTCGAACCAGCTCGAGATCACCCAGGCGATGATCGGGCGCAGGCAGGCGCGGTCGCGCGAGGTCAAGGACTTCGCGCGGGAGATGCTGGAGTCCCACAGCCAGTCGGAGCGCCGTCTGGGCGCGCTCCTCGTGCGTCTCCGGATCAAGATGGAGCCGACGCGGGTGAGCTCGATGCTCGTCGGTCATTCCTCTCTTGTCGCCGCCTACCTCCGCCGCCGGCCAGCCAGGGAGTTCGACCAGGCGTTCATGGCCACGCAGGTGATGACGCACCGCTACACCCTCCGGATGCTGGACGAGCAGCTCATCCCGAAGGCGAGGAATGAGTCCCTGAAGCAGGAGCTCCAGCGCATGCGCGGCGAGGTGGTCACCCACCTGGCGCGCGCGCGGTCGATCCAGGCCTCCCTGGCCAAGCAGCAGACCGCCTCCGAGCAAGGCCGCTAGCGCGCCCCGGTCCACCCCCCCACCACCGCAGGTCCCCGGCGAGGGAGCTCGCCGGGGGTCGGGCGCCTCAGGGGGCGAACACAGCCCGCATGCACCCCTGCGCGCGCTCCTCGAACAGCCTGTATCCTCGCGGCCCGTCGTCCAGGCACATCCTGTGCGTCACGAGGTACGACGGATCGATGCCCCCCCGCTGCATGAGATCGAGCATCCTCGGGATGTACCGCGGCCCGTGCTGCTGGCCTGTCCTCACGATGAGCCCCTTGTTCATGAGCGCGCCGAGCGGGATCTTGTCGGCGAACCCGGAATAGACGCCGATGATCGACACCGTACCCCCCTTGCGGCACGCCATGATCGCCTCGCGCAGCACGAGCGGCCGGTCGTTCTGCAGCCGCATCGCCTGCTTCACCCGGTCGACCGCGTGCTGCAGGCCCGCGCCGTCGGCCTCCATGCCCACCGCGTCGATGCAGGCGTCGGGTCCGCGCCCGCCCGTCATCTCGCCGAGCGCCTCCAGCACGTCGACCTCGTCGCGATTCAGGACGTCGGCCCCGCCGTGCGCCTTCGCCATCGCCAGGCGATCCGGGATCCGGTCGATCGCGATGACGCGCTCGGCGCCGAGGAGATAGGCGCTCTTGATCGCCATCTGACCCACGCCGCCGCACCCCCACACGGCCACGACATGGCCCGGGCGGATATCGCAGAGCTCGGCCCCCATGTAGCCCGTCGTGAGCGCGTCGGACGCGAACAGCGCGCTCTCGTCGCGCACCCCGTCAGGCACCTTGAACGCGCCGTGATCCGCGAACGGCACGCGCACGTACTCCGCGTGGCTCCCCGCGAACCCGCCGAACGCGTGCGAGTAGCCGAAGATCGCCGCCGTCGTGTCCCCGAACACCCGATCCTCCACCGCGTGGTGCGGGTTCGAGTTGTCGCAGAGCGACCACAGCTCGCTCTGACAATACACGCATTGTCCACACCCGATGATCGACGACACAACGACCCGGTCGCCCCGCCGGACCTTCTTCACGTCGGCGCCTGTCTCCACGACCTCGCCGAGGAACTCGTGCCCGAGGATGTCGCCCGCCTTCATGGTCGGGACGTACCCGTGGAGCAGGTGCAGGTCCGAGCCGCAGACAGACGAGAGCGAGACGCGGACGATCGCGTCCTGCGGGCTGAGGATCCTCGGCTCGGGCACCGACTCCGCGACGACGTCATTCACCCCGTTCCAGCAGATCGCTCGCATGGTCACGTCCTTTCACGGCCTGTCCGGCCGGACGGTTGCCCCACCGTCGTCGGGATCTCGCCGATCTCGATCCATTGCCTCAGCCGCCGCATGTCCCCCCGAAGCCGCCGCCTGGGCAGCTCCGCCATCAGCCTGGCGGCCGCGCGCGCGATGGCCCCTCTCGGCCGCACGCCCGGCAACACGGCCTTGATCTCCGTGCCCCGCTCTCCCGGCGCGCCCACGAGCGACACGAGCCCTGTCCTCCCCCGCGCGCGCCCGCCCGGGCCCGCCGCCCAGATCGCGGCGTCTCCCTCGCCCGCGCCCATCTCCACGCTCCCGACACCCTGCGTGAAGCGCCGGACGCCCTCGGCGTCGTGCAGCGCGCGCAGCACCGCCGCGCGCGGCCTGCTCACCGTGAGGCTGCTCGCGACCCGCGGCTCCGGCACCCCGAGCGCCCGCAGCACCGGCGCCGCGATCTCGGCCCCGAGCGCCGGCCGCTCCTCGGACAGCCCGGTGATCCGCCCGTAGACGCGGTAGGCCGCCGTCTCCACGCGGCTCCAGAGCCGCCGCGCGACGCCTCTGCTCGCCGGCAGCGGCGCGCACGCCGCGCGCTGCCCTGCCGCGGACACCTGCCCTCCCGGCGAGGCCGCCTCCCGCTGCGCCGGGGGCGCGCCCTCGCTCCCGCCCCGCGCCCGGTCCGCGGCCTGCTCCCCCCGCTGCGTGGCCTGCTCCCCCCGCTGCGCGGCCGCGCGCGCGCGCTGGACAGCCTTCGCTCTTCCCATCTTTCCTCCTTCGAGCCTCGTCCCGAGTGCCCGCGAAGGCGTATTGCAATCAGACGGCCACTCACGATGGTCCAGCCGCTCACGTCCAACGACGCTCCGCGCGATCCATCGTCGCTGCGGGCGACCACAACCAGGACTTCACCGCGAAAGCGCGCTCCGCGGCGCTCGAGGAGCAAGGTGGATTGCAGTGAGGAGAGAAGAAGGTTGCGATGACTGAACTTCCAGGCGATACTCGGCGCGCCAGGACGCTCTTCAGCTTCAATCACATGATGTCCGGCATAAGGCGACTCCTGATTAGCCTACGTGTACATACGGAGATACGAACGTATGAAGAATAGAATTTTCCTGCATGGCTTGAACCTGGTGCTCTGTGGTCTGGCGATTGCGGCGTTCGCGGCCTGCGGCGACGACGGCAACGAGGGATCCGGGGGCGCGGGCGGCGGCACCGCCAGCGGCGCCACAACGGGCACCGGGGACGCGACGTCGGCCTCCTCGGGGACGACGGACCCCACCACCACGACCTCCTCGACGTCGGCCTCGACGACCTCCGCGACGACGGGCACGGGCGGTGGCCCGCAGTCGCTCGAGATGATCGACGACATGGAGGACAACGACAACGCCATCAACGCCGCCGGCGGCCGGGTCGGGTACTGGTACACCTTCAATGACGAGACGGAGGGCGCCACGCAGCAGCCTCCGCCCGATCCGGAGGGCACCGGCGAGACGCCGTTCACGATGACGGAGCTGGCGCCGGCGCGCGGGCAGAGCACCTACGCGGCGCGCTCGTGGGGGTCCGGCTTCACGACGTGGGGCGCCGGCTTCGGCTTCGATCTGAACAGCCCCGAGGGGGCCAAGGCGGCGTATGACGCCTCGGCGTACACGGGCATCACGCTCTGGGCCAAGGGCACCACGAGCGCGACCGTCATGATCTCGGACCCGGGCACGGATCCGGAGGGCGGAGTCTGCACGGACGAGTGCGACAAGTGGCAAAAGTCGCTCGCCCTCACCGAGGAGTGGCAGCAGTTCACCATTCCCTTCGCGGACCTGAAGCAGGGCGGCTGGGGCACTCCGGCGGGCACGACCGCGATCGACGCGTCGAAGCTCTACTCGATCCAGTTCCAGGTCGGCACCGACCCCGAGTTCGACGTCTACATCGACGATCTCGCCTTCTACAACTGAGCGCCCTCGCGCCTCCTCCCGGGGCCCTCGCGCCGAGGGCCCTCATCCACTCTGCGCCTGCCGCGTCTCCCGGCCAGCCCCGGCCACGGCCCGGGCCGCGCGGCCCCTGTCTGCCCCCACGAAATAAGTGCTTGCATCTCGGGCGCGCCCCGGGCAAACGTGGCCGCGCGTCGCACCCGCTCCCACGCAAATGTCTCTCCTCGAGCTCGCATCGATAACGAAGCAGTTCCCGGGCGTGAAGGCCCTCGACGGTGTGTCGTTCGACCTCCGGGAGGGCGAGATACACGCCCTCTGCGGCGAGAACGGCGCAGGCAAGAGCACCCTCATCAAGACCCTGTGCGGCTACTACCCGGCCGGCACGTACGGCGGCGAGATCCGCCTGAACGGCCGTGTCGTCGAGTTCAGCAGCATGCGCAGCGCCGAGGAGCACCGGATCGCGCTGATCGCGCAGGAGCTCGCGCTCGTCCCCGAGCTCACGATCGCCGAGAACCTGATGCTCGGGCGCGAGCCGGTCCGCGGGGGGCTCATCGACTGGGACGCGGTGCGGACCGAGGCGCGCAAGGCGCTCGAGCGCGTTGGGCTCGACGTCGACCCCGAGCGCCCGATCAAGGACCTCGGCATCGGCCAGCAGCAGATGGTCGAGATCGCGAAGGCGCTGCTCAAGGACGCGAAGATCCTCGTCCTCGACGAGCCCACGGCGGCGCTCACCGACTCCGGCGTGAGGACGCTGCTCCGCCTGCTCGACGACCTGCGCGCCCGCGGCGTCTCCTGCATCTACATCAGCCACCGTCTCGAGGAGGTCTTCGAGATCGCCGACCGCATCACGGTGCTCCGGGACGGCAAGTCGATCACGACGCAGTCGAGGGCCGAGCTCACGCCCGACAAGGTCATCTCGTACATGGTCGGCCGGGAGGTGACGAACCTCTATCCCTGCCCGCCGCCGCCGGACGGCCCGGTCGCGCTCTCGGTCGAGCGCTGGTCGGTCGAGGACGCCGGGCACCCCGGCCGGTTCGTCCTTCGAGACGTGAGCTTCCAGGTGCGCGCCGGCGAGGTGCTTGGCATCGGCGGCCTCATGGGCGCCGGGCGCACCGCGCTGGTCTCGACGCTCTTCGGCGCGGCCACGAGCCGCGTCACGGGCTCGCTCTCGGTGCGCGGCGGGCCCGCCACGACGCCGTTCACGTCGCCCTCGCAGGCGATCGCCGCGGGCATCGCGCTCGTCAGCGAGGATCGCAAGCGGTACGGCCTCGTCCTCGAGGGGACGCTGCTCGACAACGTCACGCTCGCGACCCTGCGGCGGTTCGTGAAGGGGCTCTTCCTCGATCACGCCGAGCGGGAGGCCACGGCGATCGAGCAGATGAGGGCGCTCAGGACGAAGGCGCCGGGGCCGCTCGCCCTCGCGAACCAGCTCTCTGGCGGCAATCAGCAGAAGATCGTGATCGGCAAATGGCTGATGACGGGGCCGCGCGTGCTCCTGCTCGACGAGCCGACGCGGGGGATCGACGTCGGCGCGAAGGCGGAGATCTATCAGCTCATCCACAAGCTCGCGGCGGACGGGCTGGCGGTCGTGCTCGTCTCCTCCGATCTGCCGGAGCTGCTCGGCATGAGCCACCGCGTGCTGGTCCTCACCCAGGGAAGGATGACCGCCTGTCTTGATCGGCAGGACGCCACGGCCGAGCGCGTGATGGCCGCAGCAACGAGGAAGGTGACGGAATGAGCGAGGCCAAGCTTCGCGTGCGTATCCCCTGGCGTGCCCTCTCGATGGTGGGCTCCCTCATCGCGATCTGGGTCGCCTTCTCGATCACGACGGACGGGACGTTCGTGACGCCGCGCAACCTGACGCTGCTCGCGCGGCAGATGTCGGTGACCTCGATCCTGGCCGTCGGCATGGTGATGGTCATCGTCGCGGGCCAGATCGATCTCTCGGTCGGCGCGCTGGCCGGCCTGCTCGGCGCCGCGTCGGCGATGATCTACGTGAACCTCGGCTGGCCGCTCCCTGCCGCGTTCCTCTTGCCGCTCGTGCTCGGCGCGGTGCTCGGCTTCGTGCAGGGCGCGCTCGTGGCGCGCCTGCGCATTCCACCGTTCATCGTCACGCTCGGCGGGATGCTGATATTCCAGGGCGCGATCCTCGGCACCACGGGCGGCGTGTCCGTCTCGCCGGCGCGTCCTTATCTGTTCGTCGGTCAGGCGTACGTGCCGCACGCGCTCGGCTGGGCGGGCGCCGGGCTCCTCTGCGTGGTGCTGCTCTACAAGGCCGTGCGCGCGACCGGCCCGGCGCGCCTCCCGTGGATAGGGCTCGCCGTGTTCACGATCGCCTTCGCCGCCCTGATGAACGCGTACCAGGGTGTCCCGTTCCCTGTGCTCCTCGTGCTCGTGCTCGCGGCCGCGTTCACGGTGCTGGCGAAGCACACAGCGTTCGGCCGGCACCTCTACGCGATCGGCGGCAACCGCGAGGCGGCCTTCTACTCCGGCATCAACATCGATCGTCACCTCATCGCCGTGTTCACGCTGATGGGCGTGATGGCGGGCATCGCGGGCATCGTCCTCACCGCCCGCGTCGGCTCCGCGACGTCGGACGCCGGCCGCATGATGGAGCTCGACGCCATCGCCGCCGCCGTCATCGGCGGCACGTCGCTCCTCGGCGGTCAGGGCACGATCTGGGGCGCCCTGCTCGGCGCGCTGGTGATGGCCTCGCTCGACAACGGCATGAGCCTGATGAACACCGAGAGCTTCTGGCAGCCGATCATCAAGGGCATCATCCTCATCCTCGCCGTCGGCATCGACATGGCGAGCCGCAAGGGGCGAGGCCACTGAGGCGTCGTCCGCTGGACAGAGTCCATGGCGGTGCTCCGACGAGGAGCTGAGCCGCCGGGGCCCCCGAGGACGCCAGGGAGATCGCTTCTCCTGGCGTCCTCGGCGCTTTGTGCGCGCCTAGAACTTCATGCCCGAGTTGATGCGGAGGGTGGTCATGCCGTGCTCGCCCAACCCGAAGCCCATGGGCTCATCGATCGGGATGAGGATCCCGACCCGCGTGAAGAGCTCGAAGGTCGACATATCCCAGTTCACGAAGGGCTCCAGCGCGACCTGCGCCATGTCCGGCTCGGTGAGGAGAAACGCCTCCTGGACCCGCAGCCCGACGCCGAACCCCTGGTATCCAAGCTGCAGCTCGTTGCCTTGCTCCACGACAAGCTCGGTCGAGTCGCTGCCGAGCGAGAGCGCGAGCGAGGCCGCGAGCTCGGTGCGGAGCTCGACGATCTCCTTGAACTGCATCTCGGCGCCGCCGCGTAGGCGCAGCGGCAGGTGGTTCAGGAAGGTCCGGTGCGTATCGAAGAACGCTCGCGTCAACAGGGCCACGTCCGCGACCTCGAGCTCCCGCGCGTTGGCCCCCCAGGTGAGCGGCAGAGACATCGACGCCCCGGCATACACGACGAGCTCGGGGAGCAGCTTCCTGGCGAGGTGGCCGCCGGCCGTCAGATTGCCCACCAGGAACACCGATCGGGTGTCCCTGGTGCTCTGGCCGTGTTTCAGCATGGGAGCCTGTCCGAGGACGAGCGGGAGCCAGGCCTCGACGTAAGCTCCCTCCGCGAGCGCGACCTGACCGCCGAGGCTCACGACGCTGACAAGGGCCCGCGCGATTTGCCCGTACTGGTCGAGGTACCCTTTCCGACTGAGCACATCGACCTCGCCGGACATCCGGTTCGTCATCGATCTTGCCCAGACGCCCTTGTCCGCCCATGCCGACTCGGCGCGGGCGCGTGGGCTGACGGAGAGCGTTAGGGCGAGGGCCGCGAGGGCGGCCGCTGCGGTGCGCATGCGCCGAGCTTATCCAGATTTTCGGTCGGAGTCCCGCGACGCGCGCCCCCTCCACGCATCCAATCGCCACCTGCGCACGGCGAGATCGGGCAGGAAGATGGGGAGGACGCATGGCCGAACAAGGCAAGAAGGGCGGGAGCCCGGGGATCAGCGCGCACAGCAAGATCGATAGCCTGGAACCTCACCGCGAGGACCTGACCGGCACGGTCCTCTCGACCGACCAGGGCATCCGGATCGACAGCACCGACGACTCGCTCAAGGCAGGGGCCAGGGGGCCGACGCTCCTCGAGGATTTTCACCTGCGCGAGAAAATTACGCACTTCGATCATGAGCGCATCCCGGAGCGCGTCGTCCACGCGCGCGGGTCGGGGGCGCACGGGTACTTCCAGGTCTACGAGTCGATGGCCGAGTACACGAGGGCGGCGTTCCTGCAGGATCCGAGCGTCAGGACGCCTGTCTTCGTGCGGTTCTCCACCGTTGTCGGCTCGCGCGGATCGGCGGATACGGTCCGCGACGTGCGCGGCTTCGCGACGAAGTTCTACACGCCCGAGGGGAATTTCGACCTCGTCGGCAACAACATCCCGGTCTTCTTCATTCAGGACGGCATCAAGTTCCCCGACGTCATCCACGCGATCAAGCCGGAGCCGGACCGGGAGATCCCGCAGGCCTCCTCCGCGCACGACACGTTCTGGGACTTCATCTCGCTGATGCCGGAGTCGACCCACATGATCATGTGGGTGCTCTCGGATCGCGCGATCCCGCGGAGCTTCCGCATGATGGAGGGCTTCGGCGTCCACACCTTCCGCTTCGTCAACGCGCAGGGCAAATCGCGCTTCGTCAAGCTGCACTGGAAGCCGCTGCTCGGCGTGCACTCCCACGTCTGGGACGAGGCGCAGGAGCTCGCCGGCAGGGACCCGGACTACCACCGCCGCGACCTCTGGGACGCGATCGAGCGGGGGGATCACCCCGAGTACGAGCTCGGCGTGCAGATCATCGAGGAAGAGGACGAGTTCGCCTTCGACTTCGATCTGCTCGACGCGACGAAGATCGTGCCCGAGGAGCTCGTGCCGGTGCGCCGCATCGGCAAGCTGACGCTGAACCGCAACCCGGACAACTTCTTCGCCGAGACCGAGCAGGTCGCGTTCCACACGGCGAACATCGTGCCCGGGATCGACTTCACCGACGATCCGCTGCTCCACGTCCGGAACTTCTCGTACCTCGACACCCAGCTCTTGCGGCTCGGCGGCCCGAACTTCCCGCAGATCCCGATCAACCGCCCGCTGGCTCCGGTGCACAACCAGAACCAGGACGGCTTCATGCAGCAGCGGATCAAGCAGGGTCGGGCGCACTACCTGCCGAACTCGCTCGCAGGCGGCTGTCCGATGACGGCGTCGTGGGAGTCGGGCGCCTTCGTGCACCACGCCGAGCGGGTCCTCGGGCTGAAGGCGCGCCTGCGGAGCGACACCTTCAAGGATCACATCACCCAGGCGAGGCTCTTCTGGAACAGCCTCTCGGCGCCCGAGAAGAAGCACCTGATCCGCGCCGCGCGCTTCGAGCTCGGCAAAGTCGCGACGCGGGAAATCCGCGAGCGCATGGTCGCGCGGCTCGGCGAGGTCGACGCCGACCTCGGCAGGCTGGTGGCCGAGGCGATCGGCGTCGCCGCGCCCGCGGGCCAGCCCCAGGTGCCCTCGAAGGGCACGGCGACGGGCAAGCGCTCGGTGGGCGCCTCGCCGGCGCTCAGCATGGAGAACACGGTGAAGGACACGGTGAAGAGCCGGCTCGTCGCCGTGCTCGCGGCCGACGGGTTCAGCGCCGCCGAGCTCGCGGCGGTGAAGGCGGCGCTCGAGGCGGCCGGGGCGCACGCGCAGGTGGTGTCGACGCGCCTCGGGACGATCCACGGCGACGACGGCAGCGCGGTGGAGGCGGAGAGGTCGCTGCTCACGGCGAGGTCCGTCATGTTCGACGCTGTCTACGTCCCCGGCGGGCGCGCCAGCGTCGAGGCGCTCGCGGCGACGGGCGAGGCCGTCCAGTTCGTCAACGAGGCCTTCAAGCATTGCAAGGCGATCGGGGCGACGGGCGACGGCGTGGCGCTCCTCTCGTCGTCGCCCCTCCAGGGCGTGGCGCTGGCCGGCGCGTCGGGCGCAGGGCCGCTCGTCTCCGACAAGGGCGTCGTCACGCTGCGCGACCCCGCGGGGCTCGTGCCGTTCAGCCACGAGCTGCTCCGGGCGATCGCGCAGCACCGCCACTGGGATCGCGAGGACGTCGCGCAGATCTAGCTAGGGCGCCCCGAGCTCCGCGATCTCCTGCTCGAGCTGCTCCCACTCCGCCATGAGCGCGTCGATCTTCGGGCCGAGCGCCTCCTCCTCGGCATTGAGCGCCGCGATCTCCGCCTTGCTCGTGCGCTCGAAGAACCCGTCGCTGCAGTACAGGTCGTGGATCGCCTTCTTCCGCGCCTCCGCCGCCTCGATCGCCGCGAGCACCTTGTCGCGCCGCGCCGGCAGCTCCTTCTGCCGGTTGCGCCGCCGCTTCTGCTCCTCCCAGGAGCCGCCCGCCTCCGGCGCCGCCGCCGCCCGCTGGTGCTCGCGCTTCGCCCTGAGCACCACCGTGTCGGCGTCGAGGTGATCGTCGCCGCAGCCGGCCAGGTACTCCTCGTACGTGCCGGGGAAATCGCGCGGGCCCGTCGGCGTGACCTCGAGGATGCGCGTCGCCAGCTCGGACACGAAGAAGCGATCGTGCGAGACGAAGATCACCGTCCCCTCGAACGCCTTGAGCCCCTCGACGAGCCCGTGGATCGCCTCGAGATCGAGGTGGTTCGTCGGCTCGTCGAGCACGAGCACGTTGGGCCGCTCCACGATGATCCGGCAGAAGATGAGCCGCGCCGCCTCGCCGCCGGAGAGCGAGCCGACGCTCTTCTCCACCTCGTCGCCCGAGAACAGCGCCTTGCCGAGCTGGCCGCGGACGTAGCTCGGCGACTCGTCGGGGCACGCCGCCCAGAGGAAGGAGAGCGGCGTCATCGACCCGTCGACGAGCAGCTCGCGGTGGTCCTGCGCGAAGTAGCCCACGCGGGCCTCGTGCCCCCACGACGCGCCGCCGGCGTCGGCCTGCAGCCGGCCCACGAGGATCTTGAGCAGGGTCGACTTGCCGAGCCCGTTCGGCCCGATGACAGCGACCCGCTCGCCCCGCCGCACCGACAGCGACACGTCGCGCAGCACCTGCTTCGCGCCGTACGCCTTCGAGATCCCCTGCGCCTCGAGCACGTCGCGCCCGCTCGGCCGCTGGACGGCGAACCGGAACGCCGGCGTGCGCCGCGACGTGTCGGCGAGCTCCTCGACCTCGATCTTCTCGATCTGCTTGAGCCGGCTCTGCGCCTGGCGCGCCTTGGTCGCCTTGGCGCCGAACCGCTCCACGAACGCCCGCTTGTCGGCGATGATCTTCTCCGCGCGCGCGATCTCGGCCTGCTTGCGCTCGCGGATCGCCTGCTTCTCGACGACGAAGGCGGCGTAGTTGCCCGTGTAGAGCGTGATCGTCTCGTAGTCGACGTCGAGGATGTGCGTCGCGACGTTGTCGAGGAAGCGCTGGTCGTGGGAGATGACGACAGCGCAGCCCTTGTAGCCGGCGAGGAACTTCTCGAGCCAGCGGATCGAGAGGATGTCGAGGTGGTTCGTGGGCTCGTCGAGCAGCAGCACGTCCGAGCCGCCGAGGAGCACCTGCGCGAGGAGCACGCGCAGCTTGAAGCCGCCCGACAGCGTGGAGAGCGGCCGCCGGTGCGCCTCCACCGGGATGCCGAGCCCCTCGAGGACGGCGCTCGCGCGCGCCTCCAGCGTGTAGCCGTCGTGGGCGCGGATGCGGTCCTCCAGGTCGGCGACCCGGCCGGGATCGCCGCCGCCGCCGTCCTCGGCGAGGCGGCGCGACTCGACGAGCGCCTCCCACACGACGCGATCGCCCATCATCGCGAGATCCAGGATGATCTGGTCGTCGCTGAGGAACCGGTCCTGCCGGAGCACGCCCACGCGGGCGTCCTTGGGGATGCTGACGTTCCCCTCGGTCGCCGGCTCGTCGCCGGCAACGATCTTGAGGAAGGTGGTCTTGCCCGAGCCGTTGGCGCCCACGAGGCCGTAGCGGGAGCCCGCGTTCAACTTGAGCGAGACGCGCTCGAAGAGGGTCCGATCACCGAAGGATTTCGCGAGGTTCGATGTTCCGAGCATGGCGCTGTGGGGGGCTCTTGTCGCGCGGCGCGGCGGCGCCCGGGAGGCGGCGCGGCGGCGCCCG
>NZ_JEMA01000917.1 GCF_001589285.1 Sorangium cellulosum | reverse complement strand
CGGGCAGCTCCGCCGCGTCGGCCGCCGCGAGGGCGGCGCGCGTCCGCTGCACGAGCCGCAGGCCGGCGACGAGCCCGACGCCCGCCACGAGGGCGAGGCACGCGAGCGTGATCGGGTAGGGGAGCGCGCCGGTGAGCCGCGCGGTGGGGACGGCCGGGCCGAAGACGAGCGCCGCGACGACGTACGCGATGCGCTCGTGCCGTCGCATCAGGCCGCTCGGCAGCGCGACATGGTAGGCGTCGGCCTTGGCGCGCGCGTAGCTCACGAGCGACGAGGCGACCATGGCGACCAGCGGGATCGCGAGCGCGGCGGCGTGCGCGCGGTAGAAGACGGCGAGGCCGATGAGCGGGGCCGCGTCGGACAGGCGGTCGAGGCACGAGTCGAGCACCGCGCCGGCGCGCGACGCCCTGCCGCCCTCGCGCGCCACCATGCCGTCCAGCGCGTCGAGGATCGCGCCCGACACGAGCAGCGCGGCGCCGGTCCGGAAGCGGCCCGTCGCGAGCAGCGGCGCGCAGGCCAGCGACAGCGCGAGCGAGAGGTAGGTGAGGGCGTCCGGCGAGACGCGGAGCCGCACGAGCGCGCGGGCGGGGGCGTGGAACGACCAGTAGAAGGCCTCGACGACCGGGCCTGGGAGCAGCGCGGTCCCTGGAGAGGCGCCGAGCCGAGGCATCGTCGGTCGGCCGTGGCGCGCGACGCGCACGGCGTAGGCGCCGAGCACGGCTGTGCAGATTAGGATCGCAAGGGCAGAGGGGAGGACGACCACGGCGAGGGCGATTGCAGGGTTCGAGCCGCGGTCGCCGCGGGACGGGCCATGCCGCCGCGGGCGGCCGGGCTGCGCCGCCGGGGCGGTGAGGGCGCGCGAGGCGCGGGAGCGCGAGCGCGTGGGCGCGTCGAGCGGGAGCGCGCCGGGCCGGATTGCGCAGGGGCGCGCGGCGCCCGGCTACCGGCAAGTGGCGCGCGAGAGGCGGATGCCTCGATCCTTCTCTGCGTAGGCGATGCCGAGCTCCTGCCCTGTCCAGGCCAGCGCCGGGTACCTCGCGGGCGCGTCGCCGCTCACCGTGAGCTCGACGCCGGTGGGCGTGAGATCCGGGCTCAGGAGCGTCACGAAGACGGCCGGGGCCCGCTCGCGGAACTGGTAGTACGCGACGGCGAGGCTGCGCCCGGTCCACGCGAGCGCCGGCCAGTTCGCGCTGCCTTC
Organism: Sorangium cellulosum; assembly: GCF_001589285.1. Lineage (GTDB taxonomy): Bacteria > Myxococcota_A > Polyangia > Polyangiales > Polyangiaceae > Sorangium > Sorangium cellulosum_G. The sequence goes on along the minus strand of NZ_JEMA01000917.1, from coordinate 6,806 downwards.
GCCCCGCGAGACGACCACCTCGCGGGACGCCTCGTTCTGCGCGGAGATCCGGAGCGCGCGGATCTGCTCGGCGCCGTCGCGGGTGTCCTCCCACGCGAGGAACGCGTCGTCTCCGCCGAGCGCGACGCGCGTCACCTTCGCGGCGACGCCCTGGTGCGCGATCGGATCGAGCGGCTCGCTCCCCTGGCCCACCCTCGCGAAGAGGAGCGTGTCGCCCTGCGTCCAGGCCAGCGCTGTCCGCTCGCCGTCGGTCGCGACGGCCGGGAACTGCGCCTGATCCAGCGGCGTCGAGCTGGCCAGCGCGCCGCTGTCGAGCGCGCCGAGCTGCGATCCGCCCGCGTCCATCCACGCCAGGAGCACCCGATCCCGGCTCGCGGCGGCGATGGGCCACGACTCGGCTGCGCCGCTCTTTACCAGGTCGAAGGCGGCGCCCTCGGCGACGCCCGCCAGCGTGGCCCGTCGGCCGCGCACGACGCTCCCCGTGGCGTCCCGGTCCTGCCAGAGGATGAGCAGGCCTTGCCCCACGCGGTGGACGCTCGGGTGGCTGGAGATCCCAGGTCCTCCCTCGATCACCTCCTCCCGAAGCCTGTTGCCTTCCGCGTCGAGCACGGCCAGGTGGATGTCGCCCTCGTCTGCGCCGCGCTGCTGCCAGGCGACGGCGAAGCCCGCCCCGGCCCACGCGATCGACGGCGTGGCCCCGTCGCCGCTGCTCACCTCCAGGCCCTGGGCCGCGAGCGTGCAGGCGGCGGCCTGGCTCCCGGTCCCTCCGCCGCCGGTCGCTCCGCCGCCGCCGGCCGCTGCGCCGCCGCCGCCGGTCGCTGCGCCGCCGTCTCCGTTGCCGGAGCCGCAGCCCCACGTGGCGGCGATGAGCGCCGCGCCGATCGCGCCAAGAATCCAGTGCCTCATGGTTCCCCCGTTGCGTGTGATGAGAGGCCTCGGCGCAGCGTGCGCCGGGCAGAGGCCGCGCCGAAGGCCTCGGGTTTTTCAGGTCCGCGCGGCGACTCCCGCTGTCACCGGGACGGCGGGAAACGGGTCGCCGTGCGGGACGACCGCTGCTCCACCGTTCGATGTCCGCGGGGTCGGCCGGTCGCGGCAGCGCTGCGCGCCTCGCGCAGATCGCGCGGCGGACCGGGGCGCGGAGCCCCCTTCGCTCGGCGCAGCGCGGCCCTGGCGTACCGCGCGCGCCTGGCGCGGGCTTCCGGGCGCGCGCGGATCTGCGCTGCCCTGACTGGAACGCGCGCGGCGCGCGCCGATCCGACGCGGTTACTCGCCGTCCTGCTGCGGCTGCAGCGCCTCGGCGACGGCCGCGAGCACATCCTGCGCGGCCTCGAGCTTGCGCCGGGGCATCGCCTTCAGCGCCTGCCGCACGGCGGCCTCCACCGTCCCGGTGCGGAGGCTGTCGAGCTCGCGCCCGCGCGCGGTGAGGCCCAGGAGCGCGCGGCGGCCGTCCTTCGGATCGGCCCGTCGCTCGATGACGCCGCGCTCCTGCAGCCGCTTGAGCACGCCCGTGAGGGTGCTCGGGTGGAGCTGCATGATCTCGGCGAGCTGCCCGGCGGAGATCCCCGGGTAGCGCCCGACGATGCGGATGACGAGCCGCTGCGGGCCCGTCACGCCCATCTTCGCTTCCATGCGCTTCGACGTCGACTGCAGGCCGTGATCGACGGCCCACAGCAGCTTCATGAAGTCGAGCACCTCGCCCAGCCGGGAGCTCTTCTCGGGAGGGGGTGCGGCGTGAGACGAGCGCATCGCCGACGCTTGCTAGCTCGCCCGGGCGCAGGCGGCTAGTGCTTGGCCGCGCGGGGCGCGCCCAGCGCCGGCGGGGCCGCGAGGCGGGCGCGGGGCGGATCTCCCGGGGAAATGGGGAAGGGCGCGAGGGGGATCACGCCGCGAGCAGGCGCCGGGGCGACGGTCACGCGCGGGGCGCGGCGATGGGCCGGGAGGGCGATCGGCGGGCGGGGCAGCAGGCGGGAAGGGGAAGGCGGGGGCAGGGAAGCGTGCCGGGTCGAGCAGCGCACATGACGGCCGCTGTGTCCGCGCTTTGCCGTAGCGCCGGCGGGCGGTTTCGGAGCAAGATCGGCGCTGATGAGCTGGGCGCGGCGAGCCGCTCTGTGGACCGGGCTCGGCGCGCTGATCTGCGCCTCTGGCGCGGCCGTCGGCCAGGTGCCCTCGGTGCGCGCCTCGTTCTCGGCGGCCTACCGCGCCTTCCGCGATCCCAGCCTGCTCGATCGCGCGCCCGCCGACGCCCCCGCGGTCGACGCGTGCCCTCTGCCCGTCGGCGACGCGCCGCCCGCGTTGACGGCGCTCCTCGTGCGCGAGTTCCAGCCCGCGACGGACGAGGATCTAGAGGACCCCGAGGGGACGGCGCTCGCCACGCTGGCGATGCCGGATCTCGACGTCCCGCTCACGCGTCGCACGATGCGGTTCGTCCGCTTCTTCGCCCAGTCCGACGAGGGCCGCGCCGTCTTCCAGCGCCGCTTCCGGCGGGCCGGCGCGTACCGCGAGATCATCGAGCGATCGCTCCGCGAGGCGGGCCTGCCCGAGGATCTCCTCTGGGTCGCGGCGGTGGAGAGCGGCTTCGATCCGCGGGCGGTCTCGCCGGCCGGCGCGGCGGGGCTCTGGCAGTTCATGCCGAGGACGGGCGAGGCCTACGGCCTGGAGCAGTCCGAGTGGATCGACGCGCGCATGAGCCTCACGCGCGCCACGGACGCCGCGACCGCGCACCTGCGCGACCTGTACGAGCGCTTCGGCCGCTGGGATCTCGCGCTCGCGGCGTACAACCTCGGCCACGAGGGCCTCCTCCGGGCGCTGTCGCGGGTCGCGGCGGCGCGCGACCCCGAGGCGCGCGGGCCGATCGGGCTCGCCGAGCTCGCGCAGGCCGGCGCCATCCCGAAGGAGACAGCGGACTACGTGCCGCAGATCGTGGCGTTCGCGATCGTCGCGGCGAACCGCGCGCGCTTCGGGCTGGACCTGCCCGACGTCGCGCCGCTCGCGCCGCTCGACCTGGGCGAGGTCGCTGTGCCGCCGGGGACGCGGCTCCGCACCATCGCGCGCGCCGCGGGCGTCTCGGCGGCCGTGCTGCGCGAGCACAACCCCGAGCTCCTGCGCGATCGCGTGCCGCCGGGCCGCGTCGACCACCTGATCGCGCTCCCCGCCGACCGCGTCGCGCGCGCCATGGCCCTCTTCCCTGCCTACCTCGACCACGAAGAGCTCGACGAGGAGGCCGACCCCCCGGGGAATGCGCCCGCCGCGCTGGGCGCCGCGCCGTCGGCGTACGGCGCGGGCGGCGCGCTGGCGCTGGACGGCGCGTCGCTGCCGCCCCGCCCCCTGTCGCTCGGCCGCAACCGGCTCCCGCTCTTCACCCCGCCCGGCCAGGCGCCTGCGCCGATGCCGCTCCTCGGCAACCCGGAGGCGCTGGAGGCGAAGCTCCCGGTCGTGATGATCGGCGGCGGCGCGGGCTGGCGCCCTGCCGCCGAGGACGACCCGCTCGGCGTCCGGAGCGGCCGCCTCGTCGCGGCGTCGCCGTTCGACGGCGCCGACGGGCCGGGCGCGCGCGGCGCCCTCAAGGGTCGAGAGGCCGAGATCGAGAAGCAGATCGCCCTCCTCGCGGGCGCCGGCCGCGAGCAGGTGCAGCGCTTTCGCCTCCCGAGCGGCATCGCGGTCGACCTCCGGGACGATCCGGCGGCGCCGCTCGTCTCGATCAGCGCGGCTGTCGCGGTCCCGGCGCGGTCCGCGAGCGACGCCGGCGCCGCGGGGCCCGCGCTCGCCAGCGAGGCGCGCGTCGCGATCACGGTGCCCCCGCGCGACCTCGAGGTCGGGATCGATCTGGTCGCGGCGCGGCTCCGGATGCTGCTCGGCGAGGCGAGCGCGGCGCGCGTGGCCGAGCTCAGGAGGCAGGCCAGCGAGCCCTCGCGGCGCGCGCTCGAGCGGGCGCCGTACGGCCGGTCGTGGATCGCGCTCGGCGAGGCGCTGTTCCCCGCCGGCCATCCGCTCGAGGGCACCCTGATCGGCGCGCGCGGCGATGCGGGCTCGGCGAGCGAGCTCCTGCTCACCGAGTCGCTCCGGCGCGAGCGCGACGCGGCCCAGGCGACGATCTCGCTCTCGGGCGACGTCTCCCGGGCGGCGGTCGAGCGGGCGCTCGCGCGCGCCCTCCAGCGCGTCGCCGCGGAGCCGGAGCGCCCGGTCGGGCCGCACCCGCGCGACGAGCGGCTCGCGCTCGAGGACGCGGTGCCGGCGCCGCGGCTTCTCTACGGCTGGATCGCGCCCGCGGAGGGGGGCGCGGACGAGGCGTCGCTCCGGGTGGCGATGGAGATCCTCACCGGCCCGCGCGTCGCGCGGCTCGCGAAGGCCCTGGTCACGGAGGGGCAGCTCGCGTCCGAGGTGACCGGCCGGCTGTCGCTCGGCGCGCAGGCGAGCGTGGCGGCGGTGGAGCTCACGCCCGCTCCGTCGCGCAGCGCCGCGGAGCTGGAGCAGCGGCTCGACGCCGAGCTCGCGTCGCTCGCGACGTCCGGGCCGACGTGGAAGGAGCTGTCGCTCGCGAAGGCCCTGCTGAAGATCGACCTCGAGAAGGAGCTCGCGCGGCGCGCCGCCGTCGTCCCGCCGCCCGCGTCCCCTCGGCCGATCACGGATCTGCGGCTGCGCGCCGCGCTCGATCCGGGCAGCCTGCCGCGGCTGCTGCGCGCGCTCGAGGAGGTCGAGCCGGCCGACGTGCGCGCCGTTGTCGCGCGCACGTTCGGCCGCGACCGTCGGGTGAGCGTCACGACCTGGCCGCGCGGCGGCGGGAGCGCCCTCGCGACCGCCGCCCCCTCACCGCCCGCGCCGCCGGGGGCGCCCGCGCCAGCGCCGGTCGTGCCGTCCACACCGTAGCCACGCGCTGCGTTGGCCGAGCGCTGCACCCCTGCCGAAACCGAGGGGATTCGTGTGCCCGCACGCTACATGCCAGCCGCGGTTCTTCCCATGGACTTATGGACAGGTATGGACACCTGGCATCAGTTGGAGATAGCAAGGGAGAATGACGACTCCTGCAAAGCCGCTGATGGCTGCGGCACCAGCGAGCGAACACGCCGCGCCGTTCCAGGAAACCGCCTATCGGACCTCCCGCTCCTTGCCGGCGGAGAGCGCGAAGCCGGCGAACCTCGTGACGCGCAGCGGCATCGTGGACCGCGCGACGCGGGGCGAGAGGGTGGCTGCCGTCGAGGCGCCCTCCGGGACCTCCGAGCTGCCTTCGCTGCTCGATCAGGTGCACGCGGTGATCGAGCTGAAGGATCAGCCGGTGCTGCGCAACCTGCTCATCACGCAGTGCTACTACGAGCTCTCCGCGGAGCTCGTGAAGCTGCTCGGCGGGCGCAACGCCCACTGGTGCACCTTCGCCACGTGGGCCTCGAAGACCGCAGGGCGGTTCATCCGCAACGAGGAGGTGCCGGCGGTGCTCCGGCGGCTGATCGTCTCGGACGAGGACGAGCGGGAGTCGTTCCTGCCGCGCTTCAGCTTCACCAGGCTGCGCGGACAAGGCGAGTCCGAGCGGGAGAGCTCGCCGCGCATCAGCGCCCTCGACCCGCTCACCCCGTGGTGGGGCCACGGGCTCGGGCTGATGGACGTGCCGGAGCGGATCCTGTCCGAGCTGAGCTCCGACATCGCGCTCGGCAACCTCAAGGTGTTCGAGGAGCTCGGACCGCTGTTCGCCCGCATGATCCAGCTCTACCGGACGTGCCCGCGGCCCGGCGAGGCGCAGCTCGCAGCCCTGCTCGAGGGGCTGCAGCCGGGGCCGTCGCCTGACGGCGGGCAGGGGCTGCTCCGCAGCGCCATGGCGCAGTACCACGCGGCGATCGTGACGGAGGACAGGGACAAGCAGGCCGAGCTGATCCTCCTCGCCAACGCGCGCGTCGGGCTGCACGAGCAGGTGCGGCTCCAGCCGTACATCGCGCGGGCGCTCAACGGGCCGATCCGCTGCATGATCGAGACGGTCGGCGCGCCCGGGCGGCGCCTGCCCGAGGCGCTGCGGGCCATGGTCCAGGACAAGCTCGACAAGGTGCAGGCGCTCTGGCGCCTCGCGGCCACGAAGGAGATGATGACCATGCGCCTCCCGGACGAGCTCCTCGAGCTCGGCCACGATCTGCCCGCGCCGCCGGGGTCGCCGCTCCACTGCGCGGAGCTCGCGACAATCGAGGATCGCGAGCTCTACGAGCTCCTGCGCGAGTACGACGCGCACGACCACACGACGACCGGCTGCGGCGCGGAGGACTGGGCGTCGCTGCGCGACCGCATGAGCTACATCCTCGAGCTGTTCCGCTCGCGGCAGTGCTGCCCGAAGCTCCTCGAACGACCCTTCAACCGCGACCAGCACGTCGAGATCCTCGCCTGGCGCGTGCCGATGCCCATCCACGGCGATCTCTAGCGCAGCGCGCCCAGCGCAGCGACTCGCGCCGCCTCGCGCCGGACTCGCCTCGACCTACGCTGACGCCTCGACCTACGCGCGCCGCTGGTCCTCTTCCAGCGCGTCGCCCGCCGCGCTCACGCGCGCCCTGCGGCGCTCGGACATGTACGCCGCGAGGCCGAGCGCGCCCTGCAGCTCGGCGATCTCGCGCCCCTTGCGGAAGGCGGCCTCGGCCTGCGCTCGCGCCTCCGCGGCGGTCGGCGCGCCGCGCGCGAGGGCGATCTCGCCCTGGAGCCGGTAGAGCTCGGGCTCGAAGTAGCGCTCGTCGCTCTTCTCGACGAAGGCCAGCGTGTCGGCGAGCAGCGCGCTGGCCTCGTCGACGTTGCCCGCGCCGAGCTCCGCCTCGATGAGCGCCGACCGCCAGTAGGTCAGCGAC
>NZ_JEMA01000916.1 GCF_001589285.1 Sorangium cellulosum | reverse complement strand
GGGCTCCGGCGGGGGCAGGGGCGAAGGCGGCGGGGGCGGAGGCGGCGGGGGCTCCGGCGACGAGGCGCTCGGGGGCTCCGCTGCTCCCCCGCGCGCAGGCGCGCGCTCCGGGGCGACCGCGAGGTCCAGCGACCCCTGGATCTCCGGCGCGTCGGCGCTCGATCCCCAGTCGTCGTCGGGCGGGAGCGCGAGCGTGCCCGAGCTCATGCGCTCGTCCGGGATCGGCGCCTGCGAGATCACCGGCGGAGACAGCGGCGCGCCCGGGAGCGCCGGCTGGAACGGGAGCGCCGGCTGCTCCGCCGCGCTGTCGTCCTGCTCGGGCAGCAGGGCCAGCGTCGCGGCGGGGGACACGTCGGGCGCCTCGTCCTCCGCGAGGAGCGCGACCGTCCCGGTGTCGAGCCGGGGCCCGGGCGCCCCCGCGCCCGCCGCTTGCCCCGCGACGTCGTCGGGCGCGGGCCCCGGGCGAAACGGGGTCGCCGCCGCCCAGACCGCCGCTGCGGCCACGGCGGCTGTCACCGTGACGCCGTCCGGGAGGCCCATCGTGCGCCCCCCGGCGGCCGCGTCGGCCATGGTCGCGCCGAGGCTGACGCTGTCGTCCTCGCCGCCTCGCGCGCGGCCGGCCGCGTCGCCGCGCTCCGGAGGGCCCTCGGGCCACGCGAGCGTCTCTCCGAGCAGCTCGACGCCCGCCGCGATCGAGACAGCCGCGAGCGCGGCCGTGTCGGGCACGGGGAAGCTGCCACGGAAGACGACGGTGCACCGCTGCTCATCGCCGTCGATGCGCAGCGTGTCCGCGTTCAGATCGAGCTGCTGGCCCTCGCTCACGCCGAAGGCGGAGAGGCCGTGAATGCGCGCGCGGCCGCGCGCCTCGGGCAGCCGCATCCTCACCCGGGGCAGCGTGGGGTGGAGCCCGTGGAGCTCGATCCATTCCCCGCCGCGCAGGTAGCGCATCCGCTGATCGGGGGGCGCCGCCTGGTAATAGGACCAGTCGAAGGTGTCGGGGATCTCGGCGATGGGAGCGTCGAGCGCCTTGCGCGGGGTCGCCCCGAGCAGCCGCCTGCGCGCGGGCCAGGCGCGCGCGATGGGGCCGAAGCCGGCCGCGCGCGCCGGCTGGAGAGGATCGGTGATGTTCGCCTCGGGATCGGACGGGTCGCCCTTCGCCGGCACGCCGAGGAAGTTCTCCTCGTCGTTCTCGCCGCGGAGCGCCCGCTCGTAAACGAGCGGTATCCGCTGGAATCCGGCCCTGTCCTGGACGAGGAGCTGCTTGTCGAGGACGACCCCGCTCTCGTCGGAGATCGCGAGTCGCACAGGCAGGGAGTGGACGGGCGCGCCCGGCGGCGCGTGCGCGTGGCCGGTGAAGAGCACGTCGGCGCGGTCGAGGTGCGGGGCCAGGTCGCTCGTGAGCCTGACGCTCCGCCCAGGGTGGTTGCCGTGATGGACCTCGCCGGGGACGATCTTCTGCGGCTCGACCCTCGGCATCTCCGCGTCCGGCGCGAACGCGAAGGTGGCCTTCACGATCACGGTGATGCGGAGCTGGCCCCGGCTGCGCCATGCGACAGCGGCGGCGGCCGCTCCGCTCAGCGGCGTGACCCTCTCGGGCGCGATCGCACTGTTCGCCATCCGCTCCCGTATAGCACAGCCGGAGTTGCGCCCCTGACCGATCGCGCACGCCTGCGCCGCCTCATCGCACCGGCACACCATTGCACGGCCGCACACCGCAGCGCACGGCCGCATCATTGCACTGCCACACCGTCGCACCGCCGCGTCGACGCCGCCGGATCCTGGTGCAGGGGCGGCGGCCCGCGCGCGGCGGACCTGCTGCAGGGCGGCGCGCCGAGCGCGCGTGGACCCACGAGCGATGGCCGAGGGCGAGCGCAATGCGGGCCAGGCGCCGGCGCCGGCGCGCACAAACTTGCCGCCGCCGCGCGCCCATGCGACCCACGGCGATCATGAAGCTGGCTGGAAGCGCTCGTGCGCTGGGATCGGCGCTCGCCGTCCTCGTCATGATTGGCTCGTTCGGCTGCGACACGGTCGCTACGCTCGTCGCGCCCGCGGTGCCCGTGGTCATCGAGAAGGCGACCGCGCCCGGGGAGCCGGCTGCGCCCGAGGATCAGGCCGTGCCCGAGGATCCCGAGAGCCGCAAATGCTGCTTCCGGAGCGTCGAGAGCGTCGCCAGGGCGTGCGAGAGCAAGGAGCGTTGCTGTACGGGCAAGTACGACCGCAGCGCGTGCGAGGACTCCGGCGGCCTCTGGTTCCACAGCGCCGACGGGTGCGCCGGCGCCTGCTGAGGCGCGCCCGGTCGAGCCCAGCCCCCCTGCGCGCGGCGGTGCTCGCGCCCCTTGCATGAACGCTGGCGCTCGGCTCGCCCTCCGCCCCACGAGTCGCCCGCCGGCCCACGAATCGATGTGATCGACCTCGACCCCGACGCCCTGCGCCGGCTCGTTCAGCGGGCCACGGGCCATCTCCCGACGTCGGTTGTCCCCCTGCGCGGCGGCGTCTCGGGCCGGCGCTACCTGCGCGTCGTCACGCCGGCGGGCACGGCGGTCGCGATGTTCGCGCCGAGCGGCGCGTGGGTGGGCGCGGCGGGCGGCGGCGCTCCCCCGGGCGGCGGCGCGCCTCCGCTGTGGCCGTTCCTCGAGGTGCACGCGCTGCTCCGCGAGCGCGGCGTGCGCGTGCCGGCGCTGCTCGCGGAGGACTGCGAGCGCGGCCTCTTGCTCCTGGAGGACCTCGGGGACCGGACGCTCGCGGCCCTTGTCGAGCGCGAGCCCGGCCTCCGCGCCGAGGTCTACTCCCTTGCCGTGCGCGATCTCGCGCGGGCGCAGCGCGCGCTCGAGGCGCTGCCGCCCGGCTCGATCGTGGACTGCTGCGCGCTCGACGCGACGCTCCTGCGCTGGGAGCTCGACCATTTCCGCGCGTGGGCGCTCGACGCGCGCGGGCGCCGGCTCGACGACGCCGCGCGGGCGGAGCTCGACGCCGTGTCGGACCGCCTCGCCCGGCGCATCGCCGCGTGGCCGCGGGGGTTCGTCCATCGCGATTACCAGAGCCGCAACCTGATGGTCGTTGACGCGCCGGGCGGGGGCCTCGAGATCGCGTGGCTCGACTTCCAGGACGCCCTGCTCGGCCCGCGCGTCTACGACCTGGTGACGCTCCTCCACGACAGCGTCCAGGACCTCGATCGGCCGTTCGTCGAGGCGCGCCTCGACGAGTATGCGGCCGCCGCCGCGCTCGACAGGCGGGCGCGCGCCGCGCTCGGCCGGGAGTTCGACGTTGTCACGGTCCAGCGCAAGCTCAAGGACGCCGGCCGCTTCGTGTTCCTCGACCGCATCGGCGCGGATCCGGGCTACCTGCGCTACGTCGAGCCCGCGCTGGCGGCGGCGCGCGCCGCGCTCGCGCGGCTCGGCGACGACGAGGACATGCGCGCGCTCGCGCGGCTCATCGCGCCGGCGTGAGGGGAGGCGAGCGGCCGCCCGGTCCGCCGGCTGTCCCGCGGGCCTCGGGCGCTCTCCGGCTCAGAGGTCCGACTCCTCGAGGAAGCGCTGGAGGAACGTGATCGTGCCCTGCTCTCCATCCCTCGGGCAGCCGCCGAACACAGCGAACTGGTGCCATACCCAGTCGGCGCTCCGATAGGCATCCTTCTCGCTCTCCTCGAGCGCGGAGCACACGTGATCCCAGCGCGGGTTGGCCCCGGAGAGATACCCGCTCTTGTCGGGCGGCAGGCTGGACACGCGCGCTTCGTCCGCCAGCGTCGCGAGCTTCCGCTGGATCGCCGCGTTCGCGTCGAGCTGGTGGCCGCCGGTCATCCGCAGCTTGCGCGCGGCGTCGCCGCCGAGCCAGCGCGCGATCAAGGCTTCGTTTTTCGCGATGCCGCGGGCGTCGAACGCGAACACCTCGCTCACGCGGTCCTTGTTGGCGGCGAGCGCCTGCCACAGGGGCAGCCCGCCGGCGCTGAAGCCCGCGAGCCCCAGCTTCCCGAGCCGCGCCCCGCCCCGCCCGATCCCGATCTTCTGCGCGCCTCCCAGGAAGCGGAGCGCCGCGTCGGCGAGGCCGGGCAGGCTCGCGGTTGTCGCGGCCCCGAAGCTCGTCCCGCTCGGCCACGGGTGCAGCATGACCACCGCCTTGCCGCTCGCGGCGAGCGCCTCCTCGAAGCCGCAGCGGAGGTAGACCCAGCGGGACTTGTCGCGCGGATCGCGCGCGAACACGTCGCGCGCCCAGAACGAGGCGTCCGGATCCGGGTCGGGGCTGAGCAGGTATCGGTTCAGCCCGAACATCTCGTGACGCTGGTCGACCCGCGTGTAGGCGTACCCTTCCGGCCGGTAGAACACGAGGGCCGAGATCCCGTCGTCCGGCGGCGCCTTGCAGGCCTCTGGGACGCTCGCGAACCAGATCTTCGGCTCTCCCGCGGTGGCGCCGAGCGCCACGAGCTCCGTGCCGGGCTGGTGCTCGCGCTGGTGCTCGTCCGTGTACTTCGCGTAGGCCATCCAGAACGGCGTGATGTCGACGAAATCGGTCGCGATCTGCGCGTGCGCGAGGCCCGGCGCCGCCTTCACGTCGACGAGCGGGGGCGCCTGCCCGAGCGCCGGGTCCGGGGCGGGGCTGAGCGAGGTGCCGCCGCCGGTGACGTCGAAGGCCTGCTCGACCGACAGGACCTCTTCCTGCAGGGCGGCGACGTCCTCGAAGGCGTTGAACGCCGCCGAGAGGCGCGCCCTGAGCGCGACGCGCGCGGCGCCGGCGGGGATCTCGAACTCGCGCAGCCCCGGGCCCCGCCCGGCGAGCGGCAGCGGCGCGTCGTCCGCCGTGGCCTGCACGTCGGAGAGCGCGTCGGGCAGCAGGGGGCTGCCCGCGTTGCGCCAGGTGACCCGGAGCTTCAGCGGCACGGGGCGCCCCGGACCGGACGAGGCGCGCGCGGCGCGGGGGCGTGGAGGAAGCGGTACGGGCCGTCGCCGGCCAGGAGGGGGCGCTGCGGGGCGGTGGGCACGGTGCGCCCACGGTATCAAACGGCGCGGGAGGCGGACGAGAACAACGGGAGGGGTACGCCGGGACGGGGATCCGGAAGAGCTTCCGTCTTTCCGAGGAGCTCAGCTCGTTGATGCAGGATGGCGAGCCGCGCCTCCGAGAGGCGCGGCTCGCCTCGTCCGTCGGCGCGGCGCTCGTCGATGCGCGGTCAGCGCGAGCCGTTCGCGCAGTAGCCGAAGTCGATGGTCTGTCCAGAGTTGACCGTGGTGCTCCAGCCATCTCCGACGAACACGAAGTCGGTGCCCGCCGTGGTGGCCTTGGCGTTCCAGACGCTGGTGATCGTGGCCCCCTTCGCGGGCACGTAGGCCTTCCACGTCACGTTGGAGCCCGTCGTCGTCACCTTGACGTTGTTGCAGTAGCCGCCCGTCCACGTCGCGTTGGGGGAGACGGCGACGGTGACGTTGCCGGGCTCGCCGCGCGCGCCGCCCGTGCTGGTGCCGCCGCCGGAGCCGCCAGACCCGCCGCTGCCACCGGAGCCGCCGGCGCCGCCGGAGCCGCCGGAGCCGCCGGCGCCGCTGCTGGAGCTGCTGGTCGTGCTGCTGGAGCTGCTGGTCGTGCTGCTGGAGCTGCTGGTCGTCGTGCTGCTGCTGGAGCTGCCGCTGCCCTTCACCCGGGCGATGAAGCTGTCGTAGCCGGCGACGTTGCCCTGCTGCGAGAGCATGACGATCGCGATGTTCATGTCGACGGCCTTGGCGATGTTGTTCTCGTTGAGCCAGGAGGAGTCGATGTCGATGGGGCCGCCGCCGAACGTGTAGGCGTCGACGATGACGAGCGGCAGGTTGAGCGCGCTGCTGATCTGGCGGTAGGTGAAGTTGTCGATCTTGCCCTCGGTGAACGGGAACTGCTTGCCCGTGAGGCCGACGTACTTGACGACGCTGCGATCCCAGCCGACATAGAACGCGTCGGGCGACGCTGCCCACCGGGTGGCCGACGCGTTGAACCACGGGCTGAAGTCGATGACCACCTTGCACGAGGGGCAGCCCGACTTGATGGCGCCGAGGATCTGGTTCATGAAGCCGTCGGATTCCGTCTTGTCGAACGCGTTCTGCTGATCCTTCTGCGAGAACTGGTACCAGTCCGGCTCGATGTGGATCAGCGGCTCGACCGACCTGCCCCCGAGGCCCGCGTAGATCTTCCCAGCCGCGTCCCTGTACTTGTTCACCATCGCGCCGATGTTGGCGCGCACGTACGCCGCGCCCTGCTTGCACAGCGGCTGGTTCGCGTCTCCGTCGCAGTCGCGATCGGACCCGAGCCCCTTCTTCGTCATGTCCGTGGCGATGTAGCCAAAGAAGTAGGGCTGCTTACCCTTGTTGATGATCGTCGAGAGCTTGCTCTGGTGTGTGCTGGTGAAGCCGCCCGACATCAGCCAGTCGCCCACGGCGACGACATCGACGTTGGCCGGCCCGGACGATGGCGGGTTCCAGGTCTGGCTCCACTGCGGCGCGACGCCGAAGCGCATCTGCGATGCCACTGCGGCTGCCTCTGCTTCCCCGGCGAAAATCTCGTCCTCTTCGGAGACGCCGGAGCCATCGTCCCCGGCGACGATGCACCCGCCGAGAACGGCGAGCGTGCACGCCACCGCCCCGGCACCGAAAAGCGAACCCTTGATCTTCGTCATTGTATCGATCTCCAAGTGGCCGCGCGGCTCCGCGCCGCGTCGGATTTTTTCACTCCCGAGCGCCAGCATCGGCTTGGCGCGGGGCACTTGTTGAGGTGCCCGGGTAACTGCAACGCCCGGGCCATCATCTCTCGAGATCGGGAAACGCCGATTCATGGGCAGATTTTCGACGGTGCCTGTCCGCTCGAGATGGTGAGTGGACCGGCGGAGTGGATCGCCGATCCGGTGCACGGATGATCCACCACGAACCCCCTGATTCTGCAGGGAAAACGGGGGAAAACCCGGGTAAGAACACCGAATCTCGCGCATGACACGCATCGAGGGTCGGGCGACCGAGGTGATTCTCGCTCGCGATCGCCTGTTGTCCCACGGGGCCACCGGGCCATCCATCCACCCGCGGAGTGACGTCAGTGGAGCGCCACGCAGCGAGCGCAGAAGTTTCCCCCAAATAGGCTTGTTTGGTGCACCCCGGGGAGAATGTTCGATCCGCGCTGTCGTGCTTGAGGCCCCAGCAGCCACGCGAGGCACATCGCACATGTCTGACATGTGCCGACATGCCCGACATGCACCGATGATAGGATGCCAGGGGAAAGCGCTTGATCTTCTTCTTTTCGTGGGGCAGAATGCATATCTTTTCTCTCGCCCAGCGCTCCGGTAGTCTGCGTCGCATGAACGTGAACTGTGGAGTGGAGCGATGAGCACGCCTGCTCTCATCGAGATCGAGGACGCCGAGGTGTTCCGCGGCGACACGCGCGTCTTCGAGGGGCTGTCGCTGCGCATCGAGCAGGGGGAGAGCACCGCGATCCTCGGGCCGAACGGGGCGGGGAAGTCGACGTTGCTGAGGCTGCTCTCGCGGGAGATATATCCCGTCCACCGCGAGGGTTCGGCGGTGCGGATCCTCGGGCGCGAGCGGTGGGAGGTCTTCGCGCTCCGGCGCAGGCTGGGGCTCGTGTCGTACGAGCTGCAGATGGCCTATCCCCGGGGTGTGCTGGGCCTCGACGTGGTGCTCTCCGGCTTCTTCGCGAGCGCCGGTCTGCACGAGCACGAGCTGCCGACCGCCGCGCAGCGCGGGCGGGCCGAGGCGGTGCTCCGCGAGCTCGGCGTGGCGCACCTCGGCGGCAAGCCCATCGCGGAGATGTCCGCCGGCGAGCAGCGGCGCTGCCTTCTCGGCCGCGCCCTCGTGCACGACCCGGAGGCGCTGGTGTTCGACGAGCCCACGACGAGCCTTGACCTGAAGGCAGCGTTCGAGCTCGTCGACCTGCTCCGCCGCCTCGCGCAGCGCGGCAAGACGTTGATCCTGGTCACGCACCACGTCCAGGAGATCCCGCCGGAGATCGAGCGGGTCGTCCTGCTGAGAAAGGGCCGTATCTTCGCCGACGGCCCGAAGCGCGCGGTGCTGACCGACGACAACCTGTCGCGCCTCTTCGACGTCCCCGTCACCGTGGTCGAGCGCGACGGCTTCTTCCAGGTCTTCCCCCGCGCCTCGTGAGACAGGGATGAGGCGGAGCTACGGAGTCTCTGCCGCGCGCTTCCATGATGGGCAATGTCGGCATATCGGCCGATGCCTGTTGTCGTGTACCGGGCCAACCGCGGCATCGAGGGCAGCGGGCGGTCCGGCGAGGTCGTGCGGGCGGGGCTCTGAGCCTGCGCGTCACCTCGCGCCGCGGTGCCTGCTGGGCGGGCCCCCGCGGGGGCCCGCCCATCGCCGGGAGGCTGGTCACGCCGGTCGAAGCTCTCCGGGCGACCGGCGCGGCGTGGCCACGGTGCTCCGGCGTATTTCGGAGGCGCGTTCGCCGCGGTCGATTTTGGCGGCCGCGCTGAGAATTTCTGTCGTTCGAGCGGAATGTGCTCTCGAGCGGAATGTGCTCTCGAATGAGCGGCGCGTGGTGGATGCGACGGACGGTTGACCGCCGTGCCACGATGAGGTGCTATGGGAGGCCAATGCGACGCCGCCACGTCTGGGTAAGCCGGCAGCGCTGCCGCCCCGCGATAGCGCGCGGTAACCCATGCGCGTGACGGCGCTGTTGTCGCTCACGGCGAGCCTGGCTATCGCCGCGCCAAGCCGTGCAGATCCACCGCGGTCCGGCGAGGGCGAGCCCCTGGTGAAGGCGGAGGGCGAGCCCAACGTCGATATCCAGGCGCTGATCCGCGTGGGAGACATCGCCCGCAACCAGGGGAGATGGGAGCGGGCAGAAGAGGCCTATTACCTCGCGCACGAGCTCGGCGCGGGCGGCGGGGTCCGCTGCGAATGGGGAATGGCGCTGCTCGCCCTCCGGCGGCACGTCGACGCCGCCATGGCCATCGACGGATGCCTCAAGGATCCCGGCGCGGGAACGGCCGCCGAGCGGCGTCGTTACACGGACGGCCTGGAGAGAGCCCGGCGCGAGGTGGGCCAGATCGACATCGACTTGAGCCATCCGGGCGCGCTGCTCACGATCGGCGGGGAGGTGCGGGACAGGGACGCGTCGACGACCGGCTACACGTACGTGGAGCCCGGCACGCACGCGATCAAGGCCACGCTCCCCGGCTTCCTCGATGCCGAGCAAACCGTCCGGGTGGAGAAGGGGAAGGCTGTCCGGGCCGTGCTCCGGTTCGTCGAGAAGCCCAGGGAGGCGCCGGCGCCCGCTCCGACCTCGACCCAGCCCGCGGCCCTCAAGAAGGTCGTGGCCAAGCCCCTGGCCCGACCGGATCCGCCTGGGCCGTTCGACGGGATGGCGGGTGCGGCGCGGATCGGCGGGATCGGCGTCACCGCGCTCGCGCTCACCGGGGGCCTCGTCGCCTCGGGTCTCGCGGCGCAGTACGGCGACGAGGCAGAGCGGCGCGCCGCTGTGCTCCGGCGGAACAACGACGACAGCTCCTGGATCTGCGCGTCGCCTTCGTCCAAGCACGCCGTGACATGCGCTGAGATCAACGATTTCTATGATGCGCACGAGATTGCCCGGGACGTCGCGATGGGCTTCTTCATCGGCGCGGGTGTCGTCGCCGCCGCGACGATCGGCGCGTTCATCTACGATGGCGTCGATCGGAGCCGGCGTCCTGTGCGTGTGGTGCCGATGATCAACGGCGATCAGGTCGGCATCTCGTTCAATGGGGTCTGGTAAGGTGACCTCGATGCCGCGACCCCTCCAGTGCACGCGCTCGAGGCGCTCTGCCTTCACGGGGGCCGTGGTCCTGATCCTGGCCTCCTGCGCCGTCGGCGCCGGGTGCGCGGAGGTCCCCTGCGAGCCTCGCCTGCGCTGTGAGCCGCCGCCGCCCGTCGAGGAACCGCCTTGTCCCGACGAACCCCAGGAGGGCCTTGAGGCGACGGACGCGTGCGGCGTCTTCGTCAGCTCGAGCATGGGCGACGATGGGCAGCCGGGGACGAGCGAAAAACCCGTCCAGACGATCTCGCGGGCCATCGAGCTCTTGGCCGAGGAGCCCGAGCGGCGTCCGAGGATCCATGCCTGTGGCGAACGCTTCCCCGAGGCCGTGCGCGTCCGCGGGACCCTGGAGATCTGGGGCGGGTTCGAGTGCAAGAGGAAGTGGATCCACAACGGCGGCGGGCGCAACACCGTGATCGAGCCCGGGCCGGACGAGATCCCGCTTGCGTTCGAAGCCGGCGCCACGGCAACGGTCTTCGATCTGGCGGCACGGGCGGCGCGGGCCACGACGCCGGGCGGCTCCTCGATCGCGGCGATCGTGCTAGATGGCGCCGGGGTCACCCTGCACCGCGGCGAGCTGGTCGCGGGCGACGGCGCGCCGGGCCGCGACGGCGCGCCGGGCGAGTTGAAGCAGACGCCGGCCTGGGCGGGGCGTCACGGCCGGTTCGGGCAGGATGCGTGTACCGGCGACTTTGTGCCCGGCGCCGACCCGGTGCAGAGCGCCTGTGAGCAAGGGGACTCGATCGGCGGATGGGGCGGTGATGGAACGATCGACCACGGAGCGCCCGGCGGTGACGGCGAGCTGATGCCGATCCCGAACCTCAGCGGGTTCGGCCTCGGTGGCCGAGGGGCCACCAGCACCGACGATTGCTTGAACGGGCGCACCGGCGCGAACGGGCTTGACGGCGCGAACGGGCTGGGCGCGCGCGGCCTGGGCACGTTCGACCCGCAGGGGCTCTATCTCGGGGTGAACGGCGGCGACGGCGGCGACGGGCTCCCCGGGCAGGGGGGCGGCGGCGGGGGTGGCACGCGGGCCGGCGCGATGTTCTGCGGCACCCCGCGCATGGCCGGCGGCGCGGGCGGCGGCACCGGCGGCTCGGGCGGCTGCGGCGGGCACGGCGGGCACGGAGGCGGCCATGGGGGCGCGAGCATCGGCCTCGTGATCCTGAGCGCGCGAGTGGACCTCGACGGCACCAGGATCGAAGCCGCGCGAGGCGGCGACGGCGGCCATGGCGGCCGCTTCCAGATCGGCGGGGCGCCTGGGCTCGGGGCGCCCGGCGGGCAGGGCTTCGGCGGCTCGCCCTTCGGGTGCTCCGGCGGCGACGGCGGCAAAGGGGGCAACGGCGGGCACGGCGGCGGAGGGCAGGGCGGGCCCTCGATCGCCATCGCCGTGGTGGGCGCATCGCTCCCGGGGGTGACGGGGCCTGAGCCCAAGGTGGGAACAGGCGGCAAGGGCGGGCTGGGGGCGAGCCCGAGCGTCCCTGGGTCCGCGGGCGACGATGGGCTGGCCCTCGGCGTGGCCGGCTTTCCCCAGTGAGCCGAGGAGGAACGGATGAATCGGTCGGCGCTCGTTGGTCTCGCGATCGTCGCGGTCGCGGCGGTCTCCTGCGGGGGCGACCACTCCCCCGTGGAGGCCGCCCCTGTCGACGTCCCGGAGCTGCTCGCGCGCGCCGGTCACAGCTGGGCCGATGACATCTCGGCTTCGACCCCTGCGATCCGTGAGCTCGTGTGCAAGGACGACGTCTGGTTCCCCGAGATCTACTCGGACCCGCTCGGGCGGCCGCGGATCGAGCGCATGGTGTTCGTCGCATGGGACATGCCCGCTGGCACGTTCAGAGGCTGGGATCTCGTGCAGAACGCGGCGGACCGCCACACCTGGTCGGCGGCGCTGTCCGCCGAGGAAGTGGGCTTCGGCTGCGACGAGCGCTTCACGACGGGCTTCTTCTTTCTGACCAGCTGGCCGGAAAACAACGTCTCTGTGCCCGTCGGCTTCCAGCGAGCCGAGCATGGCGCCTTCTCCGAATCCATTCGATCCGATGACGGTGTGCTGGTCGAGCACTCGACCTGGATCGACAGCGACATGGCCAACGTGCCGGGGCCGGACAAGGCGACCTTCTACCTGCAGAACCTGTTCACGGGCGCCACGTTCAGCACCGACGTTCCAACCGAACACGACTTGGACGGTTCTCCGGACTATTATGCCGCGCTCGATGTCGATTACGGAGAGCTCGGCCTTGGCGCGATGACCGATGTGGTGGCCGGCGTGGCGTACAAGCGCGACGGCGCGGAGGTGATGAACCAGTGCCTTACCGTGCTAGCGACCTCACTCCCGTAGCGCGCGGTCGGGCTTCGGCGGGCGGAGGACCTCGCCGCGGCCGAGCTGTCCGGCGCCCGCGACGTGGGCCTGGGGCGAGCCCCAGCGCCCTTACCGCTGCGGGCGACCATGGGCTGGCCATCGACGTGGGCACCTTTCCCCAGGGAGCCGAGGAGGAACGGATGAAGCGATCGAAGCTCGTTGGTCTCGCGATGGTCGCGCTCGCGGCGGTCTCGTGCGGCGAAGACCCCCCGGACGTCGTGGAGCTGCTCGTGCGCGCCGGGCACAGCAGCGACGATTACAACGTGGCTTCGAGCCTTGATCGTGGTCTCTGGTGCGAGGACGACGTCTGGCTCCCCGAGGTCTACTGGCCTGCGGGCGGGCAGCTGGTGCAGGCGCCCGCGTGGCCGCGCATCGAGCGCATTGTGTTCGTCGCATGGGACATGCCCGCTGGCACGCTCAGAGGCTGGGATCTCGTGCGCGACGAGGCGGACCGCACCTACTGGTCGGTTACGCTGTCCGCCGAGGAGGTGGGCTTCGGCTGCGAGGAGCGCTACTCGACGAGCTTCTTCTTGCTGGCCAGCTGGCCCGACAACAAGATCTCGCGAGCCATCGGCTTCAAGCGAACCGCTCCACGTGGCCTCGGGGGGGACGTTTTGTCCGAAGACGCCGTACTGGTCAACTATGGCACCACGGTCCGCCTCGAATGGGCCAACGTGCCGGCGCCGGACACGGCGACCTTCTACTTGAAGAACCTGTTCACGAGCGTCACGTTCAGCACCGACGTTTCAACCGAGCGCAACGATGCTGGGCATTATGATGCTCAGCTCGATGTCGATTACGGAGAGCTCGGCCTTGGCGCGATGACCGATGTGGCGACCGGCGTGGTGTACAAGCGCGACGGCGTGGAGCTGACGAACCATTGCCTCACCGTGACGGACACGACGCTGCCGTAGCGCGCGGTCGGGGGGCGACGCGCAGATGCCCTCGCCGCGGCCGAGCCGCTCAAGGCCCGCGACATGGCCGAGCTCGCGCGTCATGGACCGCCATGGTCGCGGGGAGCACGGGCGTGCCTCGGACGAGCAACGACCGGGACGAGCGCCGATGGCGCCGTCAAGACGTGCCCGTTGGCTGGATGCAGCGGACGGCGCCGCCGGTTTCCTGGACGGGGGTGTCCGTTTCCTGGACGACGCGCCTGGGTTCCTGGACGGGGGTGTCCGTTTCCTGGATGACGCGCCTGGGTTCCTGGACGGGGGTGTCCGTTTCCTGGATGACGCGCCTGGGTTCCTGGACGGGGGTGCCCGTTTCCTGGACGGCGCTGTGGACAGCATGGTGCCATTGCCACCGCCGCATTCTTGCTCTCCTCGGGGCTCCCGGTCGAGCGGTCTTGCCGCTCGTCGCTGGCGTCGTTAGCCAGGAAGGCTCGGGGAGAGGCGCTCTCCCCAGGAAAAACCACTCGGCACATCAGGAGATTCCGATGCCCAAGACGAAGACCGATCTGGACCTGTGGATGAAAGAGGCGCTCGCCTCTCCGGGAAACGGCGAGCTATCCATCTCCGTGCCCCTTCATGTGCTGTTCGGCGAAGCGGTCGACATCGCGAGGTTCCACAAGACCTACTGGAAGCCGGAGGTGAAGGACGGAAAGGTTGTGCGCCGGGGCCTCGAGATGGCGGCGCGCAAGAAGAAGAACGGGGACGCGCTGACCGCGAAGACCGGCGAGGAGCTCCTCTCGCTCCAGCGCGCCGCCGTGGAGGCGGGCACGCGCTACCTGCTCGCCGTGGACCCGAAGAAGGCGAGCCCCTTCGAGCGCGGGCAGGTCGTCCTCGACGAGATCACCGCGACGCTCGAGTGGCTGTTCGACGACGGCGTCGAGGACGAGAACGACGCGAGGCTCGCCAAGCTCGGACAGGCCCACGCGGACGACCCGGCCACCGCCGATGCGCTCGCGCTGGCCCTCGACGACTATGCCGCCCTCGCGGCGCCCCACCGCGAGGCGATGGACGACCTCGGCGGGTTCGACGTGGCCATGCTCGACGAGGCCAGGGAGCTCGCGGCCGCGCTCCGGGCGCGCCTCACGGAGAACGCTGGGCTCGGCGAGAAGGCGCGCGAGGCGCGCGTCCTCCGCAACAAGGTGATCGGGCTCCTCCTGGCGCGCATGTCGACGGTGCGCGCGGCGGCGCGGTTCGTGTTCCGGGACCGGCCGGACATCGTGCGCGAGGCGACCAGCGCCTACGAGCGGCGGCGCCGGGCCGAATCCGCGCGCCGGGCGAAGAAGAAGGTCGACGCGCCGCCGCCCGCCCCGCCGCTGCCCCCTGTGAGCCCGCTCTGAAGCGGCCGTAGCTCGCCGCCCCGCCCCGCATTCCTTCACCCAATGCACCGAAGACGAACGTTCCGAGATAGGACGTGTTCTGGCCGATCCTCATCGATGCGCGGACGACTTGCCCTGAGCGGCCTGTGCGTTGGCCCCTGGAGCGACAAACGGGTTGAAACCGCCTGAAGGGAGCAGGATTTCGAACCGCCAAGGGCGCCAAGGGCGCCAAGGACGCCAAGGACGCCAAGAACAGAACACCATCTTGGCCCCTTGGTGTCTTGGCGGTTCATCTTCTCACGTCGCTCGACGTGAGCTCGGTGCTCTTACCCGATCTCGACCTTGCTCCACATGTCCCGCCGCATCCGCTCCTTCCGCCTGTCGGTCCGCGTCACGAGCCGCGCCGCCCCCCAGGCGGCCAGGAGCTGCCCCTCCTGCCCGAGCCCGGGCAGCACGCTCCGCCCCACGAGCAGCGTCCGCTCGATCGGCCCCCGGATCGGCTCGCCCGCGAGCCCGAGGTAACCGGGCGGGTCGACCTCGAGCTGCCGCACCATCGGCTCCGCGCCCGGGGCGGCGCCCTTCAGCGCCGCGCGCTCGACGAGCCGGCGGCGCTGGCCGTCGTAGACCCACACGGGCAGCCCGTCGTGCACCGAGTCGACAAGCACGAGGTGGCGCTCCAGGAAGGGGAGCTCGGCCGTGAGCGCGTCGAGCACCGCCTGGCGCGCCTCGAGCAGCGACAGCGGGCCCCTGTCGGGCAGCAGGATCTCCGCCACGAGCAGCGTGTCGGTCGAGGGCGGCGGGAGGTCGCAGCGCTGGAGGTGGACCACGGGGCGGCCAGGCCCGGCGGGCCGCGCCGATCGCGGGGAGCTCGGCCGGACCCCGGCGTCGCCCGCAGCGCGCGGCGGGGGCGTCATCGAGCGGCCGGCCAGCGTGGACGACGCGGACGGGAACGGGAGCAGGAGCGTCTCCGGGCCGAGCGGCTCGGGCAGGCCCTCGCGGCGCACGAGGAGCGACACGACGAAGCGGCCGACCGAGGAGGTGATCCGCGGCCACTCGCGCAGCGCGCGCTTGTGAATGCCCTCGCCGCCCGAGAGGCTCGCGAGCGTCTCGCCGTCCATGTCGGTGATCACGAAGCTGCTGCCGTTCGGGTGATCGTCGCCGTCGAGGACGACCCCGGCCGCGGTGCCGCGGCGCACGTGGACCGACGCGGCGCGCTCGTCGAGCAGGCAGCGGCCGCCGTGCGCGAGGATGCGCTCGACGAGGAACTCCTCGATCTCCTCCTCGCCGCGCGGGAGCATCATCAGCCCGCGCGTCCACGCCCCGTGCAGGCGCGCCACGGCGAACGGGGGCGGGAGCGCCGAGAGGTCCGTCGCGAAGAGCACCGACTGCGTGACGATGGAGCGGAACAGGTGGCCGCGCGGGAACTCGACGAGCAGGTCGGCGTCGGGCTCGGCGCGCGCGTACGGGAGCATGGCGGCGTAGCGGGCGGTCTCGCGCCGCTCCCAGAACGTGCCCGGCGGCCAGAGGGCGTCGTGCGAGAAGGCGTCGTCGGCGGCGCCGTTGACGTGGGCGAGCTCGGCGTAGAGCTCGTCGACGACGCGCCGGAGCTCGGGGAACTCGCGGTCGATCTCGCGGCCGAAGAGGACCATGTCGGGCGGCACGTCGAGGCGCCGGCGCGGGGCGACGACCTGCAGCATGGGCAGGGCGGGGGCGATGCGGCGCTTCCAGGTCTGCGACTGGGCGAGCTCGACGAGGAAGCGGCGCCACGCGGGCGACGGCTCGGCGAGCAGGGTGAAGGCGCGGCGGCGGAGGACGTGCTGGTCGAGGCGGTAGGTGGGCGGGCGCTCCCCGTGCCCGACGACCATCACGGTGAAGTCGCGCCGCGCGAGGAGCGCGGCGGCCGTGAGCGCGCCGATGGACCGGCCGAGGACGATGACGTCGTAGTGCTTGTGGATCACGCCCCTTCCCCGGCAGGCTCGGGCGCGCGGCCGCCCTGAGCGAGCCCGAGCGCGGTGTCGACGCCGGCGATCGTCGCGCGCGCCCGAGCGCCGGGCGCGGCGGGCGGCGCGACCTGGAGGCGCCCCTCGGCGATCCACGAGAGCGCACGGACGAGCAGGGCGTGCTCCTGGACGAGGATGCGCGCGGCGAGGGCGTCGTGGTCGTCGCCCTCGAGGATGGGGACGGCGGCCTGGGCGAGGATGGGGCCGGTGTCGGTGCCGGCGTCGACGAGGTGGACGGTGCAGCCGGTGATGCGCACGCCGTGGTCGAGCGCCTGCTGCTGGGCGTCGACGCCGGGGAAGGCGGGCAGGAGCGACGGGTGGATGTTGACGACGCGGTGCGGGAAGGCGTCGAGGAAGGTCGTCGTGAGCAGGCGCATGAAGCCGGCGAGGACGACCCAGGTAGCGCCCGCCTCGCGGAGGGCGGCGACGGCGGCGGTGTCGAAGCCGTCGCGGTCGGTGAAGTCCTTGTGCGGCAGGACGCAGGTCGGGACGCCGGCGCGCTCGGCGCGCGCGAGGCCCTCGACGCCGGGCCGGTTCGACAGGACGAGCCGCACGCGGGCGTCGAGGCGGCCGGCCGCGATCGCGTCGAGGATCGCCTGGAGGTTCGAGCCGCGGCCGGAGATGAGGACGCCGAGATCGAGGGGGGGCATGGGGGGCAGATACTACGGCGGGGGCGGGCGCGGGAGAGATACGGGGCGGCGGGGGCCGTCCGGCCCCGGAGCGGGGCCCGCCCGGAGCGACGGCGCGCTGCGCTTCGTGCGACCGCGCGACCGGCAGGAGAGCGCGGCGCCCCGGTCGCGGGCCGTTGCTTGCCGCCTCGCCGCCCCCGCCTAACTCTCAGCGGCATGGTCGCCGTCGCTCCGCTGTCCGCGCCCTCGACACCCCCGTCCGGCCAGGGTGAGCAGCGCTTCGCCCGACGTCGCGGTCGAGGTCTTCATCACGAGCGGCGGCATCGACAAGCTCGACGTCTACCGGGGGCTCGGGGTGCCCGAGGTGTGGATCTGGAAGGACGGACGCATCGCCGTCCACGCGCTGGGGGAGAGCGGCTATGAGCAGGTCGAGCGGAGCGGGATGCTCCCCGAGCTCGACCTGGGAGCGCTCGCGGAGTGCGCGCGGATCCCCGATCAGGCGGACGCGGTCGACGCCTACTGGGAGCGGCTGAAGCGAGGGGGATGAGCGGCGAACGCCGCCCCCCGGGGCGCCGGTCCCCTCTGTCCCGGCCACCTACCATTGCCGGGCCGCTCGGGGTAGGGTGGCGCCGCCACGATGCCGGAACGCCCGCCCGAGCCGCCCCTGACCTCCGACGAGGCCGCGAAGCAGCGGGCCGCGTCCTACCTCGGGCGGGTCATCTCGAAGCGCTACCGCATCGACGAGGTCATCGCCATGGGCGGCATGGGCGCGGTCTACCGCGGCGAGCACGTGCACATGCACAAGCGCGTCGCGATCAAGATCCTGCACCCCGACACCGAGCGGCTCCCCGAGCTCGTGCAGCGCTTCGAGCGCGAGGCGATCGCCGGCGCCCACATCCAGCACCGGAACGTCGCGACCGCGACCGACTTCGGCGAGGCAGAGGACGGCTCGTTCTTCCTCGTCCTGGAGTACGTCCGCGGGACGACGCTCCACGAGATCATCCGCCGGGGGCCGATGCCCGCCCCGCGCGCCGCCCTGATCGCCAGGCAGCTCGCCGCCGCGCTCGACGCGACCCACGCGATGAACATCGTCCACCGCGACCTGAAGCCGCGCAACGTGATGGTGGCCGAGCCGCAGGGCGACCTCGTGAAGCTCATCGACTTCGGCCTCGCGAAGGTGAGCGTCGACCAGCTGCGCCGATCGGCCGCGGCGCCGGAGTCGATGCGGATGGGGATGGAGCCGGAGTCGCGCCCGGTCCGGCTCACCACGGCCGGGGTGATCTTCGGGACCATCGCCTACCTCGCCCCGGAGTCGGCGCTCGGGATGGATTTCGTCGACGAGCGCGCGGACCTCTACGCCCTGGGCCTCATCTTCTACGAGATGCTGGCCGGCAAGCACCCGTTCCTGGCCAAGGATCCGGTCGAGCTCTTCAACCAGCAGCGCAGCGCGCCGGTCCCGGCGATCGCCGAGCACTCCCCGGGCGTCGCGGTCCCGCCGGCCATCGAGGCGGTCGTGCGGCGCCTCCTCGAGAAGCAGCCGCGCGCCCGCTTCGAGACCGCGGCGGAGCTGATCGCGGCGCTCGATCAGGCATGCGCCGCGTCGGGGATCGTGACGCAGGAGCCGAGGGCGGAGATGTCGTCGCGCTCGGAGATGGCGTCGGTCCCCGCGATCGGGGACGCGGCGCGCGTCCCGAGCAACCGGCCGCCCCTGTCGAGCGCGCCGCCGCGTGAGCCGGAGGCAAGCCCGGGCAGCGCCTCGGCGATCGTCCTCGGGGAGTCGTGCCTGGTCTCGCTGAACGAGGTCGCGGGCGCGCTGGAGCCCGCCGCGGAGCGGGTCGCGGGCGAGCCGGCCGGAGGCGAC
>NZ_JEMA01000915.1 GCF_001589285.1 Sorangium cellulosum | reverse complement strand
CCAGGCCTACGAGCACATCCCCCGCCGCCCGGAGCGTCCAGCGAGCGCCGGCGCGTACGCCTTCCCGATCGGCGCGCCGGATCAGCCGCCGGCGTTCCTGCTCGTCGAGGGCACCGCGGCGCAGGCAGGCGCGCAGCCGCCGGCCGGCCCCGTGGCCGCGATCGGCGCCGCGCGGCCCGAGCCGCCGTCGTGGACGGGCGGGGTCGAGATCGCCGCGACGCGGGGCGATCGGGTGGCGGCGCTGAGGCTCGACGGTCAGGAGGGGAAGGCGGAGGTCGTCTTCGTCGGCGAGCTGTCCGGGATCACGGTCGCCACCGCGCACGACGTGCGCGAGGGCGACCGGGTGCGTCGGTACATCCTGCTCCACGGGCACCTCGACCGCCCTGGCCCGGGCGTCGTGGCGGGCGCGCGCCTCGACGCGGGCGACGTCGTCGGATACGCGGGCGATACAGGCAGCCCGGGCCTCGTCCGGCTGCATTTCGAGGCCCGGCAGCTCCGCGAGGGCGCGCGCCTCTCGGACCTCGACCCGAGGCGCATCACCGACGCCGCGGTGACGGTGCCGTGCGACCTGCGCAACGTGCTGCCGCTCCGTCAGGGAGCGAGCTTGTAGCCGAAGCCGTAGACCGTGAGGATGTGCTCCGGCTTGTCGGGCGAGCGCTCGATCTTCTTGCGCAGCTTGACGATGAAGTTGTCGACCGTGCGGTTCGACGGCCCGGCCTCGATGCCCCAGATCTTCTGGAGGATCTCCTCGCGCGAGACCGGCTGGCCCACGCGCTCATGAAGGAGGCGCAGGAGCTCGACCTCGTAGAACGAGAGCTGGTCCGACCGCGAGCCCCGCGACACCGTGTGGGCGGTCATGTTGACCTGCGCGTTGCCGATCGTGAACACCTCGACGGGCGCCTCGGCGGGCCGGGCGGCGCGGCGGAAGAGGGCGCGCAGGCGGGCGATGAGCTCGCCCACGCTGAACGGCTTGGTCACGTAGTCGTCGGCGCCGGCGTCGAGGCCGCGGATCTTGTCGATCTCCTGGCCGCGGGCCGTCAGCATGATGATCGGCACGAACGCGTCCCAGCGCCGCAGGTCCTCGCAGACCTTGAAGCCGTTCGTGTCGGGCAGCATGAGGTCGAGGAGGATCGCGTCCGGCTTCTCCTGCCGCGCGAGCAGCACGCCGTCCTTCCCCTTCGAGGCCGACGCCACCGAGAAGCCCTCGAACTCGAGGGCGTCCGTCAGCCCCAGCACGATGTGGGGCTCGTCCTCGATGATGAGAATCTTCTTGCGTGCGGCCACGACCGGGCACGGTTCTAGCACAAAACCCGCCGAGACCGGCCAGAGCGGCGCCGGGCGGCCCGCTCGGGTCGGCTCCGGGGCCACAAAAGCGCCGCGGGGCGATATCAGCTGCCGGCTACTCGCCGGAGCAGGTGATGAACAGCGTGGCCCCTTGCTGGGCCTCGCCCTTGTTCGTGAACCGGATGATGCGCTGCTCGGTCGGCGGGCAGGACGCGACGATCTCCGGGTTGCCGACGCGGATCGACGGATCGATGTAGCACCACCCGTTGACCTCGTTGCCGTCGACCCTGACGTTGTCGCTCGGGTCGTTCCTGCACGCGTTCGCCTCGGCGCCCGCGAGCTGCTCGATCTCGCACACGCAGTCCCAGCCGGCGGCCTGCGCGATCGGATCGGCGAGCACCTTGTCCATCGCCGCCTTGTGGTCCTCGGTGACGTTGGCGCGCGCCTCCGTGTCGCCGCAGTCGCACGCGCCCTGCGTGTTGCGCGCCTCGAGGATCAGGCACTGAACCTGGCCGGCAGTCGGGTTCACCGTGGGATCCCCGGGCTCGGGCGTCAGGGTGCGCGGCAGGCACTGGCCGCCGAGCACCGTCTTCAGCCGATCGATGATGGCGCCGATCGCCGGCCGGTAGCCGTAGTCGGCCGCGTTGTCGTTGTTGAGCTGCCTCGGGCACACCGAGCCGACGATGCCCTGGGGTCCGAGCTCCCGGATGAGCTGCAGCTCGCGCAGGCCCGGGTAGGCCTTCGCCTTGATCTGCGTCGTCGTCCTGGGCTGCGGGTCGGCCTCATCGTTGCCGGCTTCGGGCTCGCACAGCGGGTTGTCGTTCGGCTGGCCGCCCACCTCCCTGCAGTCGCAGCTCTGGGAGTTGCCCTCACAGGTCTTCGAGTCGATGAGGTCGAAGATGCACGCGTACTGGAGGTCGCCCGTGCTCCCCGTCGGGATCGTGTACTCGCGGCCGTTGATGCCGTTCCAGCCCGCCTCCGTCGGCGGGACGATCGTGTCGCCGGTGATCGGGTTCGAGCCCGAGCGCGGCGCCGTCGACTCGACCATGAACGGGTCCTTCGGCGGCTGGTAGTTCGCGGGATCGCCGAGGATGATCTCCCAGGTGCTGCTGAACGCGCCGCCGAGCAGCGGGGCGCTGAGCTCGTCAGCGTTCTTGAACCCGCCGACAGGCTCGCCGTCCTGGTTGAGGCCGCGCAGGAGGTCGGGCTGGCCCGCCTCGTTCACGCGCGCGATGTCCTGCCACGGCACGCCGACGATGCCGGCGAAGAAGACGAGCCCGGGATCGCGGATGCTGTTGTCGTCGTCGTCCGGGTTCGGATCGCTGAAGATCGGGTTCGGGACCAGCTCGCCCCGGCGGTTCTCGATCTGCGCCTCGGTGAAGGCGCGCCGGTAGCGCTCGATCGGGTAGAGGAAGTCGAAGCCGAACCGGCGCTTCTGATCCCAGCAGCGGGAGTTGACGGGATCCTCCGCCGCGCTCAGCCGGGCGGGGAAGCCGTCGTCACCCGTGCACACCTCGGCGGCGGGGCAGTCGTCATCGTTCTGGCTGCACGACCGGCAGCACTTGTCGCCCGGGTCCCTGGCGCACTCGGGGCGCGGCTTCCACAGGCGGAAGCCGTTCCTGGTCTCGGCCACGAGGTAGTTGCGGCCCTCCTCGCGGATCGAGCAGTCGTTCTCGTCGCTGAGCATGATGATCGCGAGGAGGGAGCTCGGCCGGAGGAACTCGGCGCGCTGCTGCAGGACTGTCGCATCCAGGCCGGTCGGCACCGCCTTGTCGTCCTGGAACTCGATCGTCGCGTAGGGCTCCGGGTCGACGAGGAAGCGGTACACGCTCTCGAGCTGCGCCTCGAAGCCGCAGCCGGCCTGCCCCGTGCCCTTCACCATCGCGGTGAGCTGTTCGACCAGCGAGGTGTCGTTGAGGTCGTTGCCCGAGTCCGCGTTGATGTCGGCCTCGCCGTCCTCCGGGTCCGCCACCTCGGGCTCGCCGGCGAGCTTCTGATCGGGGTCCCAGGCCAGGAAGCCCTTGTTGAGGTAGGTCGGGATGTCGTTGGTCGCGGAGCTCTCGTTGGTGCGCGCGAGGAGGTGCGCCATGTCCACGTTCGAGGGGCTCGTGGTCGCCGGGCACGCGCCCGAGCCGTGGCCGCCGAGGCTCGAGCTGATGATGCCGATATGGATGTCCTTGACCGGCTCGAACTCGCGCTTGTAGCCCGTCGGGCAGTCGGCGTTCGGCGAGTTGACCGTCTGGGCGTCGCCCATGCCCGACGCGGGGATGCAGCGCGGGTTGACGAGCCCCTCGACGAGGTCAGGGATCGCGAAGCCGAGGATGTCCTGCTTGTCGGCCATCGAGCCCGAGTTGTCGATGGCCAGCAGGAGATCGATCTTGTCGACCGAGCTCTGCGTGAGCCGCTCGACGATCGTGGCCGTCGTGCGGGGATTGTTCCTCGCGATGGGGCGGTTCAGGCATCCGAAGGCGCTGCCTGTGCCCGCGATCAGGAGGCCCGCCAGGGCGAACCTCACCGCGCCCGTCCATGGGCGCCTCCTCTCACGCTCAATCCGCGTCATCATTCGACTTTCCTTTCGACCACCGATCCGGTTGCGCGGCGGTCAAGCCACAGAAAAGACCCGTCGTTCACGGGCCCATGACCGACTTCCGCAGGCGATCCGCGGCTCGACGGAGCCCGATGCTAGGGACCCGAGCGGAACGCTGTCAATTCGACCTGGCCGCCCGCTCGAGCCCGCCAGGGTAGACCCGAGGGCGCTCAAGCAAGGGGGGTGCCGCCGCGGCGCCTCGGCGGTCGTCCTCTCCGAACCGGGCGGCGCCGTCAACTGGATTGCGCCGTAGACAACTCAGTAGGCAGCGGCGACCTCGACGACCTCAACGCCAGTCGGCCCCGCCACCTCAACCTGGGTCGGTCGGAGGGGACCTCAACCTGGGTCGGTCGGAGGGGACCTCAACCTCGGTCGGCCCAACCTGGGTCGGACGTCGGCTGTGGGGCTACCGGCCTGCTCGGGCGACCGGCGTCGGCGGGGGGAATGACGCTTCCCAGCAGGGCCGAGTTGTGGTCAGTGCCCGACCAGCATGTTGCGCGTCGCCCTCGCCATGGTCCCGGAGGTACGGCAGCTCCTCGCCGAGGATCCAGCGCAGCTCGCCGAATTGCTGGAGGAAATCCACGACGAGGACCTCGCCGACCTCATCGGCTTGCTGGACGACGCCGAGGCAGCGAAGGTCCTCATGGCCCTCAAGGCCGAGGACGCCGCGCCGATCTTCGAGCGCCTCGACGGCGAGATCCAGGAGGCGCTCGTCGAGCAGATGGGCGTCGAGAGCATCGCGCCGATCGTCTCCGAGATGGCGGCCGACGACCGCACCGATCTCATCGAGGCGCTCCCGGATCAGGTCAGCGACACGCTGCTCTCCACCCTGGAGAAGGTCGACCCCGAGGCCGCGGCCGAGGTCGAGGAGCTCGCCAAGTGGCCCGAGGACAGCGCCGGCGGGCTCATGACCACCGACTACGTGTCGGTGAACATCAACCTCACGGTCGCCGACGTCATCGAGCGGATCCGCGCCGTCGGCGAGGACGCCGAGACCATCTACTACGTGTACGTCGTCTCCAAGCGGGGGCACCTCATCGGCGTCGTGTCGCTGCGCGATCTCCTGCTCGCCTCGTCATCCGAGAAGCTCTCGAACGTGATGACCGAGAACGTCTTCACCGTCAGCCCCGAGACCGACCAGGAAGAGGTCGCGCGGACGATGGCGAAGTACGACTTCAGCGCGCTGCCCGTGCTCTCTGCGGACCGGAAGCTGCTCGGCGTCATCACCGTCGACGACGTGATGGACGTCCTCACCCAGGAGCAGACCGAGGACGTGCAGCGGCTCGGCGCCGTCGGCCCCATCGAGGACAGCTACTTCAAGACGAGCTTCTGGACGTTCATCCAGAAGCGCGCCCCCTGGCTCGCCGTGCTGTTCGTCGGCGAGTTCATGACCGGCGAGGTGCTCCGTCGCTTCGAGCACGACCTCGAGGCGGTCGCGACGCTCGCCTACTACGTCCCGCTGCTCATCTCGACCGGCGGCAACTCCGGCTCGCAGTCGTCGTCGCTCATCATCCGCGGCCTCGCCATCGGCGACGTGCGCGTCGGCGACTGGGCGAGCGTCCTCGTCCGCGAGCTCGGCCAGGCCGTCGTCCTCGGCCTCATCCTCTCGGTCATCGGCATGCTCCGCGTCTGGCTCTGGGGCGACGGCACCGGCTTCGTCCTGACGATCGGCGTGACGCTGATGGCGATCGTCCTCATGGGCTGCACCGTGGGCGCGATGCTCCCCCTCCTGCTGCGGCGCGTCGGCCTCGATCCGGCGACGAGCTCCACGCCGTTCATCGCGAGCCTCGTCGACGTCCTCGGGATCCTGCTCTACTTCACGATCGCGCGCATCTTCCTGGCCGACCTCCTCGCCGCGGCCGGCGCCGGCGGGTGAGCCGGCTCGTGCGCCGCCGCGCCTCCGGCGCCGTCAACGCCGCGCGGGCGCGCCACGTGCTTCCCGGCGCGCCGCGACCCTTGACGCGTCGGCCCCCATGGGGGAGTGAAACAGGCGTCTTTCGCTCGGCGCGAGTCGCGCTGAGCCCCTCCTAGGGAAGGAGTCAAGATGGCCGAAGGCTTGAATCGCGTGATGCTGCTCGGCAACCTGGGCGCCGACCCCGAGCTCCGGTTCACCCAGGGAGGGCAGGCCGTCTTGAACCTGCGGCTCGCCACGACCGAATCGTACCTCGATCGCGACAAGGTCCGGAAAGAACGGACGGACTGGCACAACGTCGTGATCTGGGGCAAGCGCGCCGAAGCCTTGGGCAAGATCCTCAGCAAAGGCTCCTCGATCTTCATCGAGGGCTCGCTCCGCACGTCGAGCTACGACGATCGGGACGGCAACAAGCGCTACAAGACCGAGGTGATCGCGAACAACGTCCTGCTGACGGGCGGCGGCCGCGGCCGCGGCGCGGGCGGCGATGATGCGGGCGCGTTCGGCGCCGACCCCGGCGGCGGCTACGCCGGTGGTGGCGGCGGTTACGGCGGCGGCGGTGGCGGAGGTGGCGGCGGCTACAGCGGAGGTGGCGGCGGCGGGCGCCCGGCCGGCGGCGGTTACAACAACCGCGGTGGCGGTGGCGGTGCCGGCGGCGGTCGACCGGCCCCGGCCGCCCAGGATCCCGGCCCGCCTGCGGACGACTTCGGCGGCGGCTACGGCGGCGGCAACGACGACGACATCCCCTTCTGATCGCTCCGCCCCGCCAGACGCGGCCCTTCCCCCGAGACGACTCTCCTTCTCGTTGATTTCACCGAGACGGTAGCTCTCCTCGGCCCCGCGCCGCGCGAGGAACAGGGGCGCCTCGGGCCGGGCAGCTCGCCTCTCCCCGCGCGCTCACAGGGGCCGAGGCCGAGGTCGCCGCGCCAGCAGGACAGCCACGCCCGCCCCCGCGAGCAGCCCCATCGCCGCTGCCGCAGCCGCCGGGTGCTCGGCAGCGACGAAGATCGTCCGCACGAGCGCCCCCGGCTCCGGCGCCTCCACGAGCGCGCCCTCGACCCCGCTCGCTGCGAGCAGCTCGCCGCAGCGCGCCCCCGCCCCCTGCGCCGGCTCCAGGCAGACCACGCTGCAGAGCGCCGCGTCGCGCTCGCTCCCGGCGAAGCCGAGCACGTGCCGCCCGCGGATCGCCATCGCTCGCTCGCCCACCTTCCCCGCCCCCTCGAACGCCTGCTCGAACAGGCGCGAGTCCGCGCGGATCGGCCCCGCCTCCCATCGCTCGATCGACACCCCGAGCGCCCCGCGCACGAGCCCCGTGGCCCGATCGAGCACGAGCTCCTCCAGCCCGGTGACCCACCGCCGCGACGGGGCCGTCGCGCAGACAGCGCGCAGCGAGAGCCCGTCCGCGTCGACGCCCCGGCGGAGCGTCACCTTCGCCCCCGCGATCGCCGACACGTCGATCGCGGGCAGCGCCTCCGCCGGCGTGTCGCGCGCCCCGGCGGGCAGCGAGAGCCGCAGCGCGACGCCCGGCGCGACGCCGTGCACCTCAGGCGCGATCGAGCTCATCCATCAACGCGAGCAGCTCGCCGCGGATCTCGACCAGCGCCGCGCGCATGCGCTGCACCTCCTCGCTGCTCGCGCCCACGTCGGGGGGCGGCGGCTCGATGCCGCCCTCGCGCAGCTTGCGCCGCGCCCCCGCGATCGTGAAGCGGTGCGAATAGAGGAGCTCCTTCACCTTGAGGAGCGTCTCGACGTCGCGCCGGCTGTAGACCCGCTGCCCCTTCGCCGACTTCTGCGGGCGGATGGAGCGGAACTCCGTCTCCCAGTACCGGAGCACGTGCGGCTCGACCCCCACGATGCCGGCCACCTCGCCGATCCGGTAGTACAGCTTCGCCGGAAGCTGCTGGCGCACCGCCAAGCGGTCTACTCCTCGGCCGCCGAGGCCGTCTCGCGCGGGTTGAGGGCCTGCTTCAGGATCTGGCTCGCCTTGAAGTTCAGGACCCGCCGCTCCGTGATCAGGATCGGATCGCCGGTCTGGGGGTTGCGGCCCTGCCGCTGGCGCTTGTCGCGCAGCACGAAGTTACCGAATCCGGAGATCTTGATCTTCTCCCCGCGACCCAGGGTTTCCTTCATGGTCTCGAACACAAGATCCACCAGATCGGCGGACTCCTTCTTCGAGAACCCGCCAAGGCGGGAGTAGACCGCCTGAACGATTTCGGCTTTCGTCATGACACCCCCAACGCCCTTGCAGAGCGGGGGACGCGCCGCAACCCCTGAAGACCGTTCAGGAAGCCGCGTACGGTCCTCCGACCGGCTCGGGGCAGGATGCCAGCGTGCGTCGGGGAGGTCTAGGGGGGTCACGCAGGCTCCGCCCGATAGCGCCAGGCGTACTTCATGCACAGTTCCAGCGGATCAGCAGAGCTCGGAGCAGCCCTGGGTGGACGGCGGGGCCCGCGCCGCGCGCCGCCCGCCTCGACGTCGGCGGCCAGGAGGCCCGGCGGCAGGATGCTGGTGTGGGGGCGCGGGAGGGCGCGGGGCGCTGGACGCGCTCGCCGCGGCGGGGGGGTCGCTCAGGCAGCGAGG
This sequence comes from Sorangium cellulosum, assembly GCF_001589285.1. GTDB lineage: Bacteria > Myxococcota_A > Polyangia > Polyangiales > Polyangiaceae > Sorangium > Sorangium cellulosum_G. The sequence goes on along the minus strand of NZ_JEMA01000915.1, from coordinate 19,404 downwards.
TCGCCGAGGGGCCGATCCTTCGTCGCCTGCCTGGACCAGGCGCCGACAACGGCGGCGTCGCTCGACGGCGCGTCGCTCCAGACGGCCGGCGCGCCCGAGGCGGCGTCGCGGCGGCGCGCGAACTGCTCCTGGGCGACCATGAACGCGACGTAGAGGTAGCCGACCGCGAACAGCACCGCGAACGGCGTGGCGAAGTAGTGCCCCGTCTGGATCGACGCGACCACCGCGCCGCACGAGAGCACGGCGAGCAGCGCCTCGGTGAGCGGCAGGTCGGTGCGCACCCTGTACCGGCCCTTGTTGTCGCCCTGCTTGGGCGTCCGCACGAACTCGCCGGCCATGCTGCGGAGCCCCTCGATCACGGCCTTCGAGAGGTGCGGCGCGAGCCCCGTGCCGAGCGCGATCAGCATCGGCAGGCGCACGACAGCGCCCCACCGCGAGCGGCCCTGCGCCGTCTCGGCCTGCATGTAGAACGCCGCGAGCGAGCCCGTGGTCGCCGTGCAGAGCGGCAGGTCGATGGCGACCATCGTCAGCGTGTCGGCGGCGGGGAACAGGACGAGCGCCGGCAAGAGGAGCACGCTCAGGAGCACGAGGAGCGGGTAGGCGAAGTGCGGGGTGAGGTGGAAGAACGCCTCGATCCGCTGCCCGACCGAGAGCTTCGCGCTGAGCACCCGCGCCATCAGCTTGCGCGCGGTCTGCACCGTGCCCTTGGCCCAGCGGTACTGCTGCGCGCGCAGCGCCGAGATGTCCTCCGGGAGCTCCGCCGGCGAGACGACATCCTCGCGGTAGATGAAGCGGTAGCCCGCGAGCTGCGCCCGGTACGACAGGTCGAGGTCCTCGGTCAGCGTGTCGTGCTGCCAGCCGCCGGCCTCGAGGATCGCGTCCTTGCGCCACATCCCGCCGGTGCCGGAGAAGTTGAACAGCAGGCCGGCGCCGAAGCGCGCGCGGTTCTCGACGAGGTGGTGGCCGTCGAGCATCAGGGCCTGCACCTGCGTCAGGATGGAGACGTCGCGGTTCAGGTGGCCCCACCGCGTCTGGACCATGCCGACCGTCGGATCCTCGAAGTGGCCGACGATCGAGCGGACGAAGCCCGGCTGCGGGATGAAGTCGGCGTCGAAGATCGCGACGAGCTCGCCCTTCGCGACCTTGAGGCCCGCGTCGAGCGCGCCCGCCTTGTAGCCGACCCGGTCCGTGCGGTGCAGGTACACAGCGTCGATGCCCTGCGCGCGCAGCCGCTCGACGTGCGCCCGGACGAGGCCCTGCGTCTCGTCCGTCGAGTCGTCGAGCACCTGGATCTCGAGCTTGTCGCGCGGGTAATCCATCCGCGCGACCGCATCGAGCAGCCGCGCCGCGACCGTCGACTCGTTGAACAGCGGCAGCTGGATCGTCACCGGCGGGAGGTCGCGATCGGTCAGGGCCGCGACCTCCTGCGCGCGCGCGATCTTCGCGCGGTTGAACCGGCAGAGGACCACGAGGTGCAGTCGGTGCAGGCCGTAGGCGCTGAGGCCGAGCAGCACGCCGAAGTAGAGCACACAGAGCAGCATGGAGAGCATCGGGAGCACCTTCCGCCAGCGGGTGCCTTCCAGCCGTGGGCCCGGGCGAGAGCGCCGGTCTCCACGCCTGCAAATGCTGGCGGGTGACGAACGCGTACCATCCGCCGAATCCGAAGTTGTCATGCACTTGTAATTCGTTGCAACTCTCTGTCACGAGTCCTGGAAAGTTGACTCCAGGGGCGAGTCCTCCCCCCAGGAAAATGACAATCACCGACAATCCCTCTCCGACCGTCCGCGCGTCGTTCGCCGCGGGTTTCGCCCGTGCGCGAGCGACACTCCGAGTAAGGTGATCTCCCGATACCGGCCGCCAAAGTAAGGTGCTTTTAGTAAGGGAGTCTCTGGTGTCCGGTTCAATAACTACAGGCTCCACCTGACGCTCAGATTCACAGTGGTCCGCAGTCCCGCGCGATTTTTGAGGCCTGTCCAGGAATCACGCGCCCCCGACGCGCCCCCGGCGCGGGCCGAGGATCGGGGTCATCTGCGCCTGGCGCCGGCGGGGGGCCGGGGCTATCCGTTCCCGGATGAGTCGCGCGCTACTTAATGAACTGAAGGCTCGTCAGATCGCGTTCCTCGAGGCGCGGCTCGTCTCCGAGGCGGCCGCGCGGGATTTCCGGGAACGCCTGCCCGCCGGCTTCGCGGCGCTGCTCGCGACGCCGCTCGGCGCGCTCGCGGACGCGGCGGCGATCGCGCGCGCGCTCGACGCGCTGGCGGCGGAGGAGTCGCTCCGGCGGGCGGTCCGGCCCGCGGCCGCGGCCGCGCTCGCGGCGCTGATCGAGGCGGCGCGGGCCGAGCGGCGGCGTGCGAAGGAGCTCATGCCGGAGGGGGCGCGCGCCACGATCGACCGCATCCTGGAGCAGCCGAAGCTCGTCCCGGAGCGGCTCGTGCGCGAGGTGCTGGAGAGCGCGGCGCTCGACGCGGTGATGCGCGACGTCCTCTACGACGCGCTGAAGGAGTTCTCCGAGAAGGTGAACCCGTTCTTCGCCGAGTGGGGCCTGCCGGCGCTGCTCAAGCGGGTCTCCCCGTTCGGCCTCGGCGGGGTCGGCAAGACCATGGGCACGATGCGGGGCGAGTTCGAGCGGCGGCTCGAGCCGGAGATCCGCCGGTTCCTGCAGGGCTTCTCGCGCACGGCGATGCGCCAGGTGCAGGACATCGTCGTCGCGAAGGGTGACACGCCCGAGTTCGTCGGCCTGCGCAAGCACGTCGCGACGTGGGTGCTGGAACAGCAGGTGAGCGAGCTCATCGGCCAGCTCGACGCGAAGAGCTCGGCGCTCGCCGAGGAGCTCGGGGCCGACGTCGCCGCCCAGGTGCTCCGGGACCGGCCCGTACGGCAGCGGCTCCACGAGGCGACAGCGGTGTTCGTGGCCGCGCACGCGAACGAGCCGCTCGGCGAGGTGCTGGGGCGCTTCGGGATCAAGCCCGCGCTCGACTTCGACGCGCTCGCGGCCGCGCTCTGGCCCGTCGTGCGGAGCCTCTGCGCTACCGCGCCGGTCCGCGCCTGGATCGCGTCCATGGTGGAGGAGTTCTTCGACGGGCTGCCGGACGGGATCTCCCCGCCGGCTTGACCATGTAAGGCAAGCCGGGACCGGCGGCGCCGGCGGGGGCGCCGCCCTGCGCGAGGAGCGCGGGGGCCCTGCGCGCGCGGCCGCTCAGCCCATGGCAGACGCGTCAGCGACCGCCGACTCGATGTACGCGAGGCCGCGCGACGGGCACGCGGGCACCGTGGGCGCGAACGCCTCCATGTCGAGCATCATCTGCGGGCCGGCCACGAGCGTGAGCACCACGACGGGCACGCGCGGGGACATGCGGCGGAGCTCCTCCATCTCGCTGTGCACCCCCGCGTCGTCCCGCGGCACGAGCACCATCACGTGAGGACGCCACCGGGCAAGCACGTCACGCGCATGGTCGAGCCCGCAGCACGTCTCCACCGTGTAGTCCCGGCACGAGAGGAAGTGGACGAGCGGCTGGGAGTTGCTGGCGTCGTCGTCGATCACCAGAACGCGGGTCGTGCTCTCGATCTCCATGGATATCCCCCGTCGGCGGCCACCACGGACCGCGATGGTTAAGACCAGTTCTTCGTCGCCTGGCGCACGGAAACCATACTCCATCGGCGGCGAAGCGCGATGTCAAACGCGCCTCATCGCATCACGCGATGCGTTGATACGCGCTTGAAACACCAGCGCTTTCCGCCTGTCTCTTCCGTGACTTGCCCGCGCTCCGCGGCGGATCTGGCCGGGATCAGCCGCCGAGGTAGGCCGCTCGGATCTCCTCGTTCGCCGCGAGATCCTTCGAGTCACCGCTCATGGCGATCTGCCCTGTACGGAGCACGTAGGCTCGGGTGGAGTACTTGAGAGCGAGTCGGGTGTTCTGCTCAACGAGGAGTACGGTTGTCCCTGACGCCGCGATCGTGGCGATCGACTCGAAGATGTCCGCGACGAGCCGCGGGGCGATGCCGAGCGAGGGCTCGTCGAGCAGCAGCATGGCGGGGCGCGCCATCATGGCGCGGCCGATCGCGAGCATCTGCTGCTCGCCGCCGGAGAGGGTGCCGCCCTGCTGGTGCATGCGCTCGCCGAGGCGGGGGAAGAGCTTCACCACGTCGTCGAGGGTCTCGGCCATGGTGGGGCCGTGCTTGTGGCACCACGCGCCGAGCTCGAGGTTCTCGCGGACGGTCAGGTTCGAGAAGATCGCGCGCCCCTCCGGGACGAGCGAGACGCCGGACGCGACGAGCTCCTCGGCCGTCACGGACGCGAGGTCCCGGCCGTCGTAGCGGATGCGGCCGGCGGCGATCGGCAGCAGGCGGACGACCGTCTTCAGCGTTGTCGTCTTGCCGGCGCCGTTGGCGCCGATCATCGCGACGATCTCGCCGCGCCGCACCTCGAGGCTGACGCCCTTCAGCGCCTTGATGCCGCCGTAGCTGACCGCGAGATCCTCGACGACGAGCAGGGGCTCGCCGGGGGCCACAGAGGGGGGCTGCCGCGTCGGGTGCGTCGTCTTCATGCGGGCTCCTGCGCCGCCGCGGAGGCCGCGATGCGGGCTTCGTCCGCCTCGCCTTCGACCTCCTCGCCGAGGTAGGCGGCGAGGACCTTCGGGTCCTTGCGCACGGCCACCGGGGTGCCGTGCGAGATGGTCTCGCCGTGATCGAGGACGTGGATCTCCTCGCACACCCCCATCACGACCTGCATGTTGTGCTCGACCAGCACGACCGTGATCTCGAACGTGTCGCGCAGCCAGCGGATCTGCTGCTTGAGCCCCTCGGCCTCGCCGTAGTTCATGCCCGCCGCCGGCTCGTCGAGCAGCAGCAGCTTCGGCTTGAGCATCATCGCCCGGGCGATCTCGAGGCGGCGCTGGTTGCCGTACGAGAGCGACGTCGAGATCTCGTCCGCCATGTCCTCGAGCTTGAACACCGAGAGCAGCGAGAGCGCTCGCTCGGTCATCTCCTGCTCGTCCCTGTAGAAGAACGGCGAGCGGAGCAGGGCGGAGGCGAGCGTCGAGCGGCGCAGGTTCTCGCAGGCGACGAGCACGTTCTCGAGCACCGTGAGCTGGCCGAAGAGGCGGATGTTCTGGAACGTGCGGGCGACGCCGAGCCGGGCGATCTGGCTCGGCCTGAGCGGCGCGAGGTCGGTCCCGCCGAAGTGGATCGAGCCCTCGTCGTGCTTGTAGACGCCGGTGATCAGGTTGAACACCGTCGTCTTGCCGGCGCCGTTCGGGCCGATGAGCCCGAAGATCGAGCGCTCGGGCACGGAGAACGAGACGTCGCCGACGGCCCGCAGGCCGCCGAACCGCTTCGTGACATGCTTCAGATCGAGGTTCACTCGAACTCCCTCCCGGTCGGCTTGACCTCGCGCTCGAGGGCGGTGCCGGGCCGCTCCTCCGCAGGGGGCGCGTCGCCCGCGGGCGCGGCGGCGGCCTCGGCGCCCGTCGTCGCGGGCACGGGCTCGGCCGGGCCCACGGGGGGGCGCTTCTTGCGCGCCCAGCGCCGGTCGAAGAGCTCGCGCTCGCCGAAGAGCCCCTCGGGGCGGAGGATCATCAGCCCGATGAGGATGGAGGCGTAGAGCACCATCCGGAGGGCGTTCAGGTCGAGCGCGGGGTAGGCGGCCTTCAGCGCGAGCACGCTGTCGAGGCCCTGGAGCTGCTCGATGAGCTTCACCGTGAAGGTCACGAGCACGCCGCCCACGATCGACCCGGTGACGCTGCCCGAGCCGCCGAGGATCACCATCGTGATGGCGTCGAACGAGTAGTTGAACGTGAACTGGTCGGGCTGGACCGTGGGGTTGCCGTCGCGCATCGCGGAGAGCAGGGCGCCGGCGACGCCGCCGCCGGCGGCGGCGATGACGAAGGACGTGACCTTGTAGCGGGTGGGGTCGACGCCCACCGCGGCGGAGGCGATCTCGTCCTCGCGGAGCGCGCGCAGGGCGCGGCCCCAGCCGGAGAACTTGAGCCGCCACGCGATGACGGTCGCGACAATGACGGCGCCGAAGATCCAGAACGGCCCGGCGTACTGCGGGACGCCGGTGTCGTCGGGGCCGGCGTAGCCGATCGGGCCGCCGAGCGCGCCGAGCAGCCTGCCGACAGTCCCCTGGTCGGCGCCGCCGGTTGTCGCCGTGGCGATCGTCAGGCGGAAGATCTCGGCGAACCCGAGGGTCACGATGGCGAGGTAGTCGCCGCGCAATCGGAGGCTCGGCAGGCCGACGACGAGGCCGAAGAGCGCCGCGACGAGCCCTGACGCGAGCAGCGAGGCGGGCATCACGAGGAACGAGTTGCCGAAGAGCGGATCGCCGCCGCCGAGCTGCTGGTGCAGGTTGCCGGCCACGATCGCGCCGGTGTACGCGCCGATGCCGACGAAGCCGGCGTGGCCGATCGAGAACTGGCCGGCCATGCCGTTGATGACGTTGAGCGAGAGCGCCGCGATGACGTTGACCATCGCGAACAGGGCGAGCTGCCGCCATGCGGCGTCCGGCAAGATGATCTCGAAGCCGAACTCGAGGGCGACGACGGCGCCGAGGAGCCCGAGCGCCTGAAGGACGCGCTGCAACTGTCGAGGCATGGCCGGGCCACAGTTGATTGGGCCGAGCCGTACCGTCAAGCGGTAGCTTTATTTGATGACGCGCAAATAGGGGGGCAGCTCGCGCTTTGGCTTGCCCGCTCCGGGGCGCTGCCTGGGCTCGGCCTCACCGGAGCTACCGGATTCGTCGTCTTCGCCTTCCTCCGCGGCGGGTCGCACCGGCGCGAGGGCCGGGGAGGGCACCGACGCGAGCGGCCTCACGGCCGCGCCGGCGTCGCGCGCCGGGGCCTCGCTGGCGCTGCGGCGCTCGCCGGTCTCCACCGGATCCACCTCGGGGCGGCGCCCGCGGTCGCGCGCGCGCGCCTCGTCCGACGCCTCGGCGCCGCGCTCGTCGTCGCTGGGGGTCGCGACGGCGGCGAGCCGGGGACGCGGGCGCTTGCCGGGCTTCTGCGGCGGGCCCGCCTGGGGCCGCTGCTGCTTCTGCGCGGCGAGATCGGCGGGGATGTCCTCGGGCCACACCATGCCGCGCTGGTCCTCGCTCACGAGCGCCCAGATCGCGTGCCAGGGCAGGCGGCACAGGAACGGCGCGCGGTTGAACGAGAGCGTGCAGCTGATCCCCTCGTCGTCGACCTTGAGGTCGGGGATGGGGATCGCCATGTTCATCCCGACCTGCAGGATGAGCTGCGGCTGCCCCGTGAACCACTTGGGGACGAAGACACCGGGCCGGCGCGGGTCGAGGTGGATGAACACGCTCGGCTCTCGCTCGAGGAGGGCCAGCGCGACGTCCTTTTTCGGCGGAAGCGGTCTCTGCACGTCGGACATCGTACTGCTCTGCCCAATACCCTGGACCGCGCGGCTCCGCCAGCGCTTCGGGTCCCGGGAAGCCAGGCGGCGCGCCGCGAGCGGGCCGCGAGGAGGCCGCGGCGCGCCAGCCGCCAGGCGACTCCAGCAGATCTGTAGAAAGATCGCTGTACGTGCGCGCGGCCGCGCCCCCGGCGCCGAGGTGCGCAGGGCAGGGCGGACGGCGGCGCGCGCCGCGGCGGCGGCGCCGGGGGGCTCGGGTCACGCCGCGGAGCGCCGGCTCAGCTCGATGGGGACCTCCGAGAGGGTGACGCGGTGCTTGCCGCCGCTCGTGAGGGGGATGTCGTCGACGAGCTGGACGCAGACCTCGGCGCGCTCGCCCAGGTGCTGCCGGACGGTGCGCTCGATGAGCCGCGCTGTCTCGGGCTGGAAGCCGTCGCCGGGCACGAGCCGCACCGTGATCGCGCGGCGCCGGTCCTGGTAGACCTGGTAGCGGGCGATCGTGGGCTGGTCCTTGATGAGGTGCGGGAAGAACTCCCCCGCGAGCAGCTCGCCGTCGGGGCCGACGAGCAGGTCGAGGACGCGCCCCTCCACCGAGGCGAGCATCGGCAGGCCGCGGCCGCACCCGCACGGCGCGCCGGCGGCGATCGCGACGTCCTGGTTCTTGTAGCGGATGAGCGGCATCGATCGGCAGACGAGATCCGTCACGACGACCTCCCCCGCCTCGCCCGGGAGCGCGTGCCGCCCGTCGCGGAGCAGCTCGACGTACACGCCCTCCATGTTGATGTGCTTGCCGGCGTGCCGCTCGCACTCGGCGGCGATGAGCATGAGCTCGCGGCAGCCGTACCGGTCGAACACCGGGGCGCCGAAGGCGCGCTCGATGGCCTCGCGCTGGTGCGCGAAGAGCCGCTCCGCGCTGGTGACGACGCCGCGCGGGGCGGGGAGCGCGCGCCCCGCCGCGAGCGCGTAGCGCGCCGCCTGGTAGAGCGCGCCCGCGTACCCGACGATGACCTGGGGCCGGTACCGCGCGATCTCGTCGAGGAGCGCGGCGAGCCGCCGGTCGGACAGGTCGAAGGCGGAGATCATCTTCTTGCGGAGGATGGCCTCGTGCAGGGAGCGCTTCGCCTTCTTCACGAGGGTCTCGGAGGACAGGACGGAGCTCCACAGGTGGAGCTCCCTGTCGCCGAGCCGGGCGCCCGCCCACCGGTCGGACCGCATGGCGGCCGCGATGCGGCGCTCGTACGTGCGGTGGTCGAAGCGGAACTGCACCGGCTCTCCCGTGGAGCCCCCCGTGCCGCTCGCGTAGAGCCGCCCGACGAAGCCCTCGGCGACGAGATCGCGCCCGTGGGCGCGGAGATCGGCCCGCGTGAGGACCGGGATGCGCAGGAGGTCCTCCGGCGACCTCACCGAGGCGACGCGCACGCCGTGCTCCGCGAACCGGGCCCGGTAGAAAGGGACGTTCTGCTCGGCGAAATGGAGCGCCGCGAGCATCCGCCGGAAGCTGAGATCGCGAATCTCTTCCTCCGATCGCCACTGGGAGCGCTCGAGCTCTTCCAGGGCCTTGAGGGTGTCCCTGCCCCTCAACCGGGTCTCGTAGAGCGGAAACAGGATGTTTCGAAACAGCCCACCGTACATGGCGGAGAGCGTCCCTTCGAATCATCGGCAGTCAAGCGCGCGAGGGCGGTTCTCCTGCGATTCCCCATCATCGTGGTGAGGAGTTCGACCGAAGCGGCGCGCGCCGGCGACTTCCGTCCTGCCTGGCGACGATCATGAGCGTTCGGCTCCCTCGCTGCACAGGCATGCTTCCATCGCGACCCGGGCGTCGCGATCCGGACATCGCCAGTCCGGGCGGCGCCTGGAAGAGCGCGTCAGCCGGCGCCCTGGGCCGCGGGCGAGCTCGACCCCAGGATGGCGACGGTGGCGCCGACGAGGATGATCGCGGCGCCGGCGACCTCCGTGGCCGTCGGAATGGCGTCGAGCCACAGGGCGCCGATGACGATCCCGCCCAGCGTCTCGCCGGGGGACACGAGCGCGACGATCGCCGGGGACATGCGCCGCGCCGCGGCCTGCACCGCGGTGTGGCCGACCAGGGTGGGCACGAGCGCGAGCGCGACGATGGCGACGGCGGCGTGGGCCGGCGGCGGGGAGACGCCCTCGAGCGCGCCGGGCGCCACGGGGAGCGCCGCGGCGAGGAAGACGGCGGCGCTCGTGTAGACGAGCGCGGCGTAGCTCCGCGCCGGCAAGGCGTCCCGGAGCGCGCGGGCGAACGAGACGTAGAGGCCGTAAAGGAGCGTGGCGCCGACGACCATGAGGTCGCCCGAGAGCCGGTGATCGCCGGAGCCGGCCGCGCGCGCGACAAGGGCGGCGCCGGCGGTGGCGAGGAGCACGCCGGCCTGCTCGGAGCGCGTGGGGCGGACGCGGAAGAACACCCACGCGCAGAGCACGACGGCGAGCGGCTCGAGCGAGATGAGCGAGAGCGCCGCGGCGAGGGAGGTGCGGTCGAGCCCGCAGAGAAAGAGCGCGAAGTGGACGGCGAGCAGGAGGCCCGCGGCCAGGACGGCGGCGCGCTGGCGCGGCGAGAGGGCGGCGGCCGAGCGGGCGATCCCGCGCAGGTCGATGAGCGAGAGCGCCGCGGCGGCGAGGGCGACCCTGCCGAAGGCGATGAAGAGCGGGTGGACAGGGCGCGCGTACCGGGCGAGAGGGCCGCTCGTGGCGAAGGCGAGGCTGGCCAGGACGACGAAGAGCGCCGCGCCCCGGGCCGTGACGCGTTGCCTGGCCGCCATGCGGTGGTGCTAGGTCAGGCGGCGGGGAAAGACAATCCAGCGGCGGCGGTGGCGCCCTGCCGGCGCTGTCACCGGGGCGGGGGCGGCGGCGGCGCGATGGTGAGGAGGTTGAGGCCGCCCGGGTACTGGTAGCTCGTGTAGGAGCCGTAGCCGATCACCTGGATGCCGACGGGGGCCGAGGCGCTCAGCACGTGCGCGCCGCTGTTGCCGGGGCCGAGCTTGACGCGCGCGACGCCGAAGCCCGAGCCGTTGCCGATCGGGGTCGGCGCGGCGTCCACGGCGGCGCCGTCGAGCGTGACCGAGGCGTCCACGGGCTGGATGATGTCGACGTAGCTCTCGTCGTAGTCGCTCGGCGCGAGGAAGATGTACTTGGTGCGGTATTGCTCGACCGCGGTGGGGTGGCTCTGCGACGGATCGCCCTTCTCGTTGGCCTGGCCGGTGGAGCTCTCGACGGCCTCGGCGCCCAGCATGAACGAGCTGACCGCGAACTCGTGATCTCCCACGACCTCGAAGTCCCTCTTCACCAGGCTGAGGTCGACGACCTGGCCGGCGTTGATCCTTGTCGGCCCGCCGTCCGGCCGGCCGGACGGATAGGTGAGCGCCGTGCCGTCGACATTGCCGTAAAGGCGCACGATATGCCCGACGACCTGGCCGCCCGGCGACGTCGGGACCGTGACGAAGTAACGCTTGCCCAGGGTCTCGGCGGGGAACACCGACTCCTCGATGTGGTCGCACGCCAGCCGGCCGATCGGCGACTGCACGCACGGCATGCCTGTGAGCACCTGGACGGGGTTCGTGGCGGTGACGAGGCTGCCGCTGAGGTCCTTGGCCGGGTCGCCGAGGACCTCGACGACGTCGCCCTCGTCGAGCTCGACCGTGAAGCGCTCGCCGCCGCGCGTCGCGGGGATGCCGCCGCCGGCGACAACCGCGCCGCCCTGGGCCACGCTCACCGTGACGCTGGTGCCGTCCCTGGTGCCCGTGATGACCATATATCCGCCCATCGCGACCTGGGCCCAGCCCTGCTGGCCGGTGATGCGGTAATTGCCTGTCATCGCCGTGCTCGGCAGAAGCAGCGAGGCGTCGTTGGTGAACGAGAAGCAGCCAGCAGTGCTGCCATCGCACACCCTGTTGCCCGGACAGGACGACCAGTCCTTGCCGGCGGGCCCCCCCGCGCCCTTGTACTCGAGCGCGTTGAACTGATAGACGGTGACCGGCCTGGTCGAGACGAGGTGGTACGCGCCGCCGTCCACGCGGACCGACCTGTCGATCGACCGGCCGGAGGCGCACGCGTTCGCGTCGGGTCCCTTCAGCTCGGGGACCCAGGGGAGATAGATCTTGGACAGGCTGTTGGGCTGGATCTCGGCCTGCGCGACGGTCTCGCCGGCGCGCGTCACCTCGACCTCGGCGATCTCGTCTCCCGCGTTCGCGACGACGACCGCGTAATCGAAGATCGACCACACGACGTTGGCGGTGACCGTGGGCCAGAAGTCGCAGCCGACGTAGGACTTGTTCGCGGCGGCCTCCGCGCACGTCTTCGGATCCTCCGCCGGCATCAGGACATCGCCGCCGCCGCCGACGCCGGTGGTGGTGGTGGCGCCGCTGCCGAGATCGTCTCCGACCCCGCCCGTCGCCGTCGAGCCGCCGGCGCCCGAGCCGCCGGCGCCGACGGCGCCGCTCGTGCTTCCAGGACCGGAGGATCCCGATCCGGAAGGCGCAGGCGCCGATGTACCGCTGGCGGAGCAAGCGACAGCGGAGACGGCGCCCAGCCACATTCCTAGGCCGAGAAACAGAGAGTGCTTCGAGATCTGCATGGGCCCTCCCGTCAACGGACGTCGAGCACAGGGGCGAGTGCGACAGCCCGGCTCGCTCGGGAAATCAGAGTGGTTTGCTGAAGCAGCTGGTGGGGTGCTTTCGCACTCGAGGACACGCTGGTGTCCATCGATCCCGGCTACGCGCTTTTGTACCGCGATGCAAGCACGCGGAACAAATCCGCCCATGACACCATTCCTGTACAGAATGGATAGGCAGGATCGTCAGAATCAGTGAATTGCTCGTTACATTGCAGCGCTGCGCCTGGAGGCGCGGTGAGCGCTAGCTCGCGCCCAGCAGCGGGCGCAGGAACTGCCCGGTGTACGAGGCCGGCACCTTCGCGACGTCCTCCGGCGTCCCCTCGGCGATGACGCGGCCGCCGCCGGCGCCGCCCTCGGGGCCGAGGTCGACGACCCAGTCGGCGCACTTGATGACATCGAGGCTGTGCTCGATGACCACCACCGTGTTGCCCGCCTCGACCAGCCGGTGGAGCACGCCGAGGAGCTTGCGGATGTCCTCGAAATGCAGGCCCGTCGTCGGCTCGTCGAGCACGTAGAGCGTGCGCCCCGTCTGGCTCTTGCCGAGCTCGCGGCTCAGCTTCACGCGCTGCGCCTCGCCGCCGCTCATCGTCGGCGCGCTCTGGCCGATCTTCATGTACCCGAGGCCGACCTCGACCAGCGTGTCGAGGACGCGCCGCAGGGCGACGTGGTGCTCGAAGAGCTGCCGGCAGTCCTCGATGCTCGTGTCGAGGATGTCGGCGATGCTCTTGCCCTTGTACCGCACCGCGAGCGTCTGCGCGCTGTACCGCTTGCCGGCGCACACGTCGCAAGGGACGTAGACGTCGGCGAGGAAGTGCATCTCGACCTTCACCATGCCGTCGCCGCTGCACGCCTCGCAGCGCCCGCCCTTCACGTTGAAGCTGAACCGCCCCGGGCCATAGCCGCGCGCGCGCGACTCCGGCAGCTCGGCGAAGATCTCGCGGATCTGGTCGAACGCCTTCGTGTACGTCCCCGGGTTCGAGCGCGGCGTGCGGCCGATCGGCTTCTGGTCGATCGCGATCACCTTGTCGAGCGCCTTGAGCCCCTTGATCGCGCGGTGCGCGCCGACCGGCTCGGTGCTGTTGTGGAGCGCCCGGCCCAGCGCCGGGAGGAGGATGCCGTTCACGAGCGAGCTCTTGCCGGCGCCGCTCACCCCTGTCACCGCGAGCAGCACCCCGAGCGGGAACCGGACATCGATGTTGCGCAGGTTGTGCTCGGACGCGCCCAGGATCTCCAGCCACCCGCGCGGCGCGCGCCGCGCCGCGGGCACCTCGATGCGCGCGCGCCCGGACAGGTACGCGCCGGTCAGGCTGTCGGGGTGGCGCTCGACCTCCTCGGGCGTCCCCGCGGCCATCACCCGGCCGCCGAGGTGCCCCGCGCCGGGGCCGAAATCCACGACGTAATCGGCGGCCCGGATCGTCTCCTCGTCGTGCTCGACAACGAGCACCGTGTTGCCGAGATCCCGGAGGCGCCGCAGCGTCTCGATGAGGCGCTGGTTGTCCCGCTGGTGCAGGCCGATGCTCGGCTCGTCGAGCACGTACATCACCCCGGAGAGCTCGCTGCCGAGCTGGCTCGCCAGCCGGATGCGCTGCGCCTCGCCGCCGCTCAGCGTCGGGCCGGAGCGATCGAGCGTCAGGTACTCGAGGCCCACGTTCAGGAGGAAGCTTAGCCGGCTCGTGATCTCCCGCCGCACCCCCTCCGTGATCTTCTGCCGGTTGCCCGGGAGCTCCAGCCGGGAGAAATGCTCGAATGCGTCCCGCACCGTCATCGAGGTGACGTCGGCGATCCCCCTGTCGGCGACGCGCACGGCGAGCGACTCCGGGCGCATGCGCCGGGAGCCGCAGGCGTCGCACGCCCGCTCGCTCATGAACTTGCGGTAGGCCTCCCGCGCCGACTCGGACGACGACTGCTGGAACCTGCGCATCAGGCTCGGGATCACGCCCTCGAAGCGCATGCCCCAGGTGCCGTGCGTCTCGCTCCCCTCCTTGCCCCACGTCACCGCGATGCGCTTGCCCGAGAGGCCATGGAGCACCATCTCCTGCTTCTTCGCCCCGAGCTTGCGCCAGGGCGCGTCGAGGTCGACCGAGCACGCCTTGGCCACGGCGTCGATGATGCGGAACGTCCAGCCCTCGCCGCGCGCCATGGCCGACGCCCAGGGGGCGATGGCGCCCTCGCGGATCGACAGCGAGGGGTCCGGGATCACGAGGTCGGGGTCGATCTCGAGGCGGGTGCCGAGGCCATTGCACGCGCCGCACATGCCGAGCGGGCTGTTGAACGAGAAGCTCTGCGGCGACAGCTCGGGGAAGCTCTGGCCGCAGCAGGAGCGCGCGGCGCTGAACAGCAGCGGGGCCGCCGGGCGGCGCTTGCGCGCCGCGGCGCCGTCGTCGGCCTGGAGCTCGACCCGGAGCTCGCCGCGGCCCTCCTGGAGCGCGAGCTCGACGCCCTCGGTGATGCGCTGGCGCTCGTCGGCGCGCACGACAAGCCGGTCCACGACGAGCGCGATGGTGTGCTTGAGCTTCTTGTCGAGCCGCGGCGCCTCGTCGAGCCGGTGCTGCGCCCCGTCGATCTCGACCCGCACGAAGCCGCGGCCCCGGAGCTCCTCGAAGAGGTCCTTGAACTCCCCCTTCCGGTGCGTCACGAGCGGCGCGAGCAGCACGAACTTCGTCCCCTCGGGCATCGCGAGGAGCTCGCCGACGATCTGCTCCGAGCTCTGCGCCTTCACCGGCTTGCCGCAGAGGTGGCAATGCTGCTCGCCGGCGCGCGCATAGAGCACGCGCAGGTAATCGTAGACCTCCGTGATCGTGCCGACCGTGGAGCGCGGATTGCTCGACGCGCTCTTCTGCTCGATGGCAATCGTCGGCGACAGCCCGCGCAGGTGCTCGACCTGCGGGCGCTCGAGCTGACCGAGGAACTGGCGGGCGTAGGAGCTCAGCGTCTCGACGTATCGCCGCTGCCCCTCGGCGTAGAGCGTGTCGAACGCCAGGCTCGATTTGCCCGAGCCGCTCACCCCCGTGAACACGACGAGCTTGCGCTTCGGGACCTCGAGCCGATCGATGTGGAGGTTGTGCTCGCGCGAGCCGAGCACCTCGATGAAATCCGGCTCGCGCGCCGCGTCGAGGAGCTTGAGCGGCGCCCGGTGCTCCGCCGGGTCGAGCGCGGGCGCGGCCGGCTCAGCGCGCCGCGCGCCGCGGAGCTTCCCCGTGCCGGCCGCCGCCGCACTCCGGGGGGTCGATGTCGTGGAGCTCGTCAACTGCGGCTGTGCCGATCCGTTCGTTCGCGCGCCCATCGGGATTCCCGACCGGCATTAACATGGTGGCGCGCTCTCCGGCAGTTGACGTTTCATGGAAAAGGGGACAAGCCGCGCGCAATGCGCGGCCCCACACGGCCCGTGCGATGCGCGGCTCAGCGCCTGGGCTGGCCGTCGGGAGAGGCGCGCCAGCGCACGACAACGCAGGTGACGTTATCGGGGCCACCGTTCTCGTTGGCGCGCTTGACGAGCCGCGCGGTGATCTCGCCGAGGTCGACGCGCTCTCCAAGGATACTTGCGATATCTTGCGCCGGCACCACGCCGGACAGGCCGTCCGAGCAGAGGAGCATGACGTCGCCGCCCTCGATGGCCTCGATCCGCGTCTCCACCTCGACGGCCTCGTCGGTGCCGAGGGCGCGGGTGATCACGTGCTGGAGCGGGAACGTGCTGGCCTGCTCGGGGAGGAGGTGGCCGAGGCGGATGCACTCGTTGACCAGCGAGTGATCTCGAGTGAGCTGCTCGAGGCGCTGATCGCGGAGGCGGTATACGCGGCTGTCGCCCACGTGCGCGATGGCGACGAAGCCGTCGCGCGCGAGCGCGGCGACGAACGTGGTGCCCATCCCGCGCTTCTCCCGGTCGCGCCGCGCCGCGGAGAAGATGCGTCCGTTCGCGAGCTGGATGCCCGCGACGAGCAGCGGCAGGCCCTGATCGACGTAGCGGGCCTCGGAGCCCCGGACCGTGGGCGGGCCGACGCTGACGGCGACAGGCCAGGTGGACTCCGGGTCGTTGAAGAAGTCGCGCACGGTGTCGATCGCCATCCGCGACGCGACCTCCCCGGCGGCGCGCCCTCCCATGCCGTCGGCCACGAGGAACAGCCCGCGCGACTCGAGGATCGCGAAGCTGTCCTCGTTCGTGTCCCGGACCATGCCGGGGTGGCTGATCCCGGCGGCTTCAAAGACGAGGTGAGGCTGCACGGCGCTTCCCCCCAGCTTGCTCGCGGGCACGCTCTGCCGAGCTGCCGGACGACGGGCGCTCATCGCGCGTCATCCGCGCCCTTCCGGCGCCTGGCTCGACCCCATCGTGCAGTACAGGACGCTCGGTCTAGTCATCGTGCTGCCCGCTCCGGTGGCCTTGCGCGAGCCTACGCGCCAAGGATCGGTCGCGTCCACCAGATCAGGCCTCAGGCCGCGCCTGGCGGCGACCGTCCGCGCGGAGGTCGGACGCCGCGCGTGCTGCGCGCAGCTTGCCGTTTCGCTTCCACCGCTTCCGCCGTCCGCCTGCGCCGTGGCCGCGGGGAGGCCCGCGGCAGGGCCGGTGGGCTGCTGGACCGACCGGAACGCACCGGCGCGCCGCGGATCCGTCACGGGACCGCGAGCCGCTCGGCGCCGCCGCCGGAGCAGGCGCTCAGCGCGAAGCCGAACCGGTCCTCGGTGCCCTCCTGCATGATGCGCTCGAGGTTGCGGCAGGCGTGGCGGAAGACGCCCTGCATGGCGTAGCGGTCCTTGCTGTCCACGACGACCACGACGCCCGTGGCCGTAACCTCGAGGTGGTAGCTGACGGGGTCGCCCTCGATGGTGTACCGGGTCGTCTTGAACTCGGACGGCTCGCGGTTCCTGTACGCCTGCCAGATGCACTCGCGCGCCGCGCCGTTGTAGCCGTCGCCGTGCCGGACGACCTCGGTGCCGCACTGCTTGAGCGGCGGCGTCGCCGGCCCGCTCTGCACCTTGTCGGCGGCGGAGGAGCAGGAGGCGGCGAGCAGGGCGAGCGCGAGGACAGCGAGGGATCGGCCTGGCGAGCGAGGCATGGGGACTACTTACCTAACGCGATCCACGGAAAAGGGATTCTTTTTTTCGGGCGGGCCGGCGGCGGGCGCCGGCGTCGGGGGTGTTCCTCACGTCCCGCGTGCTGCGCGGGGCGGCTTTCTTCCGGGTTGGCTTTTCTGGCGGCGGCTCGAGCGCGGCGGCCAGGGCGCCGAGGTCCTGGAGGCCGGCGACGAGGGCGCGGAGGTAGGGCTCGGAGAGGCGCTCGGCGGCGCAGAGCGCGCGGGCGGCGAGCACCTGGGCGTTGTAGGGGCCGGCGTCCTCGGGGACGTTGTCGGTCGCGCGCGCGACAGCGAGCGTGGCGCGGGCGCTCACGAGCGACTCGTGGAAGAGCGCCGTGGAGAGCGCGTTGCTGAGCGCCTGGGCTTGCCGCTTGACCCGGCGCTCGATGACGTCGCCGTCGCACGGGAGCTGCGCGAGGTCGCGCGCGAGCGGCTCGGGGAGGCGCACCTCGCGCGCCGCGATCTCGCCGCGCAGGCGCGCGAGCGAGGGGACGGCGGTCTTCTGCCGGCCCTGGGCGAGCGCGCGCAGGCGGCGGCGAGCGGCCCGAACGACGGCGGGGAGGTCGCCGAGGGCGAGGGCGGCGGCGAGCGCGCCGTCGTCGGGGATGCCGGCGTCGGCCAGGGCGCGGAGCTGGGCCTCGGCCTCGGCGCGCGCGCGGTGGAAGGAGGCCTCGAGCGCCGCGAGCCGGTCGGCGGCGCGGGCAGCGAGGCGCGCGCGGGCGCCGCCGTCGAGGGAGCCGGCGCGCTCGAGGAGCGCCTCGATGAGGCGGTAGCTGGCGGGGTCGAAGCGAGAGGCGCCGGCTGCCTGGAGGGCAGCGAGGCGGGTGGGGAGGAGGTGGGGGGTATCGGATGACCCAGGATGGGTGACGGTGAGCGATCCGGGATGAGCGGTGCGAGGAGGCGAGCCGGGTTTTGCAGCGATGGACGGCCCGGGGTGGGGGGTAGCAGATGACCCGGACTGGGGGGCGGCGGCCGACCCAGGTTGGGGGTCGGCGGCCACCGATCCAGGTTGCGGCGGGCGTCCCGACCGAGGTTGAGCGGCCACAACCGACCCGGGTTGAGGGGCCTCAGCGACCGACCGAGGTTGAGCGGCGGATGCAACCGACCCGGGTTGGGGGTCCACGGTCGCCGACCCAGGTTGAGGCGGGCGCCCCGACCGAGGTTGAGCTGGACGCCGCTGAGGTTGGGCTGGACGCCGCTGGCGCTCCTCCGGGTCGACAACCGGTGGCGAAAAATCCAGCGTCGACGGCATCAGGGAGCGCCCCGCCGCGGGATGGGCGAGATCTCGACGCGGCGGTTCTTCGCCCGGTTCTCGCTCGTATCGTTGGGCGCAACCGGGTGCCGCTCGCCGAAGCCGGCGGCGAACAGCGCCTTGTCTGGGACGCCGGCCACGGCGAGCGCGCGCGTCACCGTGAGCGCGCGCTGCGCCGAGAGCTCCCAGTTGTCGGCATAGCCACGGGAAGAGCTCGTGAGCGGGCGGTCGTCCGTGAAGCCGCTCACCATGATGAGCTCGTCATGATGCTCGAGGTAAGCCTTGAGCGGATCCGCTAGCGCGCGCAGCAGCGCCACGCCCTCCGGCTGGAGCTCGGCGGAGTTGAGCTCGAACAGGATGCTGCCGCGGATCCCGATGCGCCCCTCCGTCAGCGTGATCCTCCCCTCGGCGAGCGGTCCGGCCAGGGCGCGCTCGAGCGACTCGAGGCGCGCGCGCTCCGCGGCGCGGGTGGCGCGCTCGACGGCGAGATCGCGGGTCAGGTCGACCTGGAACGAGATGGCCCAGACGAAGAAGAGCACGAAGAGCCCGAAGAGACAGGCCATCAGGTCGCCGAAGACCGGCCAGACCGCCGCCTGCTCGAGCGCGTCGTCCTCGGCCGGCGTCAGGGACATCGGCGGCGAGCTCTCATGGACGGCACCAGGAACATCGAGGAGCTCTCCCAGCGGGCCATGGACCTGACGACCTGCGGGCACGAGGAGCCGGGAGGAGGGGGCAGCGCGGGGCGGCGCATCAGCTCGTCCTGCTCCTCAGCGCCCGCAGCTCGGAGAAGAGCTCGCGCTGGAACTGCAACGAATGGTCGAACACCTCGCGGGTCTGGTCGAGGTAGGCGCCGAGGAGGTCCGCCGCCTCCCCGTGATCGCGGCGCTCGACCGCGTCCTCGATCGCGCCCAGGCTGTTCAGCCAGCGATCGCTGGCGTCGCGGTAACGGTCGACAGCGACGGTGAACATCTCGGCCACTGCCGTCATCTCGGCGCCGCCGGCCCGCACGAGCTCCGAGGCCTCGCGCACAACCGCCGCCGTCGCCTCGAGGCTCTCACCGAGCCCGCGCGCGTGCGCGCCGAGCCGCTCGGCCAGCCCCTCGG
>NZ_JEMA01000914.1 GCF_001589285.1 Sorangium cellulosum | reverse complement strand
ATCGACCTTCAGGAGAAGAAGGCGACACCGGCGGGNCGGTATCGACCTTCAGGAGAAGAAGGCGACACCGGCGGGCGTCGCCAGCAGCAGCGACGCGATGGTGACCGGAGCCCCGGCGCCCAGCGGGCTCCACGCGCTGCCCGCAGCAGGCCCGAGCGCCATCACCAGCGGCTTCAGCCCTGCCGCGAACGTCGACCCGAACAAGCCCGGTGACGACCAGGCCAGCACCCCGGAGGACATGCTGGCAGGGTACAACCCTGCTTCGGACAGCGTCGGCAAGGCAGCCGACCCCCGGCCGCAAACCGTCGAGATCGAGGAAGCGCCGGAGCCGCCGTCGGAGAGCGCACCGGATCCGGAGGCGTCCACCCCGATCGAGCAGGTGACCTGGATCGTCGATAAGGCCCCGCAAGCGAGGCACGCGCCGGCTGCCCTCGACGGCGCCGTGCCCCTCCCCCCGCCGATCGACGCCCTGGTGAGGACGTTGGTCGAGAAGAGCGTCGCGTGGTCTTCTCCGCGCACGCAGGCGGACAAGCGGGAGGCCATCGCGCTCGTCACCGAGCTCCTGCAGCAGCTCGGCATGGACGCGAAGGTCGTCGACCGGGGCGAGCAGGGCGACGACGGGCCCGACGACGAGCACTCGGCCTGCACGTGCGTCCGCTAGGACCCGGCCCGCGTCAGCCCGCCTCCCTGCGGGCGCGCTCCGCCTGCCTCCGCGCCAGGTAGTGGCTCAGCAGCACCCATCCCCCCGCGACCGGCAGCATCATCAGCGACAGCCCCGCCGCCTTCACCCCGAGCGCCGACAGGCCCGACAGGGCCCACGCGCTCGCGGCGTCCCCGCCGCGGAACGCCACTGTGTCGATGAAGCTCTTCGCCTTGTACTTCTCCTCGCGCGCGACCACCGTGAACAGGATCTCCCGCGCCGGCCGGTCCACCGCATAGTGGATCGCCCGCCGGAGCCCCTGGAACGCGGCGATCATCCAGATGGTGGGCTGCGCCGCGAGCGCCGCGAACCCGACGCCCGTGACAACCGGGACGACAGCGAGCGCGACCCCGAGGCCCACCCGCGTCATGAGCCTCCCTGTCACGAGCACCTGCACGAGGATCGTGATCACGTTCACTGTGAGATCGATGGACGCGAACATCGCTGTCCGCCGCGCGGGATCCATCGATTGCGCGGAGACGATCCGCGCCTGCTCGAAGTAGAGCACCGTCGCGGTCACCGACAGGAAGAGCGTCTGCGCGCAGATCCCGAGCAGGTACGGCGACCGCAGGACGAGCGTCACCCCGCGGAGCGCGCCCCCGCCGATGCGCTCCTCCGCCGCGCTCCCGTCGGGCCCCGTCGCCCCGTCGCCGAGCTGGCCGGCGAGGCGGTTCAGCCGCCCCACGCAGAGCACGGCCAGCTCGAGCAGCGCCGCCGACAGCAGGAGGAGGTTCGCTGTCCCGATCTGCCGGGCCTGCGCGGCCGTGATGAACGAGCCGGCGAGCGCGCCGGCGCTGCCGCCGGCCGCGATGAAGCCGAAGAGGCGCTTGCCCTGCTCGCTGCGCCAGAGGTCCGCCATGAACCCCCAGAACACGGACACGGCGAACAGGTTGAAGACGCTCAGCCAGACATAGAAGACCTTGCCCACCTCCGCGCGCGGCGCGCCGAGCGAGAGCAGCCCGAAGAAGACGAGCAGGTTCGACGCGAAGAAGTGATAGACGATCGGGATGAACCGCCGCCGCGGCAAGCGCACCACGAGCGCGGAGAACGCGGGCACGGCCGCGAGCATCGCCGCGAAGACGGCGGTGAACAGCCAGGGCAGCCTGTCCATCCCGCCGGAGATGCCCATCTCCTCGCGCACGGGGCGCATCACGTAGTAGCTGAACAGGAGACAGAAGAAGTAGGCGAAGCTCCACAGCAGCGCTGCGGCCTCGCCGTCCTTCACCTCGCAGATCCGCCGGAGCAGCGCGGTCGCCGGGCTCAACGGGACACCGCTCTTCCCGGGGCGAGGCAGCGCGGGGCGGGCTCCGTGAGGCGAGGCGACGGGCGCGGCATCGGCCGAACACTGCATGACAGCGCGCCGCGCATGTCAAGACGACCGCCGCCGGCACGAGCCCGGCAGAGCGCGGGCGGCTCGACACGACGCTCGCCCTCCGGCTGGACGAGCTCGGGGGGCGCTGTCTCCGGGCGGTCGAGCCCGGCGACGGCCGGTGAGACGATACTCATCGGATGAGCAGCGCTCGCGGCGAGAAGCGGCTAAGCTCCGGCCGCGCCAGCCCATGAAGTTCGTCCACGCCGCCGACCTCCACATCGACAGCCCGCTCCGCGGGCTCGGCCGTTATCCAGGCGCCCCCGTCGAGCAGATCCGCGGGGCGACCCGCCGCGCGCTCGAGAACCTCGTGAGCCTCTGCCTCACCGAGGAGGTCGACCTCCTGCTCCTCGCGGGCGACATCTACGACGGCGACTGGAAGGACTACAGCACGGGCCTGTTCTTCGCCGCGCAGCTCTCCCGCCTGCGCGCCGCCCGGGTGGAGGTCGTGCTCCTCTATGGCAACCACGACGCCGAGAGCAACATCACCCGTCACCTGGAGCTCCCCGAGAACGCCCGCCGGCTCGACCCGCGCCGCCCCGAGTCGGTCGTGTTCGACCGG
The DNA here is from genome assembly GCF_001589285.1 of Sorangium cellulosum. Lineage (GTDB taxonomy): Bacteria > Myxococcota_A > Polyangia > Polyangiales > Polyangiaceae > Sorangium > Sorangium cellulosum_G. Next base: position 9,414 of record NZ_JEMA01000914.1, on the reverse strand, counting down.
CTCGGCGTCGCCGTCCACGGCCAGAGCTTCGCGACAAAGGCCGTCACCGACGATCTCGCGGCGGGCTACCCGGACGCGCACACAGGGCTCTTCAACATCGGCATGCTCCACACCTGCCTGGGCGGCCGCGAGGGCCACGACAACTACGCTCCTTGCAGCCTGAGCACCCTTGTCGGCAAGCGATACGACTACTGGGCGCTCGGCCACGTGCACACCCGCGAGGTGCTCTCCGAGGACCCGTACATCGCGTTCCCCGGCAACCTCCAGGGCCGCCACGCCCGCGAGACAGGCGAGAAGGGCGCCCTCCTCTGCACGGTGGACGAGGGCCGCATCACCTCGGTCGAGCACCGCGCCCTCGACGTCGTGCGCTGGTGCGCCTGCGAGGTCGATCTCTCCCCGGCCGCGAGCGCCGACGACATCGTGGATCTGACGCGGGAGCAGCTCGAGCAGCGCGTCGCCGAGGCGGACGGGCGCACGCTCGCCGCGCGGGTGATCCTGTGCGGCGCGACCCCCGCCCACGCCGCGCTGCGCGCCGATTTCGAGCGCTGGACGGGGCAGATCCGCGCGATCGCCAACGACCTCGGCGGCGGGCTCTGGATCGAGCGCGTGCTCTCCCGCACGCTCGCCCCGATCGAGGTGGGCGCGCTCGAGGAGCGGGACGACGCCATCGGCCAGCTCACGCGGTCGCTGCGCGCGCTCCGCGAGGACGAGGTGGGCCTGTCCTCGCTGCTGCGCGAGTTCGCGAGCCTCAAGAACAAGCTCCCCGCCGAGGCGCGCGAGGCCGACGACGCGATCCGCCTCGACGATCCCGCGTTCCTGCGCGAGGCGCTCGACGACGTGGAGCACACGCTGATCTCGCGGCTGCTCGGCGCCGGCGAGCCGCCCTGATCGCCCGCCCTGATCCGTCGAGAGCGCGCCCCGGGCGACCCCGCTCAGCCCGCCGAGCGGGCCGTCCGGGCGTAGGCGCGCAGCACCTCGGCCACGCTCCACGCCTGCGCCACGCACCCGCGGGGCGTGAACGGCGGCTCGGCGTCGAAGATCTCGCTGATCGACCCGGCGCAGGCCTCGTCGAGGTGCGGCGGGAAGCCCGCGAGCAGGCTCCGCGCCCCGGCGAGATCGGCGGGATACACCTTCAGCCAGGCGTCGACGAACGGGCCCATGAGCCACCCCCACACGGTGCCCTGGTGATAGGCCAGGTCCCGCGCGCGGAGGTCGCCGAAATACTTGGGCTTGTAATCCGGGTGCCCCGGGGCGAGCGACCTGAGGCCGACGGGCGTCCACAGCCGCTCCTTGACCTGGTCGACGATGCCCTTCCAGCGGGCGGGATCGAGCACCGGGTTCGGCAGCGAGATCGAGAAGATCTGGTTCGGCCGGAAGGCGTCGTCCGTGCCCTGCTCGCCGTCGATCAGATCGTAGAGATAGCCCTTCTCCTCGCTCCAGAAGCGCTGGTTGAACGACGCCTTGGCCCTGTCGGCCGCCGCGCCGTGGCGCTGCGACGCGGCGTCGCCCTCCGACTCGCGCACCCAGCGCTCCATCAGGCGGAGGGCGTTGTACCAGAGCGCGTTGATCTCCACCGCCTTTCCCCGGCGGGGCGTGACCACGTAATCGCCGACCTTCGCGTCCATCCAGGTGAGCTGATAGCCCTCCTCGCCCTGGCGCACGAGGCCGTCCTTCGGGTCGACGCCGATCCCGAAGCGCGTCCCGCGGGTGTGGTGCTCGACGATATCGGTCAGCGTGGGCAGGATGAACCGGAGCGTCTCGCGATCGCCGGTGTACGTGAGGTAGCGATCGAGCGCGTGGAAGAACCAGAGGGTCGCGTCGGCTGTGTGATAGAGCCCGTCGTTCTTGCCCTCCGGGAACATGTTGGGGATGAGCCCGTGCTTCACGTAATGGGCGAACGTGCGCAGGATATAGCCCGCCTCTGTGTGGCGCCCGGTGACGAGCGTCAGCCCTTCCAGGCTGATCATCGTGTCGCGGCCCCAGTCGGTGAACCAGTGGTATCCCGCGATGACGGTGCGCACCTCGTCGCCGCCGGCCCGGGCGCGGGCGGCGTCCTCGACGCGGCCGGCGGGCGTGATGAGGAACTGGTCGGCGCCGAAGATGAGCTCCGCCGGCGGCCCGGAGCGGACCTCGGGCGCCGCGGCGAGCAGGAGCCGGGTCCGGCGCTTGCGCTCGGCGCGCTGCACCTCCTCCGTGGAGAGGGCGTTGATCGTCTCCCACGCCTCGGTCGAGGCGACCAGGGTCACGCTGCCCGAGACCGGGAGCTCGAGGCTGAAGCGACCCGGGCTGTAGAACTCGCCGACGGCGTCGTATCCGCGGCTCTGCTCGATCCGGTAGCGCACGTTGCGCAGCCTGTCGCTCTCGATCCTGAACTCGGCGCGCGCGCCCTGGACCTGGAGCCGGAGCGGCGGGAGGTCGCTCGGCGAGGCGAGCTCGTAGCGGTCCTCGACCACGGTCAGCGCATAAGGCCCCGCCACCGGCCGGTCGAGCGCGCCCTCGTGGGGGCGGAAGTTCACCCACGGCTGGAGCTCGATCCGGACCGGCCCAGCCCCCTCGAGGAGCGTGTACGTGACGTGGACCGTGTTCTGCCCGTGGGGCAGGAGCAGGCGCCGCTCGAAGACCATCCCCGCGCCCTCGTAGCGCCACACCGGCAGCCCGGCCTCGAGGCGGAACTCGGCGAGATCGATGACCTCCGCCGAGGTCTCGTCGAGCCACGGCTCCTGCCCGCCCACCTGGTACACCTTGCCGTCCGGGGTGACGACGCGGATGCTCAGATCGCTGAGCATCATGGTGCGGCCGAGCGGCGCGGGCAGCGCGGAGATCAGCAGTCCATGGAACCGACGGGTCACGGCGCCGGAGATGGTGCCCGACGCATAGCCGCCCAGGCCGTTGGTGACGAGCCACTCCCGCGTGAGCGGATCCGAGCCGTGCTCCGCGTCGTCGTGCGTGGCGGGGGCGGTGCCCCGGGACCAGACCATCATCCGGCAGATCTCGTCAGCGTACATTCTTCTCGGGCTCCTCGGGGCGAGGGTTGGCGCTCGTCTTCTCGGGCACCGGCGCTCCGACCACGGGGTGGAGGAGGATCGCCGCTTCGCCCGGGATGTGGACGCCATCCTCGGTCATGACTGGTGGACTGCCTTGCCCCCCGTAAGACGGGGATTCGCTGGACCACGACGTCTCCCAGCGGCGCCCCGGCGGCGGGGCGAAGAGCGGCTCCGGCAAGGACCCTCGATGGATGTCCCGCCCGAGGTTGACGAGGAGCAGCCGATCGTCGCCGTCGTCGCCGAAGTAGCGGAGGAGGAAGGCCTGGTCGGCGAGGACGGCCCCGTCCACGCCGCGCGGGCGCTGGGCCGAGATCACGGGATCGCGCCGGCGCAGCGCGATGAGGTCCGCGTGGAGGGCGTAGAGGCCCGCGTTGCGCTCGCGCTCGGAGAAGTCGAGCTTGCAGCGCTCGAACGTCGCCGGGTCGGCCGGATCGTCGAGGCGCGCGCTCACCTCGGGCGCGGCGCACGAGGGGAACTGCGTCAGGAACTCCGCCCTGCCCTTGCGCACGAGCGGCGCGAGCTCGGCGTTGTGGTCGGCGAAGAAGAGGAACGGCGCCGAGGACCCGAACTCCTGCCCTTGAAAGAGCATGGGCGTCCCCGGGGCGAGGAGCAGGAGCGCCGTCATCGCCCTGAATTTTCCGTGGGACGCGAGGTGGTAGAGCCGCTCGCCCTTCGCCGTGTTGGCGACCTGATCGTGGTTCTCCAGGAAGAGGACGAAGCGGGCCGGATCCATGCCGAGCGCCGGCGTGCCTCGCCGCTGCTTCTGCCATTCATAGCGCTGCCCCTGGAAGAGGAACCCGTATTTCAGGGCGGAGATGAACTCCTGGGGCGAGCCCTGGTGATCCGTGTAGTAGGCCTCGTTGTGGCCGGTGAGCGCCACCTTGGCGCTGTGGTGGAAGTCGTCGTTCCACATGGCGTCGAGCCCGTAGCCGCCCCGATCGGCGGCGCGGATCAGCCACTCTTCCTGCGACTCGTTCTCGGCCACGATGAACATCGCCTTGCCCCCCGCGGCCTCCCGGACGCGGCGCGCGATCGCGGCGAGGATGTGGTCCTTCGAGCCGTCGTAGATGTTCTGCGTCGCGTCGAGCCGGAGCCCGTCCAGGTGGAACTCGTCGATCCAGTAACCGGCGTTGGCGATGAAGTACTCCCTCACCGCCTCGGAGCGCGGGCCGTCGAAGTTGATCGCGGCGCCCCAGTCCGTCTTGTGCCGCTCGGAGAAATAGTCCTTCGAGAACTCACCGAGGTAATTGCCGTCCGGCCCGAGGTGGTTGTAGACGACATCGAGGATCACGCCGATCCCAGCGCGGTGCGCCGCGTCGACGAAGCGGCGGAGATCGTCGGGGCTGCCGTAGAGGCGCGTCGGCGCGAACAGGTTCACGCCGTCGTAGCCCCAGTTGAACCGGCCGGGGACCTCGTTCACCGGCATCAGCTCGATCAAGGAAATGCCGATCCGGGCGAGCTCGGGCAGCTCGCGGGCCGCGGCCTCCCAGGTGCCTTCCCGGGTGAACGTGCCGACGTGCATCTCGTAGACGACTTGCCCCTTCAGCGGGGCTCCCCGGAAGCCGGCGTCGCTCCAGGCGAACGCGCCCGGGTCGACCACCTCCGAGGGCCCGTGCGGTCCTTCCGGCTGCGCGCGCGAGGCGGGGTCGGGATAGAGCTTCTCGCCGTCGTCGAGCCGGAAGCGGTAGCGGGTGCCGCTCGCGGCCGCGGGGACGAGCCCCGCGAAGTAGCCGCCCTCCTCGGGCCGCAGCACGGCGGCCTCGCCGCTCCCGGGGCCGGCCTCGAGCACGACCTCGACCCTGCGCCGGGCCGGCGCCCAGACGCGGAAGTGCACTCCTTTTCCGGCGAGCACCTCGGCGCCCACGGGCAGCCGCCTGTCCTTCTTGATTTCCCGCATTGGGATGAATTCTAGAGCCAACGCAGGTGACGTCCAGCATCCATGGGTTCGAACGTCCCCTTTGTAGCGCTTGATCGCCTGGCAAGCGGACGACACCTACGGAGTCACCTGAGAAGGTTCGGGGATCGACTGACGATGACATGCATCGCAGGGGAGATGGCAAGTCTTGCGCACGACAAGCAGCTGTGGAGCCCGGCCATGCTGGCGGGCTCCGATCGAGAAGAGCGGTGGATTCGCTTCATCAGGAAGCGCCGAGCGCAGTGGGCTGAGACGACGCGAGAGCGTGGACGGGCCGCGAGCAGCGCGAGGCAGAGCTACGGGTGGGCGATGACAACGAGCGTGCGCGCGCGCCGGAGCACGCAGCGCAGCGCGCGCTCCAGCGTCTCGGGGTCGAGCGCCGCGAAGCTCTCGTCGAGCACGACGACCTCGGCGCCCTGGAGCAGCGCGCGCGCGATGTAGAGCCGGCTCCGCTCGCCGTGCGAGAGCTGCCAGCCCGTCTCGCCCACGAGCTGCTCCAGCCCTCCCGGCATCCGGCCGAGCAGCTCGCCGAGGCCGAGCTCGTGGCAGATCGCCTCGGCCTCCTCGGTGTCGCCGGGCCCCGGCGGCCAGCGCCTGCCCATCAGCAGGTTGTACGCGAACGTCCCGGCGAGGACGTGGTTCTCGTGGAACTGCGGCGCCGCCGCCACGCGGCGGCGCCACGCGGCGGCGCCCAGCATGTGGCGGTCGAGCCCGTTCAGCAGGAGCAGCCCCGCGTCCGGTGCGCGAAGCCCCGAGAGCAGGGCGCTCAGCGTCGACTTCCCTCCCCCCGAGGGCCCCTCGAGCAAGATGCGATCGCCCGCCGCGATCCGCAGCGAGACGTCCGTCACGGCGGGGCGAGCCCTGCCCTTGTGCCGGAAGGACAGCTCGTGCGCCTCCAGGACCGGCGCGCGGACCTCGACGTCACGCGCGCTGTCCGGGCCGGTCGCGTCCCCTGGCGCGCGCTGTGGTGACCGCCCCGCGTCGGGCGGCAGGGGCGGCGGCGGCGTCCCGCCGCGGGAGGCCGCCTGGAAGAGCGTGGAGACCTGCTCCCACGCGATCGCCGCGCTGGCGAGGCTCGACAGGCCGGCCGACAGCCCCTGGAGCGAGCGGCTCGCGAGCAGGACGCCGCCCAGCGCCACCGCGTACGCCCCGGTGGAGCCGGAGCCCGCGAGGAACGGCGGCAGCAGGCCGACGATGCCCGCGATGAGCCAGCCCCGCGGCATCAGCGCGCCGATCTCGATCTGGCTCCTGTCGAGCTCGCGCGATCGCAGCAGGTACTGCGAGAGCGCCTCGTCCTCGCCGTGGTGCCAGCGGCCGTGGCGCTCCTGGGCGAGGCGGGTCCGGTGGCCGACCAGGCGCTCGATGAGGTCGTGGGTCATCGCGAGCCGCGCGGCGGTCCAGCGCGCGCGACGCCGGTAGAAGCGCACGCAGAGCGCGATGACAAGCGCCGCCCAGGCGACGAGCAGGAGCGCGTGGGTCGCGCCGGCCGCCCCCTGAGCGAGCACGACCGCCGCCGCGGCGAGCTCGAACGCCGACGCGACGGCCGCGACGCCGCCGCCCATCGCGAGCGCCTCGATCGCCTCGGACTCGATCACGCGGCCGAGGAAGCGGCCTGCGCCCTCGCTGCGCACCTCCTCGGCGTCGAGCGCGAGCGCGCCCGCGAGCAGGCGCTGCTTGATCAGCGCGCTCGAGTCGATCGCGGCCACGCCGGAAAGCCACGCCATGAGCTGGCGCAGCGGGACCACCGTCGCGAGCAGCAGCGCGCCGGCGACGAGCCACCCCTCGTCGAGGTGATCGTCGAGGATGCTGCGCCCCACGGTCATCCACACCAGGATCCAGAGCGTGTAAGCCGACACGTGGGCGACGAGCAGGCCGAGGAGGCGGCGCGGGATCCGCGCGGCCGCGATCTGCCGCCGGAACGACGCGCCCGGCGGCAGGCGCAGGCTCCAGATGCCGTCGAGGATCACCGGCCCGAGGCGCTCGCGGAGCAGGGCCCGCCGCGCGCGCCCGAGCCGGCGCGGCCGAACGCCGGCGCGCGCGAGGACGCGATCGATCTCCGGGAGCACCTGCGCCTCGAGCGGGCGGGAGACGCGGCCGGCGATCGCCGCGACGGGCACGCGCGCCGTGGAGCGGTCGGCGCGGAGCACAAGGAGGTCCCGCCCGCTGCGCCCCGCGACGGCGAGGAAGCGGGGCGCCTCGCCGCCGCGCAGCCACACGAGCGCGGGCGCCACGCGCGGGAGCGCGGCGTCGACCTCGTCGTAGCGCGCCGCGATCGGCTCCGCCTCGACGCCGAGGTAGCCCGCGGCCTGATCGATCCACGCCCCGAGCGCGTCGGCGCTGCGGAGGTGGCCGGCTGTCGGGATGGGCGCGGCGACAGCGCGCGGGCGGAGGCCGCCGTGCAGCGCGAGCGCCTCGAGCGCGTCGCCGAGGCGCTCGGCGGGCCACTCGATCGCGCCGAGCGCGCCGAGCGCGTCGACCGCCTCGTCCGGCCGAGCGCCCCACCCGCGCATCGCCTCCGCCGTCATCCCCGCTCGCCCTCGGCCGGCGCCGCCGCGCCCTCGGCGATCCGCCCGCGCACGACCTTCAGCCTGCGCCACCCGCCGCTCGACCAGAGCCCTCGCTGCACGGCCGCCTCGGCGTCCAGCAGCGCGCTGTAGCGCGAGCCGGGCCGCGCCGCGAGCTCGGCGGGCGCCCCGTCCTCGACGACGCGCCCGCCGTCCACGACGAGCACGCGCTCGAACGAGCGCGTCTCGCCGACGTCGTGGGTGACGCACAGGATCGTCGCGCGGCGAAAGCGCCGCCGCGCCCGGGCGAGCAGCGCCCGGCGGCGCTCCCTGTCGAGGCCGCGGAACGGCTCGTCGAGGATCGCGAGCCGCGCCTCGCTCCGCATCATCGCCCGGCCGAAGCGCACGCGCTGCCCCTCGCCGCCGGAGACGAGCCCTCCGCCCTCGCCGAGCAGGGTCTTCTGCCCTTCCGGCAGCCGCTCCAGCACCTCGCGCAGCTCGGCCTCCTCGACGACAGGGCCGAAGTCGGCCGCGTCGTCGGGCGCGCCGTAGCGCAGGTTGTCGAGGAACGACCGGTTCCAGATCTGGATCGCCGGGTCGACCCACGCCGTCTCCTCGCGCAGCGCGCGCAGCCGCTCGCCGTCGAGCGGGCGGCCGTCGACGAGGACCCTCCCCTCGCTCGCCCTGTGCCACCCGAGCAGGACCCCGACGAGGCTCGACTTCCCCGCGCCCGACGGCCCCACGATCGCCACGTGGCTGCCCGCCGCGATCTGGAGATCGACAGCGTCGAGGATCACGTGACCGGCGGCCTGGATGCGCACGCGCTCGAAGGCGATCGCGCAGCCCGCGCCCCCGGCTCCGGCCTGCGCTGGCGACGGCGTCGCCGCGCCGGGCGCGTCGCCGGCGCGCGACTCCTCGGGCGCGCCGAGCGGCTCGAGCAGGCGCAGCGCCGTGTTCCGGTGCGCCGGGTACTGGAGCAGCGTGCTCGCGAGCGCCTGCCCGATGGCCGGCAGCGCGAGGGCCCAGTAGAAGAGCAGGAGCGCCCGCGAGAGCGCGCCCCCGCGGGCGAGGAAGTCGCCGAGGATCCACGCGGCGAGCGCGAAGCCGAGCAGCGCCTGCGCCCCATCGACGGCGAGGGCCGCGCGGAGCAGCGCGCGGCCGGCGAGCGCCCACTCCCCGAGCAGGCCCGCGTGCTGGCGCCGCACGGCCCGCTCCGCCGCGTGCGCCCGGATCGGCACGAGGCCGAGGAGGGCGTCGAGGTAGAAGCTCGTGAGCGCGCCGGCGTGGGTGCGGACGCGCAGGTCGCGCTCGACGAGCACGCGGCTCCCCGCGAGCGGCAGCGCGAGCGCGAGCGCGGCGCACGGCACGGCGAGGCGCGCGCTCGCGGGATCGATCCAGACGATCGCCGCCGTGGTCACCGCGAGATCGAGCGCCGAGCGCGCGAGCTGGCCGCCGAACGCCGGCAGGCCGCGGAGCACGTGCAGGCTGTGGCCGCGCTGCGCCATGTCCGAGGCCGGACGGCTGTGGAAGTAGCGATCGCCGATGCGCGGGATCTTCGAGAGGAACGCCATCCGCAGCCGGACCTCGAGGTGGCGCCCGAGCCGGATCACCCCCGTTGTCAGCGAGAGATCGATGGCGAGCTCCACCGCGAGGAACAGGGCGAGGGCGGCGAGGGCGGCGAGGCGCTGCTCGAACAGCGCGAGATCATTGGAGATCTGGAGCAACCCGCGGAAGAGGAGGCTCTCCAGCACCACCGTCGCGACGCTGAGCGCGAGCGCGCCGGCGAGCACCGCGGGCGTCAGCAGCCCGTCCTCGCGGATCATCCGGAGGAGCTCGCGCCCGGGTCGGACCTTTGGCTCCGCGAGGGCGGCGGCGAGGTCGGGGGCGAGGCGCACGCCGGCGTGAGGGGCCGCCTCGCCGGGAGGCGGCGGCGCGGGCGCGGCGGCTCCCG
>NZ_JEMA01000913.1 GCF_001589285.1 Sorangium cellulosum | reverse complement strand
CTCGAGCAACGCGTGGATGCAAGTGTCCCGGGGGTATTCAGCTNTCTCCACCTGCGCCTCGAGCAACGCGTGGATGCAAGTGTCCCGGGGGTATTCAGCTTCCGTCGCGTTCCACGTCACCAGCAGCTTCTGCCGCTCCGCCTCGGTCAGCAGCGAGAGCTCCGACACCCGTCGCCCCGGCTCCGCCACCAGGCCTTCCAGGAGCGTCTGGTAGTGTCCCGCGATCCGCTCGATCGTCGCCGCGTCGAAGCGCTCGGCATGGTAGGAGAGCTTCAGCAGGATCTCCCGGCCCGGCTCCACCGCCACCGTGAGCGGATACCCCGTCTGGTCGATCGCGCGCACCTCCTCGACCGCGAGCGGAACCTCGCCCTTCCGCAGGGCCTCGTCCACCGGGTAGTTCTCCACCACCAGCAGCGTCTCGAACAGCGCCTGCCCCCTCGGCACCTCGCTCCAGCCCTGCACTTCGGACAGCGAGCTGTATGCATGAGGCAGCTGCTCCGCCTGTTGCTCCTGCAGCTGCTTCAGCCACGACACCACCGGGAGCTCCGGCGAGACCCGGGCGCGCACCGGAAGTGTGTTGATGAACAACCCCACCATGGCCTCCAGACCTGGCAGGTCCCCCGAGCGTCCCGACCGCGTGGTGCCGAACACCACATCGTCCTCGCCGCTGTAGCGGCTCAGAAGCAGCGCCCATGCCCCCTGAAATACCGTGCTCAGCGTCAGCCCGTGCGCGCGCGCGAACGTCTCGAGCGCCTCGGTCGTGCTCGCCGGCAGCCGCTGCTCCTGCTCCGCCGGCGTCATGCCTTGGCCGCTCGAGCGGCCCCCGGGCAGCGGCGTCGGGGCGCGGAAGCCCCGGAGCGCCTCGCGCCAGAATGCGGCGGCTGGCGCCCGATCCTGCTGCTTCAGCCAGGCGATGTAGTCGCGATAGGGGCGGGCCGGCGGCAGGGAAGCGCTCCGACCCTGGCAGACCGCTTCATGAAGGACGAGCAGATCCCTGAACACGAGCGGCGTCGACCAGCCATCCAGCAGCAGATGGTGAAAGCTCCAGACCACCTGGTACGCCGCCTCCCCGAGCCGAAGGAGCGTCAGGCGCATCAGCGGTGCCTCCGCGAGCTCGAAGCCGCGTGCCCGGTCTTCCTGCAGGAACGCGGACAGTCGAGCCTCGTGCTCGCTCGCCGGAACGCCGCGCCAGTCGTGCACGGCCCAGGGCAGCACCACCCCGCTGCGCACCACCTGCAGCGGCTCGTCCAGCCCCTCCCACACGAAGGTGCTGCGCAGGGTCGCATGACGCTCCACCACCGCACGCCACGCCGCTTCGAACTCCGCGACGCGCAGCCCCGCCGTGACCCGGAACGTCAACTGCTGCACATAGACGCCTTCCCCCTCGTCGCGCAGCACGTGGAAGAGCATCCCCTGCTGCGTCGGGGAGAGCGGATAGACGTCCTCCACGCCCTTCCCCGTGCCGACCAGCCGATCCACCGTGGCCTGCGTCAGCCGCGCCAGCGGGAAGTCCGCCGGCGTACGCCCGCCCGCCCCGGAGGACCGGCAATGCGCCACCAGCGCTCGCAGCGCGCGGAGGAACTCTTGCGCCACGCCCTCGATGGTCGCTCTCCGGTGACGCTCGTCGCTGTACGTCCAGGCCATGTGAAGCCGCCCCCCGAGCACCCACCCATTGATGTCCAGGAGGTAGGCGCGGGCGGCGCGCGGGCTGTGCGCAGGCCCGCTGGGCTCCGCCGTCAAGCTAAACAACGACGAGCGGACCTCGCTCGCGTCCAGCTGACCCAGGTAATTGAAGCTCACCTGTGCCGGCCGCTTCGCGGCGAGCTCGGCGTGCGTGCGCGCGTCCTCGTGGAGATAACGCAGCAGGCCATGGCCGAGGCCTCGCTGCGGGATCCCGCGCAGCTGCTCCTTGACCGCCTTGAGCACCTCGCCGACCGGCGCCTCGGGCATGTCCAGCACCACCGGGAACAGCGTCGTGAACCACCCCACGGTGCGTGACAGGTCGAGGTCGGACGCGATCTCTTCCCGTCCGTGCCCTTCCAGATCGATACGCAGCCTCCGTGTCCCGGTCCAGCGGGCGAGCGCCTGCCCCAGGGCGGTCAGCAGCACGTCGTTGATCTGTGTCCGGTAGACCTCCGGCACGTCCTGCAACAGCGCGCGCGTCTCCTCGACGCTGAGCTCCACGGTCACGGTCCTCGCCGAGGCCACCGTGTCGGCGCCCCCCGCGTGGTCCACGGGCAGGGCGGCAGTCTCGCGCAGCGAGCGCCAGTACGAGAGCTCCTGCTGCGTGGCCTCCGACTGAGCGTACGCTGTCAGCCGCTCGGCCCACTGCTGGAACGAGGTGGTCTTCGGCGGCAGCCGCAGCGCCTCGCCCCGGCATGCCTGGTGATAGCAGGTCTCCAGATCTTCGAGCAGGATCCGCCACGACACCCAGTCGACCGCGAGGTGGTGAATGACCCAGAGCAGCCGGCTCGAACGCTCCGGTCCCAGGTCCAGCCAGACCACCCGCATCAGCGGCCCCGTCTCCAGGCACAGGCTCGCTTGCACCTCGGCCGCCGCCCTCTCGATGGCCGGCGCCTGCTCCGCCGCAGCGACCGCCGACAGATCCACCGTGGCGACCGTCACCGCCTCGTCGGCGCCTGCGTTGGACTGGAGGATCGCAGCGCCCTCACGCCTGAAGCGCAGGCGCAGGGCATCGTGATGATGCACGAGGTGCCGGACCGCCCGCTCGAGCGCCTCGAGCTCCAAGCGCTCTCGGACCTCCAGCAGCACCGCTTGGTTGTAGTGGTGGGGGTCGGTGCGCTCGAGCTCGAAGAACCAGCGTTGAATCGGCGTCAGCGCCACCGGGCCGGTCACCACCCCTTGCGCCGCGGTTGGACCCGCTGTCACCTCAGCCAGCTCCGCCAGCGCGGCGATCGTCTGGTGCTGGAAGATCTGCCGCACCGATAGCCGCAGCCCTGCCTGCTGGGCCTGGCTGATCACCTGGATGGCCAGGATCGAGTCGCCTCCCAGGGTGAAGAAGTTGTCCTCGACACCCACGTCCTGGATGCGCAGCAACTTCGACCAGATCCCCGCCAGCACATCCTCCACCGGCGTGCGCGGAGCCACGAAGGCGCTCCCCTGCTCGGGGCGGGTCTGCTCGGGCGCGGGCAGCGCCTTGCGGTCGAGCTTGCCGTTGGCGNGGACCTCGGCCCAGATCTCGGCCAGGAGCTCCTCTTCCGGCGTCCGGGGAGCGACGTAGCTGTGCTGTAGCTCGGGCCGCTGCTGCCCCGGCGCCGGCAGCGCCTCGCGGTCGAGCTTGCCATTGGCCGTGAGCGGCAGGGCCGAGAGCTCCACGAACGCCGCGGGCACCATGTACTCCGGGAGCTTGCTTTGCACGTGGCTCCGCAGCTCGCTCACCGTGGGCAGAGGCGCTTCGCGCGCCACCAGATACGCCACCAGGCGCTTGTCCCCGGGCGCGTCCTCGCGCGCGATCACCACCGCGTCGCGCACCGCCGGGTGCTGTGCGAGCACGCTCTCGATCTCGCCCAGCTCGATCCGGAAGCCACGGATCTTCACCTGATGATCGATCCGGCCCAGGTGCTCCAGCTCGCCGTCCGGCAACCAGCGGCCCAGGTCGCCGGTCCTGTACAGCCGCGCTGCCGGCTCGCCCCGGAACGGGTCCTGAATGAACCGCTCCGCCGTCAGCTCGGGGCGGTTGAGGTAGCCTCGCGCCACCCCGGCCCCGCCCACATACAGCTCACCGGGGACGCCGACCGGCAGGAGCTGCTTGCTGCCATCCAGCACGTACACCTGAAGATCCGGAATCGGCCGGCCCACGGGGCTGCTCGACCCGCCCTCCAGATCCGAAGAGCTCAGGGGTCGATACGTGACGTGGACCGTCGTCTCGGTGATCCCATACATGTTCACAAGCTGCGGACGACGGTCCCCATGCCGCTCGAACCAAGGCCTCAGGCTCGGAAGGTCCACCGCCTCGCCTCCGAAGACGACCAGCCGCAGCGACCGACATGGATCCTCGGTCGCGGAGGCATCGGCGGCCACCAGCGCGCGGAAGGCGGACGGCGTCTGGTTCAGGACCGTCACCCCTTCGCGGCAGAGCAGGTGATGGAACTTCTGGGGCGAGCGGCTGACCTCGAACGGCACCACCACCAGCCGCCCGCCGTGGAGGAGCGCTCCCCAGATCTCCCACACTGAAAAATCGAAGGCGTACGAGTGGAACAGCGTCCAGACATCGCTCGCATCGAAGTGGAACCAGGCCTGCGTCGCCGTGAACAGGCGCACGACGTTGCCGTGCGTCACCTGCACGCCCTTCGGCCTGCCGCTCGACCCCGACGTGTAGATCACGTACGCGAGGCTCTCGCCCGTAGCCTCGTGCTCCAGACGCGCATCGCTCTGCCGAGCGACCTCCGCCCAGTCGGCGTCCAGGCAGACGACGCGGGCCGTCTGGTCTTCGAGCTGCGGGACGAGGCTTTGCTGCGTCAGCAGCACCGGCGCCCCGGTGTCCTCCAGCATGAAGGCGAGCCGCTCGGCGGGATAGGTCGGGTCGAGCGGCACATAGGCGCCTCCCGCCTTGAGGATGCCCAGCAGGCCCACGACCATCTCCAGCGACCGCTCGACGCACAGCCCGACCAGCACGTCGGGCCCCACCCCCAGCCGCCGCAGGTGGTGAGCGAGCTGGTTGGCGCGCGCATCCAGCGCCCGGTACGTGAGCTTCTGCCCCTCGAACACCACCGCCACCGCGTCCGGCGTCTTCTCCACCTGCGCCTCGAACAGCGCGTGAAGGCAAGCGTCTCGAGGGGTATCAGCCTCTGTCGCGTTCCACGTCACCTGCAGCTTCTGCCGCTCCGCCTCGGTCAGCAGCGGAAGCTCCGACACCCGACGGCTCGGCTCCGCCACCAGGCTTTCGAGGAGCGTCTGGTAGTGTCCCGCCATCCGCTCGATCGTCGCCGCGTCGAACAGATCCGTGTTGTACTCCAGCATTCCGCGGAGCCCCTCCTCGGTCTCCTGGAGCGCCAGCGTCAGCTCGAACTTCGCCGTGGTCTGCTCGATNCGCTCGATCGTCGCCGCGTCGAAGAGATCCGTCGTGTATTCGATCGTCGCTCGGAGCCCTCCTTCGGACTCCACCATCGCGAGGCTCAGATCGAACTTGGCCGTGCCCTGTACGCCGCCGTCGACCCGCTGCAGCGTCGGTGTCCACTCCCGTCCCGGGCCGGAGAGGTCGGGGAGCGGCATGTTGTCCAGCACGAAGCACGCCCGGAAGAGCGGGTTGACGTTCTGCTCACGGGAAGCGCCGGTGACGTTCACGATCCGGTCGAACGGCACCTCCTGGTGACGGAGCGCTCCCTCCACGACGCCGCGGAGCCGGCCCATCAAGGTCACCGCGTCCGGGTCGCCGGAGAGGTCGCACCGCAGCACGAGGGTGTTCACGAAGAAGCCGATCAGGTCGCGAAGCTCGCTTCGATCGCGCCCGGCGGTGACCGTGCCAATCCCGAAGTCCACCTGCTGGCTGTAGCGGTGGAGCAAGGTGGCCCAGGCGGTGAGCAGCGCCACGAACAACGTGCAAGACTCGCGAGCTGCGAGGCTCTTGAGGCGTGTGGTCAGCTCCGCCGAGAGGGCGAAGGTGCAGGCGTCACCGGCGTGGGTCCGGCCTGCCTGGGGAGCTCGAGCGACCGGAAGCTCGAGCCGAGGCAGCTCTGCGAGCTGCTCCTTCCACCACGCCTCGGACCTCCTGGCGTCCTCCCGCTTCAGCTCTTGCTCCTGCCAGTGGACATGGTCCACATGGCGAATCGGAAGCTCGGAGAGGGCTCGAGGCTCACCTGTGCAAGCGCTGCGGTAGAGCTCCGCCAGGTCGCGCAGGAAGACGGCGATCGACCATCCGTCGGTGATGATGTGGTGCTGACCGACGAGGAGGACGTGGTCCTCGTCGCCCAGCGCGACCAGGGTCGTCCGCATCAGCGGGCCACGGGTGAGGTCGAAGGGCGCGGCGGCGTGCTCGGCCGAGAGCCGGCGGAGCTCCGCATCTCGATCGTCGAGCGCGAGATGGCGCAGATCGACGACCGGCAGGTCCCATGCGCGCGCGGGGGCAACGACGACGCTCGGCCGCCCTTCCGACTCCGGGAAGGTGGCTCGCAGCATCGCGTGACGCTCGGTGATCGCGGTGAGGCTCGCCCGCAGCGCGACTTCGTCGAGGGCCCCTCTCATGCGCACCTCGAAGTACACGTTGTAGAGCGGGCTCCCGGGCACCAGGCGGTCGAGGAACCAGAGCCGCGCCTGGCCGGGGGAGAGGGGGCTCGGCTCCGTCTCCTCCACGGGCGCGCGGGGGATCGGCGCTCTGGCTGGCCCACCTCCTGCCTGGAGGAACGCGAGCACATCCGCCTTGTGCCGGACGAGCGCGTCGCGGAGCTCTGGCGTCAGCGCGCCCTTGGGCGCGCGGAAGGTGAGGTTGTCGCCGTCGACCCGGAGAGCCACGCCGCGGGACTCCGCGGCGAGGAGGAGATCTTTGATGTTCACAGCGTGCCTTCTTCGTGCTCTTCGTCGATGGGACTGGATGCGTTCGAGGCCGACGTCGTCGGTGAGCTCGACCCGAAGGCCAATGCGGCCCTGAGTCGCTCATCCATCAGCAACTGTGTCAACGCCGCGATGGTGGGGTATTGCCAGATCAACGTGGCAGAGAGCCGGAGCCCCAGGCTGGCCTCCAGGCGGTTGCGCAGCTCGAGCCCCATCAGCGAGTCCATGCCGAGCTTGGTGAGCGGTGTATTCACATCCAGCCTGTCCTCGCGGACGCGCAACACCTGCGAGATCTGCGCGCGAAGAAACGCCTGCAGCAGCGCCGCCTGGGCGCCGGGCTCGGCGGCGGCGAGCCGATGGCGCACGTCCTGTTCCCCGGCAGGCCGGTCGGCGCCCGCGCGATGCGCCGTCCAGAGACGCGACAGCCTGCGCGAGGACGCCGCCGCCGGGTAGAACTCCGCCCACTGCCGCAGATCGAGCGGCATCACGCCGACCTGGGTGTGGCCACCGTCGAGCAGGCGCTCGAGCGCGGCCAGGCCCTCGTCGGTCGTGAGGCTCCGCATCCCGCGGGAGACCAGCCGCGCGCCACGGTTCTCCTGCGCCGCGGCCAACCCCACCTCGGAGAACGCGCCCCAGTCGATGCTCAGCGACGGCAACCCCTGTGTCCTCCGGTGGTGCGCCAGCGCATCGAGGAACGCGTTGGCCGCGGCGTAGTTGCCCTGACCCGGCGTGCCCAGAAGGCCTGCTCCGGAGGCATACAGCACGAAGAAGTCGAGCGGCGCCTCGCGCGTCAGCGTGTGCAGGTGCAACGCCCCCCGGACCTTGGGCGCCATCACCGCGCGGAATCGCGCCGGGGTCTGCTGCAGCAGCAGCCCGTCGTCGAGCAGGCCGGCCGCGTGGATGACCCCGCGCAGCGGCATCCCGGACGCAGCCACCTCGCGGAGGACCCGTTCGATCTGCTCCCGATCGGCGACGTCCGCTCTGGCCACCGTGACGCGCGCGCCGTGAGCCTCGAGCGCCGCGATGGCGGCCCGCTGGTCCACGCTCGTCGCACCGGAGCGGCCCACCAGCACCAGATGCCCGGCCCCCTTCTTCGCCAGCCATCGGGCCACGCTCAGGCCGAGCCCACCCAGGCCACCGGTCAGCAGGTAGCTGCCGTCCCCACGGACGGTGCTCCCCGATCCGGACGGCTCGCGGCTCCGGCTCCCTGGCTCGTCGATCGCGAGCGCCGGCTTCCCGAGGGGCTGTGCCTCCTTGATCTCCAGCCGGAGGGGCCGGCCGCGCGCGGGCTCGACCCCCTCTCGACGCTCTGCCCTGGAAGCCAGCCGGGCCACGCGCCGCTCCTCGCCGCGGAGCGCGACTTCCTCCTCGGCCTCGTCGGCCAGGAGCTCGGCGAGCAAGGCCTGGATCTCGCCCGCAGGCCGCGCCGGATCGAGATCGACGCGGGCGCAGCGCAGCTCCGGGTGCTCCATCGCGACGACGCGGCCCAACCCGAGGAGCGGCGCCTGCGCCGCGGCGACGTCACGGTCGCCGACCGCCTGGGCGCCGCGCGTCACGAGCCACAGCCGCGGCGCCTCGCGACGGCCTGCACCGGCGAGCGCCTGCACCGTCGCGAGCACGCTGTCGCAGCCGCAGACGAGCGCCCTCTCGACGGCCTCGGCGTCGAGCCGCGGGGCGTCACCCTCCAGGCTGCCGAGATGCACCACGGCCGTCGGGGCCTGTGCGCCGAAGGCGCCCGCCAGCCGAGCGCGCACGCCGGCGGGGCTCGTCTCGGCAGGCGCATGAACGACGACATGGCCGGCGGCCTCCAGCGCCGCACGCAGGGCGGAGCCGACCCCGCCCTCGCCGCCGAGCACCAGGAAGCGGCCGGCGGAGATCGTGGGCGCAGGGGCCGCGGCGAGCTCCCAGTCGTGCTCCAGGAACCAGTCGTCCTGCTCCCGCTGCGACGTCCCTGTCGCGAGGCGCTGGATCACCAGCCCCTGGATCTCGGCGACAGGCGCGCCGGCGGCGTCGACGAGGAGCAGATCGGCGGACCGGCGATGGGCAGCGTCGGCGCGCGTGAGGCGAGCGTGGCACCAGAGCTCACCCTGCGGCCGCCGGAGCAACCGCAGCGAGGCCACCTCCACGGGCGCCCACGGGGCTGTCTCGCCGTCGTCGAAGGTGCCGGCTGCGACCTGGAGGCAAGCGTCCAGCAGCGCCGGGTGAACCTGGTAAGCCGATGCCGCACCGGCAGCGCCGGGCAGCCGCACGCGCCCGAGCGCCTCCCCGTGGCCACGCCGGAGCTCTTCGAGTCCTCGAAACGCCGGACCGTGCTCGAGCCCTCGCGCCGCCATCGCTGCGTGGGCGGTTTGCGCGGGCGTCGCGGCCCCGAGGCGCGCGCGCAGCGCGATCAGGTCGAGCGTTGCCTCGGCGCCGGCGCGCTCGGCGCGCTGCACCGTCCCGCGCGCGTGCGCCGTCCAGGCCGCGCGTCCAGGACCCGGAGGGCGGCTCGCGATCTCGGCGCGGAGCCGATCGGGCGACTCCTCGGTCATGACCAGCTGCACCGTCACCGCGGCGCCGTCGGAGAGGACCAGCGGTCGCGTGAGCACCACGTCCGTGAGCTGGAGCGGGGTGTGTTCGAGCACCTCCGCGCCGGACGCGAGCGCCATTTCCAGGTAGCCCGCACCGGGAAACACGACCTCGCCTTGCACACGGCGATCGCTCAGCCACGGCAGCCGCTGGAGATCCAGCGTCGTCTCCCACAGGTGCGTGCTCGTCTGGGTCGACAGGGTCTGGACCTCTCCCAGGAGCGGGTGACCGCTCGTGGGAACACGGCGCCCCTCACCCGCCGCTCCGGTCGTCGCCGGCGTCTCGACCCAGTAGCGCTCCCGCTG
>NZ_JEMA01000912.1 GCF_001589285.1 Sorangium cellulosum | reverse complement strand
CTCGTTGTCCGAGGGGTACTTCATCGTGACGGGGCCCCCGCCGGCTNGTCCGAGGGGTACTTCATCGTGACGGGGCCCCCGCCGGCTTTGACGCCGGTCCGGACGCGCTTCTGGTCTTCCAGGAAGCGAGCGAAGAAGGGCACCTGCTCGGTTTGCTCGGTCTGCTCGGTCTGCTCGGGATCACGATCGATATCGGCCATGGGAACCTCCAGATGGTTGGATTGCCATGCGGCGGAGCCGCCGAGGCAGCATTCATCCGGTCGACCCGCATTGCACGTTAAGTTTTGCTATATTCGATGACCTCACCCGGGCGAGGGCGTGACTTCCTGAGCCTGCTTCGCCCGTGGTACTTTGCTCGACCCCCCATGCCCGCCGGGTTCTCACGCTCGATCCACGCGATCGCAACCGACGGCCACCGCGGCTCGATCGCCGGCGCCGCGATCGGGGCGCTCCTGCTCATCGCCTGGCTCGCGTGGTTCTTCCTCGCCCGCGTCGGGCGGTACGAGGCGAGCGTGAGCGCGCGCCTCGAGGTGGGGCAAGCAGCGCACCGGGTCGAGGCGCCGCTCGACGGGAGGGTCGCCGCCGTCCACCTCGACCTCGGGGCCGACGTCGCCGCGGGCGACGTCCTGATCGAGCTCGACGTGGAGCCGCTCCGCCGCGAGATCGACGACAAGCAGGCCCGGCTCGCGGCGATCGCCGGGCAGATGGATCCGCTCCGGGCCGAGATCGCGGCGCGGGCGCGGGCGCTGCGCGACGGGGCGGAGGCGGCGCGCGCGCACGTCGACGAGGCGAAGGCGCGGATCCGGGAGGCCGAGGCGGGCGCGCGCTTCCAGGAGCTCGAGGCGGCGCGGGCCGTGCGCCTGCGGCAGGACGGGCTCGTGTCGGAGGCCGACGCGGCGCGGCTCGCGGCCGAGGCGCTGTCGAGGCGCTCGGCGACCGAGGCGCTCGACCGCGCCGCAGCGCGGGCCTACGTCGAGCGGCGCGCCGGGCAAGGCGAGCAGGAGGCCGAGCTCGCGCGGCTCGACCGCGAGGCGGCCTCGCTCGAGGGCGAGCGGCTCGTGCTGGAGGCGGCGATCAAGGGGCTGCTCGCCGAGATCGAGCGGCGCAAGATCCGCTCGCCGATCGCCGGTCGGGTCGGCGAGATCACGGTGCTGCGGGCCGGCTCCTTCGTGCGCGAAGGAGACGTCGTCGCCGCCGTTGTGCCGCCCGGCGAGCTCAGGGTGATCGCGGAGTTCCCGCCCTCGTCCGTCGGGCGGATCGGCGCGGGGCAGGAGGGACGCCTGCGCCTCGATGCGTTCCCCTGGACCGAGTACGGCACCCTGGCCACGACGGTCGAGCGCGTGGCCAGCGAGACGCAGGAGGGCCGCATCCGCGTGGAGCTCGGCGTGCGCCCCGACCCGGCGTCGCCGATCCCGATGCAACACGGGCTCCCCGGCAGCGTCGTCATCGAGACGGAGCGCGTCTCGCCGGCCTCGCTCGTGCTGCGGGCCGCAGGGCAGATCGTGAGGGTCCGCGGCGGAGCGGGCGGGTGACGGAGGGGACGACGGACGATCCCCGATTTGCGGCGGAGCGGGCCGCGAGCGCCGATCGCCCTCGCCGAGCGTCGGGCCCGAGGCGGAGGCTCCTCGCGCCGGAGGTCGTGCAGACGTCGGCGATGGATTGCGGGCCGGCCACGCTCAAGTGCGTGCTCGAGGGCTTCGGCATCGACGTGAGCTACGGGCGCCTGCGCGAGGCCTGCCAGACCGACGTCGACGGCACGTCCATCGACACGCTGGAGGACCTCGCGGAGCAGCTCGGGCTCGTTGCCCAGCAGATCCTCGTCCCGCCCGAGCACGTGCTGCTCGACGAGGCCCAGGCGCTGCCCGCGCTGGCGATCGTGCGGCAGTCGACAGGGCCGCTGCACCTCGTCGTGATCTGGCGCCGGCACGGCGGCCTCGTCCAGGTCATGGACCCGGGCACGGGGCGGCGCTGGGTGACGCGACGGCAGCTCGAAGGCGAGCTCTACCAGCACGAGCTGCCCATGGCCGCGGCGGACTTCCGCGCCTGGGCGGCGAGCGACGGGTTCACGCGGCCGCTCGGGCGCCGGCTCGCCTGGCTCGGCGCGGGGACGCAGCCGCTCGAGGCGGCGCTCTCGGACCCGGGGTGGCGCGCGATCGCGGCGCTCGACGCCGGCGCGCGCCTTGTGACGTCCCTCGTGCGCTCCGGCGGCCTCGGCCGCGGTCGCGAGGCCGCCCGCGTGCTGGGCGCGCTGCTCGAGAAGGGGCCCGCGGCCGCTGGGGAGGAGAGGATCCCGCCCGCCTTCTGGACGGCGCGCCAGGGGCCGGCCGGCCCGCGCGGGGAGGAGCTCGTCGTCGCGCGGGGCGCCGTGCTCGTGCGGATCCGCGGGCGGCGCCCGCCCAG
>NZ_JEMA01000911.1 GCF_001589285.1 Sorangium cellulosum | reverse complement strand
CTCGACGCGCCGAGCGGCGCCACGGTCGCGGCCGGCGCCGGGCGCGCGATCGCCTCGAGCGCCGCGAGCACCTCCTCACAGCTCGAGAAGCGGTCGGCCCTGTCCTTGGCGCACGCCTTCCGGAGGAACGCGTCGAGCTCCGGCGGGACGTCGCGCCGCACCGCGCTCACGCTGGGGAGCGGCACCTCCGCGTGGAGCCGCATGATCTCGACGTCGCTCTCGGCGTCGAACGGCACCTGCCCGATCAGCATCTCGTAGAGCACGACGCCGAGCGCGTAGATGTCCACCCGCTTGTCGAGGTCGCGGCGCCCGAGGACCTGCTCCGGCGACATGTAATAGAGCGAGCCGATGATCCCCTTGGTCATCCCGCGCCCCGCGAGCGCGTCGGCCTCGGCCTTGGCGATGCCGAAGTCGGTGACCTTCGCGACGCCGTCCTTGCGGCGGATCAGGACGTTCGCAGGCTTGAGATCGCGGTGGATCACCCCCTCGCGGTGCGCGGCCGCGATGCCGGCGGCGATCTGCCGGAAGATCGAGAGCGCCTCGGGAAGCGGCATCGGCCGGCGGTCCTCGGCGTACCTGGCGAGCGTCTGCTCCAGGCTCGCGCCGTCGATGTACTGCATGACGAGCCAGAGATCGTCCCGCTCCGCGACCACGGCCTTCAGGTGGACGACGTTCGGATGATCGATCTGCGCCAGCGCGCGGCCCTCGGCGAGCGTCCGCGCGCGCACGTCGGGCCGGTGACCGAGCTCCTGCCGCACGGCCTTCAGGACCACGTGCAGCCCCGTGTGGACGTCCCGCGCGAGGTAGACGACCCCCATGCCGCCCTCGCCGAGCATCCGCTCGACGACGTACTTCTGATCGACGAGCGTCCCCGCCGGCAGGTGACCCCCTGGAACCCGCCGCGGGAGCGAGCCCGCCAGCGGCGCCGGCACGACGTGCGGCGCCGCCGCCGCGCTCGCGCCATCTCCGTAGGCCGGCGCGAGCACGGCGCTCCCGAAGGCCGGCGGGAACTTCGCGCCGCCGGCTCCGAAGGCCGGCTGGTTGACGCGGTGCGCTGGATCCTCGGGCAGCAGCGCCTCGGTCAGCGGCTGGCCCGGGACGGTCGCCTGCGCGCGGGGCGCAGGAGGCGCCGAGGGCGCCGGGCCGACCGGCGCGGCCATCGACGCGCCGCACGACACGCAGAACCGGGCGGAACCCGGGTTCTCTGCATTGCAAGCCGGGCACCTGGCCATGGCACGGTCAGCTCGATCCACGGCGCGCCCGGCGGGCGGCGCGCCGTGGACGCTCCGTCACGTCCAGTGGCCCGCGCGCAGGGCCGCGGAGTCGATCGTCTTGATCTTCGGCGCGAGCGCCTCGCGGAAGATCGCCTCGTCCTCGTCGTCGAGGCCGCTCTCGCCGAAGCCGGACGCGACCTCCATCGAGGTCGCGAGGATGCGCAGGAACTGCTGGAAGCTCGACGCGCAGAGCTCCGGCTTGAGCGAGTCGGTCCCGGTCATGCAGGTGAACACGGGACAGTCCCCCTCGGCGTCGAGCTTCGAGATGTCGAGGAAGTAAGGGTCTCCCAGCAGGGCGCTGCGCGCGATGAGGATCCAGCTCTTGCGCCAGCCCGCGAGGGAGCTCTCGCCCCCGCTCGCCTGCTGTTCGGCCACGAGCTTCTCCGAAGGGATGAGGCGTACGCGCTCGACCGGCGTCACCGTCTCGACGTCGAGCGGGTCTGCCTCCTGCAGGAAAGCACGGTACCTGGCGGGCACCCGCAGCGTCCTGCGCAGCTCTTCCACCACCGCTGGAGCCGCCTTTCCGAACCTCGCAGGGATGCCTCTTCGGGCAAAGGCATCCTTGAGCGCCGCAACCGACTCGGCAAGGTCGCTATCCACCGAACATCCCTTCCTTTGCAAGTCCACCGGCCGACCCGCTGGGGCGGGCGCCCTCATCGCTTCGAAAACCGCTTCGCTCCCCGGGGAGAGGCACCGGCGCGCACCCGGAGGAATACCCCGCGCCGGGCCAGGTAGTGTAACAGAAAAACGATGGTCGACGTTGCGTACGCTGAGAGTCGATTCCGGCCCCCCGAAATCGCCCACCGGTACGGGCCGAGCGTGCACCTCCTCGATGACCCACTCGCATGGACGCTGCTGGCTCGAGCCTGCTCTCCGGAGACGGGTCAGCCCGACGTCGGGCGCCTCGTCGGCGTTCTCTACCAGATCCTGGCGCGCGCGGTCTTCGCCGCCGAGCTGGGGCGCGCGCGCGTGGACGTCCCGACCCGGATGATCTCGTCCCACCCGGAGGCGGTCTACCGCGGCACCGCGCTCTCGCGCGCCACCAAGGTGGTCACGGTGGGCATCGCGCGCGCCGGGACGATGCCCTCGCAGGTCGTCTACGAGCTCCTGAACGAGGTCCTCGACCCCGCGCTGGTCCGGCAAGATCACCTGTTCATGAGCCGGCAGACGAACGAGCAGGGCGAGGTCGTCGGCGCGACATGGCACGACGCCAAGATCGGCCGCGACGTGGAGGGCCGTCACGTGCTCTTCCCCGATCCGATGGGCGCCACGGGCTCATCCATGGTCAGCGCCCTCTCCTACTACAAGACCGCGCTCGAGGGGCGGCCGGCCAAGTGCATCACCATGCACCTCATCGTCACGCCCGAGTACCTCCGCCGCGTCACCGACGCCCACCCGGACACCATCATCTACGCGCTGCGCCTCGATCGCGGCCTCTCGCCGGCGCGCGTCCTCAAGACCGAGCCGGGCACGCACTGGGACGAGGAGCGGGGCCTGAACAACATCCAGTACATCGTGCCGGGCGCCGGCGGCGTCGGCGAGATCCTCAACAACGCCTGGCTGTAGGCGCGCGGATCGGGTCGAGCGAGGGCGGGGCGCGTCAGCGGCGGCGCTTCGAGCGGCGGTTGTGGCCGACGGCGAGCGCGCGGTAGTCGATCGCCGCGTGCGGCCGGCTCACCGCGGGGCGCAGGTCGCCGCAGAGCCGCGTGAGCTCCGTGATCATCGCGCCGAGGTCGCTCGCGCCCGCGGCCCTGCGCTGCGCGAGCTCGCCGTAGGCAGCCTCGAGCGACGCGATGCCCCTGCCCGAGACGTGCCCGCGGCGCGACAGGTCGACGTAGCTCCGCGCGAGCGCGGCGCTGTCGAAGTTGTGGGCCACGACCAGATCCTGGGCGACGCGGAGCACGGCGTGCGCGCCGATGCGGCCGTCCTCGTGCAGCACGAACGCCGCCTGCAGGTAGTTGTAGAAGGGGACCACCCGGTCCCCGAAGATCCGGAAGTCCGAGGGGGAGGACTGCCGGTCGAGGTGGATGAGGATCCGCTCGACGACGGGGCCCTTCTCCACGTAGCTCGCGAACCGGGTCGCATCGAGGATGGTGTCGTCGTAGGCGTGCCCGAGCCGCATCACCTCGCCGAGCTCCAGGGGGGTGACCCGCCCCTCGCAGATATCGGCGTACAGGGAATAGACGAACGCGTCGGCCTCGGCGTCGTCGCCGAGGAGCACCTCGCGGATCAGCGCGCCGCTCGGGTCGCGCTGGCTCGGGAGCTCGCAGCGCCGCTGGAGCAGCGCCGGCAGCTTGTAGCCGAGCTGGCCGCGCAGCGCGCGGAAGCGCAGCCGGAGGATGTTCTGCAGGTTGGGCTTCAGCGTGAGCGACGCCCAGCGCGCGCCGTCGAGCCGCAGCTTCTGCTCGATGCGGGAGCGGAGCTGCTCCGGGCTGCCAGAGAGGATGTGCGTCTCGACCCCGGCGCGGCCGAGCTCGCGCAGCAGCGACGCCGCGCCGGGCACCGTGCGCTTCTGATCCGGCCGCTCGATCGCGGTCCGCACGAGATCGCGCAGCGTGTCGAAGTCCGTGCGCAGGTAGGTCTTGTCGAGGTCCCACCGCGCGATGAACGGCGCGCGCTCGGCCGCCGCCGCTGCGTTCGCCGGAGATCGGGGCCCTTGCGCTCGTTCCTCGCCGTTCACGGTGCCCCGCTCAGCGCGACATCCACTCGCGCCGCATCTTGTCGAGCGACTGCACAACGTCGCTGTCGGCGCTCTGCCGCGCGAGGTCCATCGCCTCCCGCAGGTACATCGACGCCTCGCTCGTGCGCTCGCGCTGGTGCGCCACGTGCGCGAGCGCGCCCAGGACGAGCGCGCGATCGGGGCCGCCGGGGCCGGCGAGGTCGAGCGCCTCGCGCAGCACGCCGTCGGCGTCGGTCAGGTCGCCCGCGCGCGCGAGCGCCTCGCCGAGCTTGCGGCTGAAGATCAGGACCGCGCGCACCGGGTCGTCGAGCTCGCCGCGGAAGATCTCCCGCCGCGCCAGGTCGAGGCCGCGGCGCAGCGCGAGCACGCTGCCGGCGTTGTCCCCGCGCGCGGCGGCGCGATCCGCCGCCTGCTCGAGCAGCATCAGCGCGACGAACGCGTTCTGCGCGTGGTAGGCGTGGATCGCCTGCACCTCGATCGGCAGCGCGAGCGGGTCGCCCGCGCTGTCGAACGTCGCCTTGGCGTGCAGGTCGCGCCGGACGCCGGCCGGGATCGTCGCGAGCGTCACGTCGCGCAGGAGCGGGTGCGTCGTGCGGATGCCGCTCGCGCGCTCCTCGATCATGCCCGCCGCGACGAGCTTGCCGAGCAGGTCGTCGAAGGCGCGGATGTCCGGGAGCAGGCGCTGCAGCGTGGGCCGGTCGGCCGCGTCGCCGATGACCGCGAGCGCCTGCAGCGTGCGGCGCGCGTCCTGCGGCAGCCGCTCGATGCGCGCGGCGACGAGGTCGGCCATCCGCGCGGGCGGGTCGCTGCCGCCCTCGAGCGTGTAGCGGACGAGCTGGTCGATGTAGAGCGGCGGCACCGTCGCCGCCTCGCCGCCCGGGCCGGACGGGCTCGCCGCGCTCGGCGGGAGGCCCAGGGCGGCCGGATCGGTCGCGCCGTCCGCGGCGTCGCGCCGCGGCGACAGGCGCGCCCCGCCCGCGCTCGGCGGCGTCTTGCGGGCGCCGCGGTGATCCAGGCTCACGCTGCTCCGGAGGAGCGAGAGCGCTGTGTCCTTCGGCAGGCCGCCGAGCGTGCGCACGGCCCCGCCCCACTCGGGATCGAAGCCCGGCGTGTGGCTGGCGACGATGAGCAGCGCCGCGAGCGGCGGCTCCGCGATCACGTCGGCGAACGCGTTCCGGCTCGCGCCGTCGACGGCGTGCAGATCGTCGACCGCGAGCAGGACGCGGTGCGGGAAGGCGGCCTGCTGCGCGCGCGAGAGCGCCCAGCGCAGCGCCTCCGCGGCAATGAAGCGCCGGTCGTCGGGCGACAGGCCCCCGGCGGACGGCTTGTTCCAGGCGTGCCTGCGCATGTCGCTGCCGCGGTCGCCCTTGCCGAAGATCTCGAGCAGGCCGCGCCGCGCCTCGGGCGTCGCGCCGCTCCAGTCCGACGCGTTGCCGCCGTCGGGCGGGAGCTCGGCGAGCCCGGCGATCGCCCAGCGGAGCGCGTAGTAGCCGACTTCGGCGCCCCACGGATCCGGGCCGGTCTGGATCACGACGTCGCCCCGGCTCGCGGCGACGTCGAGGAACTCGCGGAGGAGCCGCGTCTTGCCGACGCCGTGCTCGCCCACGATGCGCGCGGCGACGACCGAGCCCTCGACGTCGGCGAGGCAGCCGTCGAGCCACGCGAGGTCGTCCTCCCGCGCCGCGAACGGCAGCGGGAGCGGGGGCGCCGAGGGCGCGCGATCGCGCCGGGCGGTGGGGGGCGCGGCGCCGTGCGCGGCGCGCGGCGCCGGTGCGGGCGAGTGCGGCTGCGCGATCCGGGCGCCGCACTCGCCGCAGAACTTCTGGCCGCGCGGCACGATGGCGCGGCATGCGCCGCAGATGACCGTCGCCTCGGCGAACGAGAAGCGGCCCGAGGGCGTGTCGAACGTGCCGACCGCCGACCGGAGCGCGGCCGAGAACTCGTCCGCGGACTGGTAGCGCCGCGAGGCCTCTTTCTCGAGCGCGCGCAGCGTGACCTCGACGAGCGGCTCGGGGATGTCGCGCTCGGGCGCGACGAGCGCCGGATCCGGCGGCGGCAGGGAGAGGTGCATCAGCACGACCTGCGTCGGCGACTCGGCCTCGAAGGGGAGCCGGCCGGTGAGGAGCTGGAACAGGATGACGCCGCACGCGTAGAGGTCGCTCCGCGCGTCGATCGGATCGCCGCGCCCCTGCTCCGGGGCCATGTAGTCCGGGGTCCCGCAGACGATGCCCGGGCTCGTGATGTTGGTCGTCGAGACCTCCGCCTTCATCTTCGCGAGGCCGAAGTCGACGACCTTCACGAAGTCGCCGCCCGAGCGCATCGGCTCGAGCACGATGTTCTCGGGCTTGAGATCGCGGTGGATGATGCCGAGGTGGTGCGCCTCGAAGAGCGCCGCGAGCACCTGGCAGAGGATGTCGACGATGCGGCGGAAGGGGAGCGGGCCGTCCTCGTAGACGACGCGGGCGAGGTCGCGCCCGCGCAGGAACTCCATGACCAGGTAGAGCTGCCCGCCGTTCTTGCCGAAGTCGATGACCCCGACGGAGTTCGGGTGGTTGAGGCGGCTCGCGGCGCGCGCCTCGGTGATGAACCGGACCGACGCGCTCTCGTCGCCGAGCAGGTGCGGGTGGATGATCTTGACGGCGACCGTGCGCCCCAGGGCCTTCTGCTCGGCCCGGTACACGCGCCCCATGCCGCCCACCCCGACGAGCTCCAGGATCACGTAGTTGCCCGGGAGCGTGGTGCCGATCAGCGGGTCGTCGGACGTCCGGTTGAACTCCGAGATCGGGAAGCCGCACACCGGGCAGAATTTGTGCGCCTGCTCGCACGGATTCGCGCATTGCGGGCAGACCACTGTGGACACGCGCGGGACCTTACCACGTTCGGGATAGCGATTGGAGTCGAGGTCGGCGCCGGCCCCCGGGGCGCGGCCGGGAGGGGGGCGGGGGGGCTCGTCCAGCCGTCTGTTAGGTCCTGGATCCCACTTGGGGTAACCTCGGGCGCGATGGTTACGCCTCGCCTACGTCTCGGTCAGCTCCTGGTCGACGCGCGGATGATCACCCAGGAGGCCCTCGAGAGCACCCTGGACATGCAGCGCACGGACGGGCGGCGGCTCGGGACGCTCCTCGTCGAGCAAGGTCTCATCAACGAGACCCAGCTGACGCAGATCCTGTCGCACCAGCTCGCCGTTCCCTGGGTGTCGCTGCTCCACATCGAGTTCTCGCGGCAGCTGCTCAACCTCGTGCCGCACGACGTGGCCGAGCGGTACTGCCTCGTGCCGATCTACGTGCGCCACGTCCGCAACCAGGGCGAGACGCTCTACGTCGCCATGGACGATCCGACGAACGAGGACGGCATGAAGGAGTGCATGGCGTTCTCCGGGCTGCCCGTGCGCGCGATGATCGCTCCGCCGAGCGACATCCGTAACGCGATCCGGGTCTACTACGGGGCGCGGGCGCGCTCGGCGCCGCCGCCCGCGCCCGCGCAGCGCGCGCAGGCGAGCGAGCCGCAGTCGCGGGCGCGGCCTGTCGATCCGCCGCCGTCCTCGGAGCTCGCCAGGGCGCCGGAGACCGCGAGGCACTCGGAGGAGGTCGCGTCGACGCCCGAGCCCTTGCTGCTGACGAGGCCCGCGCTCCGCTCCGGGGCCCGGCTCGTCGAGGACGCGCTGCCTGCGATCGAGACCTCGGAGGTCGACGCCGACGACGTGGGCGCCCTCGACGACGAGATGGGATGGGAGGCGCCGCGGCCCGCGCAGCGGCCTGTGGAGCGGGAGGTCCACGCTCGCCCGGAGGAGCGGCAGATCCGCGGGCGCCCCGACGAGCGCTCGCGGCCGACGCTGAAGGTGGCGCCGTCGCCCGAGCTGCTCGCCGCCGCGCAGGCGGCGCAATCCGCGCAGGCGGCGCAGGCCGCTCCGGCCACGCAATCCGCGCCGACGACGCAGTCCGCTCCGGCCACGCAGTCCGCGCCGACGACGCAGTCCGCTCCGGCCACGCAGTCCGCGCCGGCCACGCCGTCGGAGCGCCGGAAGACGCTGCGGCCGAGCACCGCGCCGGGGCCCGTGGCGCCCGCCAGCGAGACCGCGCCGAGCATGGAGATGGCGCCCGCGCCGAGCACGCCGGCCGCGGCGCTCCTCGGCGCCGTGCTCGGGCGCACGAGCGCCACGGCGCGCAGCGTCCCGGAGAGCCGTCCCGAGCCCGAGCCCGAGCCCGCGCCCGCGCCCGCGCCGGACTACGGCGACGAGCCTCCGAGCGAGCGCGAGGTGCGCAACATCCCCGCGCCGCAAGGCCGCGGCCGGCGCCGGATGGTCTCGCTCACGCTCCTCGACGGCACGACGATCACGCTCCCCGCGCGCGGGAGCAAGCCGCAGCGCCAGGCCGCGCCCACCCCCCGGGCCGCAGCCCAGTCCGATCCGCCGCCGCCGCCGGCCGCGGACGACCCGGGGCTCACCGCGCGCGACCTGGTCTCCGCGCTCCGCGCCGTCTCGCACGGCGCCGACGCGAGCGAGATCCTCGGGAACAACGTGCGCTGGGAGGCGATGTTCGCGGCGCTCCTGTCGCTGCTGCTCAAGAAGCACCTGATCGCCGACTGGGAGTTCGTGGACGAGCTGAAGAAGATCTGACGCGAGCGACGCGAGGCCGAGCGCCGGCGGTCAGCGCGCCTCGCGCGCCGCGCCGGCGCGGATCAGCGCGTCGATGTCGGCGTCCGAGAAGCCCGCATCGCGGAGCACGGCGCGCGTGTGCTCTCCGGCGCCGGGCGCCGGCGCGAACGCGACCCCCCGCGGCGTGACGGGCGTCCTGATCTGCGGGATCGGGCCGCGCGGCGAGGCGATCTCGAACAGGAGCTCGCGCGACGCGAGGTGGGGATCGGCCGCGGCGCCTCGCGGGTCGAGGACCGGCTCGAGGCAACAGTCGCGCTCGGCGGAGAACCCCTCCCATTCGGCGCGCGTCCTCCCCCGGAAGACGGCGGCGAGCTTGCGCTTGAGCTCGATCTGATGCGGCCCGGGGAGCAGCGCGCCGAGGTCCGGATCGAGGCCGACCCCCTCGCAGAACGAGGCCCAGAACTTCGGCTCGAGCGCGGCGAGCGCCATCGCGTGCCCGTCCTTCGAGAGGTAGGTGTTGTACGGCGCGATGCCGCCGGTGAGCAGCTCGTCGCCCGCGGCGCGCGCGCGCCCACCGTCGTCGTCGTCCTTCCCCTCGCGCGCGCGAGCGCCGCCCGCGAGCGCCGCGGCGAGCGACGGGAGGGCGAAGCCGAGCGCGCCGTCGGTCATGGCGATGTCGAGCACCGCGCCCCGACCCGTGCGCTCGCGCTCCCGCAGCGCGGCGAGGACGGCGACGGCGCACCACAGGCCGCCGCTCACGTCGGCGACCTGGGAGCCGGGCACCTGCGGCGGGCCCTCCGCGGGCCCCTGCGCGCCGAGCACCCCGGCGCGCGCGACGTAGTTCAGATCGTGCCCCGCGCGCTCGGCCAGGGCGCCGGTCTGGCCGTAGCCGGTCAGCGCACAGACGATGAGCCGCGGGTTGTCCGCGCGCAGCGCCTCGTGGCCGAGCCCGAGCCGATCGAGCACCCCCGGGCGGAACTGATCGACGAGCACGTCGTACGTCGCGGCGAGCCGGCGGAAGGCGTCGCGCCCCTCGGGCTTCTTCAGATCGAGCAGGGCGCTGCGCTTGCCCCGGTTCAGGAGCTGGAACGCCGCCGATTCGCCCGCGATCTGCGGGGAGATGCGGCGCAGGAGGTCGCCGCCGGCGAGGTCCTCGATCTTGTCGACGGTCGCGCCGAGATCCGCGAGGACGAGGGTCGCGAACGGCCCCGGCAGGAGCCTCGAGAGATCGAGGACGCGCGTGTCGGTGAGCGGGCGCATGGCGACCTCTTTGTCCTGCGCGAGCTGCGGTGGGGAGGAAAAGAGACGGCGGTGATGTCCGTCGTGCCGCACGTCCCGGCGCCCGGCCGGGCCTCGGGGGGCAGCCGCGCCCCGGCGGCAGCCCGCCGCGGCGCGCGGCGGCGCCCAGCGAGCCGCCGTCGCCTGGATCAGCCCGCGTTGAGCTGGAAGAGCTTCGGGAGCTTCATCGCGAGCATCTGGTTGCCCGTGACCTTGAGCTTGCCCGCGAAGAAGAGCTGCATCGAGTTCGCCTGCGGGTTCTCGTGCAGCTTCTGGAAGTCCTCGGCGGTCAGCGCGATCGTGACGTCCGCGCTGCCGGGGTTGCCGGGGGCGATGCTGGGCGTGGCGCTCGCCAGGTCGATCAGCCACTCGCCGCCGCCGTCGCCCGTCACGTTGATCTGATACTTCCCGCCGATCTGCTTGGCCGTGTCCGAATTCTTCGCCAGGGCAGCGGGGAGCTCCTCGTTGAACAGTTTCTGGATATCGACGGCCATGGATCGCCTCCGGATCTCGTGTGGGACGTGGTGACTTGAATCGACCGAGTACCGGGCGCGGTTTACCCGCGCCCGAACGCGCGCGTCAAGCGAAGCCCGATGTCAAAGCTCGCCCGAGTCGTTCCGTCAGGGCAACCCTGGCGCGCGCGTCGTCGTGCTTCATGCGCGCGCGCGCGGCGCCTGCGCGGCAGGGCGGGGCGCCTTGTCCAGCGCGGATCGGATCGGGACCATCAGGAGGCGATCGATCGCCACGCGCTGATCCGCGGGCGGCGGGCTCTCCGGCGAGCCCTGCATCAGCCGGAGGTCGCGGAGCGCGCCGCGATCCAGCGGGCCGAGGGACGCGTTCGGCGCGTCGTGCGCCGGCGTCATCGCCGGGAGCAGGCAGACGAGGACGATCTCGTTCGTCCCCTGCCGCACCCAGGTGCCCTGGTAGACAGCGAGCGCCTGGCCGAGCGCCTCCTGGAACACGAACGCGCGCCACTCGAGCGGCGCTGTCAGGTCGAAGACGCGGCCGCCGGCGCGGAGCTCCAGGCTGTCGAGGCTGAGCGTCGCGCCGCGCGCGTCGGTCGCGAGGAAGCGATCGAGGCACCCGGGCGAGCGCGCCGTGAGCTCGTCGAGGAGCGCGGCGAGCGCCGCGGGGCCGAGCGAGATCGGCTCGCCGTCCGGGCCGATCGCCTCGAGCCCGACGTCGTCGGAGCCCACGACGGACGCGCGGTCGAGCAGCGGGGCGAAGGTGCGTCGCGACGGACCGTCGAAGCTGGCGCCGACCGAGGACATCCCGGCGCCGGAGCTGAGCAGGGCGACGATACGATCGCGGCGCGGGGTCGCGAGGAGCGTCACGCCGAACCGCTCGCGCGTCGCGAGCAGAACGTGCTGCGCTGCGCCGCCCTTGCCCTGGAGGGCGAGCTGGTCGCCGTCGAGGCTCAGCCCGCGCCGGGTCGCCTGCGCGGGGGGCAGGAGGCGCCGCCGCCCCCGCGCGAGGAGCGCCACCGCCGCCGCGACGAGGGCGAGCGGCAGGAGCGCGCGGACCGTCACGCTGCGCGCGGTCGCGACCAGCACGAGCGCGGCCACGAGGAGCGGGATCGACCAGATCCGCCGCGGGCGCGCGACCCCCGCCGGCGCCGCGTCGGGCGGGGTCGCGTCGAACCATCGCGCCACCGGGGAAGACAGGGAATCCGGGGACGACGCTGCGGCTGCGTCGCTCGCCGGCTCGTCGGCGCGCTGCGCGGCCGGCCACCCCGTCGCGGGCGGAGGCTCGTGCGCGCGGGCCTCGAGCGGTGGGAGCGTGGCGACGGCCTCAAGAGGGTCCTTCTGGCCCTTCGCCTCGCGTCCCATCGCACCTCCACCCCAGCCGAAAAGTTCGGGGTAGGATAGCATCGAGCGAGACCAGAGCGAGAGGAGACTTTGGGCGACGCGTTGCGTAGGTGCGCGCTGTCGGTTTTCTTTTCGGGCTCCTCGGAAGGCATCGCGCGTCGCCGCGTGCTGCGGCGTGTCGCGCGTTCGCTCGCCCTTCGTCTCGCGCTGTGCACGTCAGAGGCACATCAGAGCTCGCCCGCGCGCCCTCCGCGGGGGGTGGGCGCAAGGGGCACCCCGAGGCCGCGAGGAGCGACAGCGGGGTACCCGAAAGGGCTCACCTGAAGGCCCTGTGGTTCACCTGAAGGCCCTGTGGCGGAGGACCCAGGGCGACAGCCGCGGGGCGCCCGGCGCGGGGGCGCTGGACAGGGCCGGCCGCCGATCGATCTGCGCGGCCGCGATGGCGAGGGCGGCGGCGAGCGAGGCCTCCTCGTCGGGAGGGACCGCGGTGGGGCCGCAGAGCTCCGCCGTGTGCTCGGCGATGAAGCCCGTGTCGTAGCGGCCGGCCTGGAACTCGGGGTGCGCGAGGAGGTTCTCGTGAAACGAGAGGTTCGTCCGGATGCCCGCGACGGCGTACTCGGCCAGGGCGCGCCGCATGCGCGCGATGGCGCCGCGCCGATCCGGGGCCCACACGGAGAGCTTCGAGATCAGCGGGTCGTAGTGGCTCGGGACCGTGGAGCCCTCGTAGAAGCCGCTGTCGTCCCGCACCCAGGGGCCGGCCGGCGGGCGCAGCGTCGTCAGCGTGCCGGGGCTCGGCAGGAAGCCGGAGCTCGGGTCCTCCGCGTAGATGCGACACTCGATCGACGCGCCGCGCCGCGCGATCTGCTGCTGACTCAGGGAGAGCGGCTCGCCGCCGGCGATCTTCACCATCTCGGCGACGAGGTCGATACCGGTCGTCCACTCGGTGATGGGGTGCTCCACCTGGAGCCGCGTGTTCATCTCGAGGAAGTAAAAGGAACCGTCCTCGGCGAGGAGGAACTCGAACGTGCCCGCCGAGTGGTAGCCGACAGCGAGCGCGCCGCGCACGGCGACCTCGCCCATGCGCTGCACGAGCTCGGGGCTCGCCGCAGGGCAGGGGGACTCCTCGACGACCTTCTGGTGGCGCCGCTGGATCGAGCAGTCGCGCTCGAAGAGGTGCACGAGGTTGCCCTCGCGATCGCCGAGCACCTGGATCTCGACGTGGCGCGGCCGGAGGATCGCCTTCTCGAGGTAGACCGTGGCGTCGCCGAACGCGCGGCCGGCCTCGCTCTGCGCCCGCTCGTAGGCCGCGGGCAGGTCCTCCGGGCGGTGCACGAGCCGCATGCCCTTGCCGCCGCCGCCGAACGCCGCCTTGAGCATCACCGGGTAGCCGAGCCGCTCGGCCAGCACCTGCGCCTCCGCGGCGGTCGCGGCGTCGCCGCCGGGGACGATGGGCACCCCGGCCGCGGCCATCTTGGCGCGCGCCGCCGGCTTCGACCCCATCGCGGCCATCGCGCTCGCGGGCGGGCCGATGAAGGTGATGCCAGCCCGCTCGCACGCTTCCGCGAACTCACGATTTTCCGACAGGAACCCGTATCCGGGGTGGATGGCGTCGGCCCCGGAGCGCCGGGCGACGTCGAGGATGCGATCGATGCGGAGGTAGCTCTCGGCCGCAGGTGCGGGGCCGATGGGGTACGACTCGTCCGCGAGGCGGACATGGAGGCTGCCGCGGTCCACGTCGCTGTAGACGGCGACGCCCTGGATGCCGGCCTCATGCAGCGACCGGAGGATTCGGACGGCGATCTCGCCGCGGTTGGCGATGAGGACCTTGCGGATCACGAGCCGGCCCTATCACACGAAAGCGCCTGCGCGAATGCCCCGTCGCGGAGCGGCCTCGCGCCGCGCCTCGCAGCGGGCCGGACCGCGGGCTTCCCTGACACGGGATCAGGCCGGAGAGTCTTTCCCCAGGCCGAGCAAAAGGGTAGGTCTGCCCTGTGCAGCGCCGCGAACTACCGCCCGAGCTCTCGTTCGCGGTCATCCCCGCCGCCGAGCCGCGCGAGCTCGCGAGCCCGCCCCCCTCGCGCCGCCCGAAGGGCGCCGAGCCGGAGGTGGTCTCGGTCGCGGAGCTGGATCGCCGGCTGAAGCGGATCCTCGAGGGGTCGACCGCGGACGTGCGCGTCGAGGGCGAGATCTCGGGCCTGCGCGTCGTGGGCAGCGGTCACGCGTACTTCACGCTCAAGGACGAGAGCGAGGAGGCGGCGATCGACTGCGTGATGTACCGGACCGCGGCGCCGCGCGCGCGCAAGCTGCTCGCCGACGGCGCGCGCGTGGTGCTCACGGGCCGCGCCACCGTCTACGTGCCGCGCGGCCGGCTCCAGTTCTGCGCGGACGACGCGCGCCTCGCCGGGCGCGGCGCGCTGCTCGAGGCGCTCTTCCGCCTCAAGGAGAAGCTCGCCGCCGAGGGGCTCTTCGCGCCGGAGCGCAAGCGCAGGCTGCCGGTCGATCCGCAGATCATCGGCGTCGTCACGAGCGGCGACGGCGCGGCGATCCACGACATCGTGACCGTCGCGTTCCGCCGCGGCGGCGCCCGGCTGATCCTCGCGCGCACGCCGGTGCAGGGCGCGGGCGCGGGGCAGCGGATCGTGCGCGCGATCGCGCTGCTCGAGGAGTTCCCGGGCATCGAGGTGATCATCGTGGGGCGCGGGGGCGGCTCGGCCGACGACCTCAGCGCGTTCAACGAGGAGATCGTCGTCCGGAAGGTCGCGGCCGCGCGCGTGCCGATCGTGAGCGCCGTCGGCCACGAGATCGACGTCGCGCTGACCGACCTCGCCGCCGACGCGCGCGCCGCCACGCCCTCGCAGGCCGCGGAGATGCTCGTCGCGGACGCGGTCGCGCGGCGCGCGGCGCTGGAGCACCTCGAGGCGCGCATGCGCCGCGCGATGGCCCACCGGCTCAGGGCCGCGCGGGCCGACGTCGACCGGCAGCGCGCCCGGCTCGGCTCGCCCGCGCAGATCCTGGCGGAGCCGCAGCAGCGGATCGACGACGCGGTGGCGCGGCTCCGGCGCCGCATGGAGCGGATCCTCGTCGAGGACCGCGCCGGGCTGCAGCGCCTCGAGCGGCGGCTCGCCGCGCGCCACCCGCGCGCGGTGCTCGCCGGCGCCCGCGGGGCGCTCAGGCCGCTGTCGGTGCGCCTCGCCGCGGCCGCTCACCGCCACGTCGCCCTCCTGCGGGAGGGCTTCGCGAGGGACGTCGCCCGGCTCGAGGCGATGTCGCCGCTGCGCGTGCTCGCGCGCGGCTACGCCATCGCGACGGACGCGTCGGGCCGCGCGGTCCGCGATCACCGCGAGGTGGCGCCGGGCGACGCGATCGCGGTCCGCGTGCACCACGGCGCGCTGCTCGCGCGCGTCGTGGCC
>NZ_JEMA01000910.1 GCF_001589285.1 Sorangium cellulosum | reverse complement strand
GCGGTCCAGGAGGCCGAGGCGCGCGGGCAGCGCGCGCGGGTGCTCGAGGCCCGGCTCGCGGCGCTGGAGCTGGAGGTGGCGCCGGCGGTGATCGCCGCACCGCAGAAGGGGACACCGTGAGCCCCATCGTCGAGCTGGCGCGGAGCCTCGACGGCATGGGCATGTCGAGCGCCCGCGAGCGCTACCTCGGGCTCGTCGGGGATGGCGAGATCCCGCAGCGCGCCCGCGAGCTCGCGACGCTGTCCGGGTGCGCTCTCGTGGTGCGGGGGATGTGGCGCGCGCTCGGCCTACAGCACCCGATCCTTCGCGCGCCGTATCGGACCGGGCGCGCCGTGGCCGACCTCGTCGAGATCGCCCGCGGGGCCGAGGCGCTCCTCGAGGCGCGCGACGGGCTGCCCGCGCTCCACGGTGGCGACGTGGTGCTCGTTGGCGGTCCAGGGTACGGCGGACCCGAGCACGTCTGGACCGTGCTCGACGCGACCGGGCAGGACTACCCAGAGCGCGGCACGCACCTGATCTGGGGCCTCGACGGGGGGCAGAAAGACGAGCTTGGCGTGCAGTGTGTGCGGCGGAGGATGCACGAGATCGCTGGCGTGCCGCCGGTCGACGACGGGCGCCGGGTGCGGTGGGTGATCGACTTCGGCGCGGTTTGGCGCCGGTGGGCACCAGGGGTGGACTGATGGCGAACGCAGACAGGATCGGAGGGCGGCGCGGCCCGCAGGGCGCCCAGGGCGAGCAGGGACCGCCGGGGGAAGCGGGCGCGCCGGGGCCGAGCTGGGCGATCTGCGGCGTGAACGCGCTCGGCACGTCCGGCACGAGGTACTTCTTCCCAGCCGGGTACGTCAACGCGGTGGCGGCAACGAGCGTCAAGCGCGCCCGGATGCCGTTCCGGGGGCGCGCTACGCGACTCATGCTCACGAACGCGACAGCAGGATTCTCGGCCGACGGCACGGGCGGATACACGCTGAACTTCTGCACGGTGGCGGCGGACGTGGCGACCGCGACGCCGCTCACCATGAGCCGCGGTGTGCTCGACAGGACAGGGGACGTGACCGGGGACTCCGGCATCCTCGAGGAGGGCCAGGAGTTCGCCCTGCAGGTCATTCTGTCTGGCACCGTCACCAATAGCCCTGTCGACACTTTCGTGACGATCATCTTCGAACCAGTGCCAGAGGAGGCATGACATGTCCACGCACGTATTTCGCAGGGTCGGTCCGTCAAGCGCCGAGCTCGAGCTCAACGCCCTTCCACCTGGCGTCGCCGTGGCGCGTGGGCCGATCACCCCGGAGCAGTTGATCACGTACACGCTGAGCGACGATTCAGCGATCGGCTACCTCGTGGATTGGCTCGCGAAGGAGTGGGAGCACGTCGGCCCGGCCGAGCCGCCGGAGGGCGGCTGAGGAGCCATGACGGCCTACCCGCGCCCCTCGACGCCCGAGCCGATCACGTACTCGCACGCCGCGGACGACGGCACGCCGATCAGCGGGGCGACGGTGACCGTGCGGATCCGCCGCTCCGACGGGCTCTGGTACGACTGGGCGGACGGCACGTACGCCGCGCGCGGCTCGGTCGCGCAGCTCGACGAGCCCATGTCCGAGATCGACGAGCCGGGCACCTACGAGGCGACGTGGCCGGGCGGCGCCGCGGAGCGCTACCAGGCCTTCGTCGAGGCCGACGGTGTCGTCGTCGCCAGCGTCGAGCTCGTCGTGGGCGGCCTGGCCGCGCCCGGCGACGCCATGACGCTCGCCGCCGGCGCCGTCGACGAGGCCGCGCTGGACGCCTCCGCCGTGGCCGAGGTGCAGGCCGGGCTCGCGACCGCCGCGGCCCTCGCCGAGGTCGCCAGCGACGCGGAGATCGCCCGGAAGGCGCTCGACAACCGGCAGGAGGTCGACGCGGTCGGCGGCGGCCGCTGCATCACCTACGACGACGACGGCACGACGCCCTGGCGGACGCGCACGCTGCGCGACGGCTCGGGCAACGCGATCACGCTCGGCGCCGGGGTCCCGGCGAGGAGGGGCGCGCCGACATGAGCTGCTCCACCGCGATCCCGAAGTACTGCACGCGGCAGGGCGCGCGCGATCCGGTCGCCCTGCGCCTCGTCATCGCCGCGAGCGACGCCGTCCCGGACCTCTCGCTGGTGACGGCTGTGGCGCTCTCGGCGCTGGACCGGCGGGCCTCGCCGGCGACGCCTGAGACCTGGACGACCACGATCCTGGAGCAGGCCGAGGACGAGCTCGTCGTCGAGTACCGCTACCAGGAGGCCGACACGGCCACGGCGAGGACGTGGCGGATCACGCCCTGGATGACCATCGCCGGGGCCGCGAACCCCGTCGCCGCGACGACCTTCGACCTGCAGGTGCTGGCGCGGCCATGAACCTGCTCGGCCTGTTGTCGCAGCTCGGGAGCGCGCTCGTGTCGCTCGGTCTGGGGGGGCCGGGCGAGAGCGAGCACGAGGCGATCCCGTGCCCGGAGGTGCGCGCAGCGGCGGACGCGCACACGATCGTCGAGGTCACCGCCGAGAGCCACACCGTCGTGCAGGTCACGTCGGATTGCTGAGGAGCCCCCCATGAAGAAGACCGAAGAGCGTCGTCACATCATCCCGACCGAGGGCCCGCCGCCCCCGCCCGCACGCGCGCCGGAGGAACCGGTCGAGGAGCCCCCGCCGACGGTGCCCCCGACCGAGCGCCCCAGGCATCCCTCGTCGCCCGACCACGCGCCCTCGCAGCGCGCCGGCGGCCGCGTGACGCTCAAGCGCAAGGAGACGCCGCCCGAGGGCACGCCGATGATCATCGACCGCCAGCGCGGCGCCGCGCGGGCTCAGGCCGGCATCCACAGCGCGGGCCTCGCCGGCGTCTACCTGCTCGGCTGAGCCGCGGCGGTGTGGCCGGTCGTCGCCGCCGCTCTTCTGCTCCTCGCGATGGCGGAGAGCGCGGCGATCGTTGTCCTCGCGCTGCTCCTCCGCGCGATGCAGCGCGAGCGCGCGCCGCCCCCGGAGGTCGAGGCCGCCCACGAGAGTGAGCCCCCGCCGCGCCCGGTCGGCTTCAGGCTGCCCGAGCAGGACGCGCGCATCTTGCACTCCCGCCCGCCGGCCTCGTAGCCTGCCCGTGGGAGGTGACCATGCAACAGCCGCCGGGCTATCCGCCGCCGCAAGGCTATCCGCCACCAGGCTACCCACCGCAGCACCCGGGGTGGGGCCAGCCGCCGCCCCCGCCGCAGCCTCCACCGCGGAAGGGGATGAGCGCGGCGGGCATCGTCCTGCTCACGCTCGTCGGCGTAGCGGTCCTCGGCATCGGTAGCTGCGTCCTCTGCGTCGGCGTCGGTGCCGTCGCGACGCAGAACTCGAGCAACGCGACGAGCAAGCCGGCGCCGGGCAAGTACGACCCCGCGACGCCGGTCGAGATCAAGGTGCTGCTCTCCGAGTACAAGGGGAACGAGCTTCGCGCGGACGGGACCTTCAAGGGGAAGGTCATCCGCACGAGCGGCGTCGTGCGCGACGTGAAGAAGGACATCACCGGGGACCCCTACGTCGTTCTCGGCACCGGAGGGATGCTCGAGATCCCATCCGTCCAGTGCTTCCTGGCCGACGATCAGGCGTCCGCCGCGTCGAGCCTCTCAGCCGGCGAGCGGGTCACGATCGAGGGGCGCGTGGACGGCCTCATGATGAACGTCCTCGTGAAGGACTGCGTCATCGATCGGTAGGGGCCTCGCGGGCCGCTCCGCTGGCCGGGGCGAGCAGCTTCCGCGCCTGGAGCACGACGAGCACCGCCCCCATCACGCCCGCCTGCGCCGCCACGACGGCCCACCCCCACCCGAGCTCTGCCCAGGTCTCCGGGAAGCCCAGCGGCCCAGCGAGCGCGAGCACGTCCCCGCCGGCGAGCACCAGCGCGCAGGTCTCGGAGACGCCCGCGGCGCGCGGCGACCGCCAGAACGACACCGCGGCCGCGCCCTGGACGACGACCGCCGCCACGTNCGGCCGCGCCCTGGACGACGACCGCCGCCACGTGCGCGGCGAGCGGCGCGCGCGGCCAGAACCACGGCCAGGCGACCGCCAGCCAGAGCGCGGCGGCCCAGATGGCGAGCGGCGCCGCCGGCGCGCTCCAGCGCCCGAGGCGCGCCAGTACGACGAGGGCGCACCAGGCCGACAGCGCCGGCGCGGCGAGGTAGAGCGCGAGCTCGACCTGCGGCGGGAACTCCAGCGCCGCCCGCACGATGTCGCCGGCGAGCACGCCACCAAGGGCCCAGGCGAGCGGCCGGTGGGCGGCGTCGCGGCGGGCGAGGGCCGCGGCGAGCAGCACCGCCGCGCCGATGATGAGCCGGGGGACGATCACCCGTCGCCGTGGGCGGCGCGCGCGGACGCCTCCTCCTTGAGCTTCGGGTACTTGCGGAGCGCGCTCTGGAGCGAGCTCGGCGTCGCGAGGCCGAGCCAGCGCGCAGCCTCGCGGAACCTCCACCCCGTCGCCTCGAAGGCCTCGCGGATGAGCGCCTCCTCCTCGGCGAGGTGCTTGTCACGCAGCGCTTTCAGCTTGTCCATGCTGCCCCGCGTCTACCACGGCCTGGGCTTCGGCGGTTCCGCGTGGACGCACCGACGAATCCGGCGCCTGGTCCTCGTCGCGCGTGGTCCAGGCTGCGGCCAGGTCGCGGTCGGCATGACGGAGCAGCGAGATCAGCAGGGCGATCCTCTCGAACACCCGGAGGCGCCGGGTGCGCGGCTTGAACCGCACCGCGGTGGCGAACTCGACGATCTCGTCCAGCACCTCGAGCATGCCCCTGACCTCCTTCGAGAACCGGGCGAGCTTCCAATGCTGCCGATCCCGGCCGTCCATGGACATCGTCTGCGGGATGCAGGCCCTCGTCTCGGCCGCCGCCATGTGCTGGGCGGCCAGCAGGATCGCCTGCACGCAGTCGCCGCTCTGGCGCACGATCGACCGGCTCGTGCCGGTGCGCGAGCCGCGGTCCAGGCTGGTGAGCGTGTCGACTTCAACGACGAGGTCGTCGATGTACATCCGGGCGCTCATGAGGATGCTCCGGAGCTCCACGAAGATGTCGGCAGGCACGGGCGCGGCGGGTGAGTGAGTGGCGCGAGCGATGTTGTTCATGATGGGTTCCTCCCAACGGCCCATGGCCGGCACCACCCCGCAGGGTGGCCCGGCCGCCGTGCCGTCTCGCCGCTGGTTCACACCGCCCAGGCCGGCCTCTCCACCAGCTCGTGGGTGATGCCCCACCCCTCGCGCTTCAGCCGCTCCATGCGCCCCACCGCCGCCTCGAGCCCGATCGGCTCGGCCTTCTTCCCGAGCTCCTGGACCGTGATCTTGCCGCCGATCGCGGTGAACCGGACCGTCTCGTCGCCCTTGTCGAAGGTGGTGATGGAGACCTCGACCGTTCCCGCCCTGCTCTCGCTCGCCTTGCTCATCGCCGCACCTCTTGATAATTAGTGTACTCATATGAGTACGCTTGGCAAGGACCCATGTGATGGGTGGCGTCTTTTTTTTGGTGGGGCGCCCGTCTACCAGCCGAAGCGCGCCGAGGCGACGGGCTCCCAGCTCAGACCCTCCCAGGCCAGCGTGTTCACGTAGCGGACCCCGAGACCCAGGCTCGTCGACACGCCGGGGGAGGCCTCGTAGGTGAGACCAGCCCGCGCTCGCGGGAAGAACCCCCAGAACCGGACGCAGAGGTCCCAGTTGTTGCAGACGGGCACGCGGCCGGCGTCCAGCGCGAGCGCGCCGCCCGCGCTCCAGCTCTCGCTGATCCTGTAGTCGAGGCCGGCCTCGGGCCCCGCGAGCACGCCGAGCCAGCGCAGCGACGAGAAGTCGAACGCAGCCAGGCTGACGCCGGCAGAGACCCGCGCGCGCTCCGACGCTGGCCACCACCGGCGCGCCGCCGCGGTGGGCGTCCAGCCGCCGGTCGGGTGCTGGTCGCCGAGGGCGACGTGCGTCACCCCGAGCTCGGCCGACCAGCGCCGCTCCTTGCTCGGCTCCAGCGCTGCCGCGGGGCCGGCGAGGAGCGCGGCCGCGGCGGCAACGACGGCGGCAACCCTCACGGGTAGTCCCCGCCGGTGCTGCTCGACGCGCCGCCCGCGCCCGACGTGTACCCCGGAGCCTCGGGGCAGCCCCAGGCGCCGTGGTCGGCGAGCGGCAGCTTGCACAGCTTCGCCAGGAACCCGCCGGGCAGCCCGCCGGCGAGCGGCGGAGGCACGCGCCCGGCGTAGCCGATCATCGCGTCGATCATGTCGTCGGGCGTGATGGTGTCCGGGTCGACGCAGTCCTCGGGCAGCTTGTCCGGCTCGTACCTCACGTCCCACACGAAGCGGCACTCGCCCTTCAGGCCCAGGCGCTCGAAGGACGCGTCGGCCCTCTTCTGCATGACGCTCGCCCAGGCGTTCGCGCAGGGGACGTACTGGGCCTCGAGCTGCGGCGCCCGTAGGCACTTCAGGAGCTCGGCGACGGTGAGGGACCGGCCGAGTTGCTGCCAGCTCCCGTACGCGTCGCCGATCCGCGTCCGGCACTCGTACTTGCCGACCTGGTCCTCCTCGGGCCGGTTGCTCAGGTACTGGATCGTGTTGCTGTTCATGGTCAGCAGGCGCATCGCGTCGACCTGGGAAGGCGGCAGTGACGCGATGACGTCCCGGAGATCCGCACGATCGCCCGGGTCCACCACCGTGCATCCGAGCCCACACCACGCCGCCATCACCAGCATCCGAAGGCATCTCATCTCGACCTACTCCGTTCCCCGCTCTCGCGGCCGTCTGCCCCCGCCGCGCAGAGGCAGACGGCCGCGGAGGATGCCCACCTCGGGTGGGTATCCTCGACAGCGCGACGCGCACGTCAGCGCGCGGGCGCGCCCCCGCCGACCCTGACCACGCCGCTCCCGAGCGCCGTGCGGGGCCGGCGCGGCTCACGCGGTTCTGGCCGGCGCGCCGGCGGCGCGGCCTCGACGATGCGCAGGATCGGAAGCGGGATCA
Organism: Sorangium cellulosum; assembly: GCF_001589285.1. Classification (GTDB taxonomy): domain Bacteria; phylum Myxococcota_A; class Polyangia; order Polyangiales; family Polyangiaceae; genus Sorangium; species Sorangium cellulosum_G. The sequence goes on along the minus strand of NZ_JEMA01000910.1, from coordinate 6,042 downwards.
CCGCGACGCCGAACACCGCCCGGGCGAACCACGGCGGCATGGCCGCGAGCTCGTCGAGCGTCGGGCCAGCGGCCCCGAGCCACCACGGGAGCCTCGCGAGCGGGGCGATGCGGCCGCTCTTGCACCCGACGCGCTGGACCACGGACGCGGCCGTCATCGATCGCCCCCTTCGCCGTTCTCGGCCCGCTCGTCGGCCGCGGCCTCGAGCGCGTCCCACCCGAGCGACGTCGCGAGGAGCTGCCGCCCGACGAGAGCCAGCGCCGCCGCGGCCTCCGGGTCGGCGGCGGCCGCAGGGGAGGGCAGGGGAGGGGCAGGGGAATTCTGCCCGAATTCTGCCCGAAGGCGTGGATCCGGGCACTTAGCTGCGCCGGAACGCGCAGCACCGCCTTCCGGCCCATGGCCGTTCTGCTGCGGATCTCCAGCAGATCGCTGGTCGGTAGTCGGGCAATGAGCCGGAGTACTACGGTTGAGCCGCCGCCGAGATCCTCCGCTCGGTCCCGCCGCGCGACAGCGCGATGATGCTCCGGCTCGGCCTGGACCTGGACGACCCCGAGGCCGCGGAGCTCGTCGTTGCGGACGCCCGCGCCGTCGACGCGTCGATCGCCGAGCTGGCGCGCCGGGAACGGGAACGGCTCGGCTGAGAGCCCGCATTCCGGCTCGCTGTGCGCATTTTTCATGCCCTGCGCCGTCGATCCGGCGAGGGGGCCGTAGTAGCCTCTCGGCATGAGCCCCCGACGAGACAGCGCCGCCCCCGCGATGGCCCCCGACCTCGGCGACGAGGAGGATCCGGTCCTCCGCGCGTTCCGGCTGGCGCCGGTGGTTTACGACGAGCAGATCTCGGACGAGGAGCGCGAGGCGGTCGCGGCCGGAGCGGCGGGGCCCTTTACCCCACACGAAGAGGTGATGGCCGAGATCCGGCGGCGGGCGGAAGCCGAAGGCGCCTTGGCGGAGTACGAGGAGATCATGCGGGCCCGCGGGCGGACGCCGGCCCGTCCTCGATGATGTGGGTCGTCGACTGGACCCTGCCCGCCCGGGTCGCGCTGAGTCGTCTCCACTGGCTGGACGCCGCCCGGATTGATGAGGCCGTCGAGCGCTTCGCGAAGGCAGGCGAGGGCGACTTTTACCGATTGCCAGAGGATGACGCCGTGACGCTGCGCATGCGCGTCGGGTCGTACCGCGTGCGGCTGACGCGTGACGTTCGGGAGCGCGTGCTGCGGATCTGGTGGGTGTACCGGGTGTAGCGCGCACCGCGGCCGGCGATACGGAGCGCTACCCGTGCTCCTGCGTTCGTGACCTCTACTCGCACGCGCAGATCCCGCCGTGGTGTGAGCAGCACCCGCGTCGTGGCGTGGAGCAGGTTGGCGACACGCTGCCCTCGCAGCAGCAGACACGGCCGACGTTCTGAGCAGCGCGCTCCCGAGCCTCGGCGGCCCGCTCCGCCGCGTGCTGCCGCGCCCGCGCCGACTCGCAGGCGGCATCGGGCGGGGTCGACCCCTGCCGCGACCCGGCCAGCGCGAAGGCATCACGCCGGTGACGTGGTGCCAGGTGCATGATCAGACGACATCGACGCCTTGATCATGCCGGATGCACCCCTGTGGGCCGAGGTACGGGCCCGCCGGCGCGGCGATCGCGCCGCTGAGTTCGTCAGGGATCACAGACGGTCACGACCCTGGTAATGTGCAGGGCTGCACGGGGCGTGAGGCCGCAGCCAGGGGGGGATTACCTTGCGACGCCACGACAATCGTCTGCATGGCAAGCAGATTGCGGCATGCCGCCGAGATCCACGTCCGGGTGGCGCACAGCGGCAGTCGCGCGGCCCGGAAGTGCCCTGTTTTTCTACACCATGAGCGCCCATACGACACGGCTTGGTCAAGGCCAAGGAGGCCGATCTCACGATGCAGAACTGGCTCGACCCGGAGCGCCAGGCGCTGGCGAAGAGCGCCGCGAGGGTGCTCAAGGACAACGCCGCGCACAACCGCAGCGGCCTCCCACCGTTCCGACTGCCGCAGGTCGCGCAGCAGATCCTTGACGAGCTGTCGCATTTCCTCTCGGCCGGCGACACGTCGCACGTGCTGTCCCTCGGGCTCAAGCTCGGGCAGCAGGGGCTCGGGCTGCGCGCTCTCCTCGGGCTGAGCCGCGCGCTCCTGCGCGAGGTGCTGGCGCGCCTGCCCGGAATGACGCCCGAGGCGCTGGAGGGGGTGGCGCGCGTGAACGACTACCTGACGCTGCTCGTGGACGCGGTGGCGGAGCAGGAGAGGTGCGAGATAGGCGTCCAGCGCGACGAGATGCAGGTCGCGCTCGAGCGCGCCATACAGAACCGCGAGCGCGAGCTGCGCCGCGTGATCATGGAGCTCTCGACGCCGATCATGCCGGTGTACGACCACATCCTGGTGCTCCCGCTCATCGGGAAGCTCGACACGGAGCGAGCGGACAGGATCACAGAGTGCCTGTTGCGAGAGGTGGTGGAGCGGCAAGCGCGCACCGCGATCATCGACGTGACCGGCGTGCCGGCCATGGGCGCGGAGGCCGTCACCGCGCTCGTGCGCACCGCGCGCGCGCTCGACCTCCTCGGCACCCACCCGGTGCTGGTCGGCATTCGCCCCGAGATCGCCCGTGCGCTGAGCGATCAGGAAGCGCACCTCGCGGGCATCGTCGTCCTGGCGAACCTTCAAAGCGGTATCCTTTACGCGCTGCGGCGGGAGGGGCTCGACGTGTGTCGCAGCCAGCTCCCGCAGCGCGGGGCTGCTCTCTCGCACCGCAGCCGCTGACGAGCGCGCCGCGAAGACTCGAAAGGAGGGGAGACGATGGAGATCGACACCAGCAAGCCGCACGTCGGCCGGGTTTACGACTACGTCCTCGGAGGACACCACAACTACGATGTGGATCGCCGCGCTGCCACGGAGATACTGAAGATTCTGCCGACCTATCCGAAATGGGCGAAGCTCAACCGCTGGTTCATCCAGCTCGTGGGACAGCAATGGTCCGAGGCGGGCATCGAGAACGTGCTCGATCTGGCCTCGGGGCTACCGACGCAGGGCCACCTCAACGACTACCTGCCGGAGGCGCGCATCCTGTTCTCGGACATCGATCCGGTGAGCGTGATCTACGGCGAGAAGCTCCTCGCTGACAGGCCGAACATGCGCTACGTCCAGGCCGATCTTCGAGAGCCGTCGCCGCTGTTCACGGCGGCGGCGCAGTTCTTCGGCGCAGAGCGCCGCATCGCGGTGGGGTGCATCGGTATCGTGTACTTGATGGATGATGAGCATACGCGCGACCTCGTGCGGAGGATGCACGCGTTCTGCGTGCGCGGCAGCGTGATGGCCCTCAGCTTCATCGTGCCGCGCGGCGCCTCCGCGGCGCAGCGGGTGAATGGCGCCGCGTCCCTCGCCGGGACCAAGGCCTACCCGCGCACCCCCGAGGAGATGGCGGCGCTCGTGGCTCCGTGGAAGGTGCAGGTATGCCGGCCCCTGATGGAGTGGCTCGACCTCGATAACTTCCTGACCCAGGAGGAGTACGACGCGAGCCCGTTCGATATGCTGGGCTTGATAGCGCACCACTGAAGGCGCCGCCGCGATCGAGCCGCTCCGTTCATGCCTCCAGGATAAGGCTCAAGTCACAGGCGAGCTCGGCGGGGCCCCCGGGCGCCGTGCGGCGGCACCTCCCTCCTCGGGCCGGTCCTGCCGGTCCTTCTCCCCGAGAATGGCCTTCGCCGCGCTCGCCCGCGCCGCCCCGCTCGCCACCGTCGCGTGGTCGACCACCCAGTGCGCGTCGAGCATGTCCAGGTAGTCGAGGTCGAGCTGCCCCCCGGAAGGCAGCATGAACACCGCCGAGATGTGCGCGTGGTTGAGCACCGCCTGCACCATGTCCCGCGGAATGTAGAGCGCGGCGTGCGTGAACAGGTGCACCACCGGCGTCCGCGGATCGTGGTGCCGCGTCAGGTCGAGATCCGTCGCGAGCTCCGCGAACACCCGCGCCGGGTTCCGCCCGCGCTCCCCCTTGAACGACAGCAGGTGCGCCGTCGGGAGCTGCCCGTTCTTCGCGCGGTAGAGCTCGTAGAGGCGCGCGTCGAAGAAGCGGAACGCCACGTCCTCGCCCTCCAGCAACAGCCGCTTGCCCGTCGCGATCGCCATCCCCCGGGCGAACGTCTGCCGGTCCCCCCGCATCGAGGCCGACGCGTCGATCAAGAGGTAATGAATGCGCTTCTGCTCGTCCCGGCTCTGCTCGCGCGAGAAATACAGCACCTCGTTGTCCGCGATCCGGCGCGCGAGCTCCATGTCGTCCCAGGCGAGCTCCGTCAGCACCATGCTGTCGATCGAGCCGCGCGTGCCCAGCCCCGAGTACCCGTGCGCCGCCGTCGTGCCCGCCGCCGGGCGCGTCTTCGTCTCGAGCACGCTCGGCAGGATCTCCAGCGAGAAATTCACGATGTCGTTCGCCTCCGGCGACGACAGCGCCGCGAGCAAGTCGACCTGGGCCAGCGCCCCGGCCGACGCCTCCGAGCCCAGCATGCCGAACAGCCGCAGCGTCTCGATGTCGAGCGCGTCCGACATCGTGAGCACGTAGAGCCTCGAGACGTCGAGCGCCTCCAGCGCCCGCTGCTCGAAATCGCGCCGCGCCGACAGGAACAGCCCGCGGAGCTGCGGCTCGATCCCGTCGAAGAGCGCCGCGTCCACCGGCAGCATCGCGCGGTACGCCGGCGGCGTGTGCGTGCGCGCCGCGACAGCGCCGAACAGGCGCGACAGCACCACCGTGACCAGATCGTCGTTCATCCGGAGCTGCGACGCCCCCCGCGCCGCCTCGCTCTCGGCGAGCTCCCGCAGCACCGCCCGGTACCCCTCCAGGATGCGCTCCGCGTCGCGCAGCCGGGTCGCGAGCTCCCTCGGCTCGCACCGCGGGCCGAGCTCGAGCTGCTCGCGCGGCGTCGAGAAGAGCAGCCCCGCGTCGTGCACCATCGCGAACGGCAGCACCACCCCGAGCCGCTCCAGGCTCTGGTGCCAGCGGATCGCGCGCAGCGCGAGCGACGAGCTCAGCGGCCGCACCTGCGAGAACGCGAGCGTGCCGAGCGGGCCGGCGATCGACGGGTTCGCGAGCTGCGACGCGGGGACGGGCACGGCTACAGGTTCGTCACGCAGCGGAAGCCGATGCCCGGCGCGCTCGCCGTCGCGACCTGGTGGTAGCGGAACGCCGGGTTGAGCCAGAGCGGGACCCCGCCGTTGTAGCCGCCGCCCCGGATCGCCTTGCGATCGCCGGCCGGCGCCCCCTTCGGGTTCACCTGCTCCTCGTCCTTGTAGGTCTCGAACCAGTCCGCTGTCCACTCCCACACGTTGCCGACAACGTCGTCGGCGCCGAACCTCGTCTTGCCGTTCGGGAACGAGCCGACAGGCGCCGTGCCGAAGAAGCCGTCGTCGGCGTCGTACATGCGCGTGGTCGGCCGGAGCCCCCGCGCCTTCTCCCACGCCGTGCACTCGACGCCGCACGCGTTCATGAAGGTCTGGTCCCCGGGCTCGTCGCCCCAGGGGAACTTGCGCCCGTCGGAGCCGCGCGCCGCGTACTCCCACTCGGCCTCGGTCGGCAGGCGCTTGCCGTGGACGTCGCAGTAGGCGTCCGCGAGGCTCCACGGCACGCAGTTGATCGGGTGCTTCTCGAGCCCTGGCTTGCCGAAGGTGCAGTGCTCGGCGAGGACGGTCAGCGTCTTCTGGTGCTCGGCGGCGGACACCCCTTCCTGCTTCGGGAAATCGGGCGTTGTCGGCGGCCGCTTGCACTCCCCCTTGTCCGAGCACGCCTTGTAGTCGCCCGCTGTCACCTCGTGGACGTCGATGCAGAACGTGTCGAGCGTCACCTTGTGCGCGGGCTGCCACAGCCTGAAATCCGGCTCGTCGGAGCCCATGAAGAACTTGCCGCCCGGCACGAGCACCATGCCGGCAGGACACTCCGTCCTGCGCGCGACCGACGCGACCGGCGCGACCGGCGCGGCCGCGGCGCTCGCCGTCGCGACAGCCGCGGCGGACGCGGTGGCGACCGGGGCGCTCCGCGACGCGTCCTCCG